>JACIWK010000001.1 GCA_014360985.1 Candidatus Bipolaricaulota bacterium
GCACGGTTCTCGGAAGAGGTGGAGTACGTGGGGCCGATGATCGTGGCCGATGCGCGACGGCTTCTGGAGGTGCTGGGGGAGGTCGCCAAGCTGGAGGAGGCGATCGAAGGGCTGGTGGCGAGCTCTCCTCTGGCGCAGCGGATCGACTCGATCCCTGGGTTCGGTGCGATCTCGAGTGGAGAGCTAGCCGGCGAGATCGGGACGATGGAGCGGTTCGGCTCGGAACGGAGCCTGGCCCTGTACCTGGGGATGTGTCCGTTGGACCACCAGTCCGGGGAGTCCAAGGGGAGCAAGCGGCCGCGGCAGGTGAACCGGCGGGCGAAGGGGGCGATGATGACGGCGGTGGCCCGGCACATGGCCAAGGTGCCGCAGTCGCGGGCGTACTACGAGAAGAAGAGGGCGGAAGGGAAGAAGCACAACCAGGCGGTGCGGGCGCTGGGGAGGCACCTCGTGCGGGTGATGTGGGCGATGTTCCGAGAGGATCGGGACTACGAGCTACGGAAGGACCCCAGTCGTGGTTGAAAAACCTAGCGGGATGTTCAGGTCTTTACCTTTTGGGTTCCTAGGGTCACACGCGCAGCACCACCTTAAATGTAAAGACCTGACCCAGAGCGCTCGCGGATCTCAAGGGCCACAGCCACCTCGTGGTGAAAAGACTCGACGCGGGTATCCACCCGTCTGATCTCGGCGAGAAGCTCGTTTCTCAGGCTGCCGATCTTCTCGTCGAGCCGTCGGATTTCCGCCTTGATGCCGTTCAACTCCGGGGCCACGATGTCCTGGAGGGCCGTCTCTACCTGTTCGGAGACCGTCATGGCAAGGCCATGGTAGCGGGCGGGGAAGCTCCGTCCGCTCTCCCGGCCTCTCCACCGCCCATGTAGGGGAAACCAAGGTGGGCGCCATCACCTCCGGGGTCTTGACAGGGGACGGCTGGGTCGCTACGATAGGCCGCGTATCCACTCGCGAGGGGAGGTGGTGGACTGAGTGAAGAGACAGTAGAGGTTGTGGGATTTCGGGATCCCGAATGTAGGGAAAGACGAAGCAGTATGGACATGTGTGAAAAGGAGGATGGATCCATGAAGCGGGCTCTCGCGATTGCAGTAGCGTTGTGTACGCTGGGAGTGATTGGCTTCTCCCAGCTGACGAACATCTCGGGTGACTGGTCGTTCACGTTCCGCGTGCTCGGCACCGGGGCCCCGGCGGCCCGGTCCTCGGTCCTCAACCTGAAGACATCGATTAACGGGTGGGAGATCACCAGCAAGAGCACGTTCGGCGATGTCATCGACAACTCCGACTTAGGTGACTACGTGGTCGAGTTCGGGTTCGTCGAGCAGGCGTTCGGGATCAAGGGCGCGTTCGGGCCGTTGACCATTGACGCGGGCATGGCGTTCAACGCCGGAAAGCAGAGGATCGTCTGTTGGGAGTGCGTGGGTGGCCATGACGTTTCGACACCGTACGTTGTCGTTCCACCGGAGTACAAGTCCGCCTACGCGTCCACGGTGCTCGACTTCGCCGGCCTCGCCATCGGCCTCAAGGTGGAGCACTGGGCCTATCCGTACGAGTGCCCGTGGCCCTGCGAGCAGACGGGCTCCCACATGCTGTACACGTTCACGGTCGGCGTTCCCCCAGTTGAGCTCGAGGTCACGTTCGAGGACTGCTGCACCGGGATCATGTTCGGGGACTTCACTCTGACCATGACCGGCGTCGGTCTGTGCTGTGGGATCACGTACGACATGGAGCTCTACTTCACCAAGGCCGGGTTCGAGTACGTGTCGTTTGATCTCATCAACTTCTTCGACTTCTGCTGCGGGATCACGTTCGACTTGAACGTGGAGTTCGGCGTCGACTACAAGGAAGTCAGCCTGACCCCGAAGTTCGCCGGGTTCGGACAGGCCTGCGTGACGATCTGGGCCGACGTGGTTGGCTGGGAGACGTTCTCGTTCTCCGGGATCACGATCTACGGGTACAAGATCGCCTGCTCGCTCGGCGACTGCAACAGCCTGGAGATCGGTACGCTCCTCACCGCGCCTGACTACGTGGACTGCGACTACCCGAGCTGGTACTTGCCGTTCTACTACTACGGGAACGAGTACATCACGCTCAAGTTCTGCGGCGCTGGCTGCTGCGGCGGCACGTACACTGTGACCATGACGGCGTGGTTCAAATACGGCATCTCCAGCGGTCTGTTCGACCTCTCCTCGCTGCGCGGGAGTGCGTCGATCCCGGTCATGTCCAACCTCAGCGTTACCCTCAGCTGGGTGCTGCCCCTCACGCCGGGCACTGTCACCCCCACGCTCGACATTGGCTGGAAGTTCACGTTCTAGTCAAGCCTGAGCGTACAGCGTAATGCCTCCGGGCCTCGGGTCTCCCCCGAGGCCCGTCTGTTTCTCCAGAGTGAGGCACCCAGATACATTCAATCGGGTGGCAAACCGAGGATCTGGGTTCGGGCCACCCCTCGGACGGGACGAGCTACAAAACGGATTCATGAAGCCTGGGTGGGACCGCGCCACTGCCACACGATCCACCAGTGGATGGGGTCGCTCACGATCCGCGGGACGCCACTTTCGTCGGGCAATGACGGGGGATAGCGCCTCCTGTCTGGCGCGAGCCTCCTGCAGATCGAAGTCTCCACCTACGACACCGGGCACAGTGTGCCGGGCCGGTGATCCACAGCCGCGGATAGGTGGTGGGGATCGCCATGGGTTGGTCCACCTCACTCCGACACCGAGGTCACCCCCCAGTTCGCCGTGACCACGGGCTCAGTCAAAGCGAACCTGCCGTCCCGCTTATTGTGGAGTTGTGCCGCCGATGATATTGGCCACGGGTCAAACTCACTGAGCAGGCCTCACATGCCGACCGACGCGGGGGAGCCCCTGGGCCAGGTCTCCCCCGCCACCTCGGCACGTCATGTGGTCAGCGACAGCCTGCCTCGCGCTCTAGGTCCTCAATGTAGGAGCCGATCACATCGTCTCTCGTTCTCACGAACGAGACGAAGAAGTTCTGGCTGGGGACGAGCTTCCCCAGGTTCGCGACCACAGAGAGCGTGACCGGAACTCCAGGGGGGTTCACCTTGCACGACCTCAGGAACACGAGGTGGGCCGCGTCCTCAGCCCGGGCCGGGGCAAGCACGCCGTCCCCATCGGTATCGAGGTACGCCTTCATCACGATGGTGGTGGCACCGCTCAGGTCGAACCGGAGGTCGACCCACCCCAGCCCCACGGTCCCCTCCCACGTCACCTGTTGCCCAGGCGCCGGGGGCGAACCGGCGGGTGTCAACACGAAGTTCCTGAACTGCCCGCGCGTGGCTGTGGTGAGGACAACCTGGAACTTGCGCAGCGCGGGCCAGCTCGGATCGCCAGCCACGGTGATGTGCCAGTGATCGTCGGGGTCGCCCCACACGTAGATCCCCGGCTTGTCGATCGTTGGCATCCCGGGGAGGGTCGAGGGCGGAGGACCGACCTGAATCGTCCGTGTGGTCGTCCCCGTGGCGCTCTGGTTGTCGGTCACGGTGAGGGTCACGGTGTACAGACCCGCCGACGCGTAGGCCTTGGTCACGTTGGCCGTCGTCACGGTCGACGTGGTTCCGTCGCCGAAGCTCCAGGCGTAGCTCACGATTGTCCCGTCAGGATCGGAGGATCCCGCCGCGTTGAACGTGACGTTCTGCCCTGGATCGGGATTCGTCGGGGTGAACGTGAAGCTGGCCACGGGCGGTTGGTTGGGCGTGCCCACGACCACCGTGCGGGTGGTGGTGGCCGTCGCCCCCCGGTTGTCGGTCACGGTGAGGGTCACGGTGTAGGTGCCCGCCGCGCTGTACCGCTTCTGGATCTGGGACCCACTTCCGGTCGCCCCGTCGCCGAAGTTCCACGCCCACGCGGTGATCGTGCCGTCGGGGTCGCTGGATCCGCGCCCGTCGAACGTGATCCACTGGTTCACGAGAGGATTCGCCGGGGAGAAGGTGAACGACGCCGTCGGTGGCTGGTTCGTGGGCAGCACGATCGTGAACGGGGCGCTGGCCTCGGCCCACGCCCCACTCGGCACGTTCGAGCTGAGCCACGACCGCACCTGGGACAGGAAGAGCGCCCCGTTCGTCGACAGGATCGGGAACCCAGTCCCGAACGAGGTGGGGAAGAGCGGGATCGCCCGGTCGGCGGCGAACCCCACGATCTGCTCGCTTCCCACCGGTTCGGAGGTGATATAGGAGTAAGTGGTCGAGCGCGGGAACTGGGTCGTGCCCGCCGGAACCTGGAGGTTCGTGTCCCGCCAGTTCGGGAAGATGAGGATCGCCCGGCCGGCCGCGTCGAGCTCGACGAGGTACAGGTAGCTCGCCCGAGACAGGGTTACCGTGACCCGCACCGCCTCGCCCACGGTGTAGACCGACTTGTCGGTGGCCACGGCGAACGCGAGCGGCGCCACGGCGCCGATCACCTGGGCCTGGCGGGTGTTGTTCGTCTCGTCGCTTTCCGCGACCTGGTTGAACACGTCCGCCGTGGCCGTGAACGTCTCGGGCGACGTGGTCAAGGGCAGGCTGAACGAGAGGTTCGTCTGCCCGCCCGCGGCCAGGGACCCCACGGTTCGATCCTGGGACGGACCGACGCCCTGGAGCCGCACCACGAACGACCCGGCAGAGGCCGTCCCTTGGTTGCGCACGGTGACGGTGAAGCTCACCGTTGCTCCCACCGTGGGGTTCGCCGGGGTCCACACGATGTTCGTGACCACCAGGTCGGGCTGCGCCGGCGCGGTGACCGTGACCTGGCGGGTGTTGTTCCCCTCGTCGCTCTCCGCGACCTGGTTGTAGAAGTCGGCGGTCGCGGTGAACGTCTCGGGCGAGGTGGTGAGCGGCAGGCTGAACGTCCGCGTCACGGACGCCCCCGCCGCCAACGACGGCACGCTCTGATCCGACGGCAAGCCGGATCCCTGGACCCGCACCACCGACGAGGCCGCCGAGGCGGTACCCTGGTTCCGCACGATCACGGTGAACGTGATCGTCTGGCCCAGGTTCGGGTTCGTCGGGGAGTGGGTGAACGACTGGATCACGAGATCGGGGAGCGCCGGGGCCTGGACCGTGAACGAGGTCGAGAGCGTCCCTACGTTCTGGGTCTGAAGCTCGACGGTGTAGGACCCCGGTGGGACCTGGGATCCGAAGCTATCGCGCTGATCCCACGTCCAGGAACGAGATGCCCCCGGGGCGACGGTCGTGAGAACCATCGCCGCGAACGGCGTGAACACCACCTGCCCGCCGGAGTTCCGGATGACCCACGGGGCGGTGTTGGAAAGCTCGATCGTCACGCCCCCCGTGTTCTGTAACGTGATGCCAACCGTTTCACCTACGATGTAGCTCGCCTTGTCCGTGGTGAGCTGGGCCTGCGGCGGAGGAACCTGACCGACCACGGTGACCTGCCCGGTGTTGTTCGTCTCGTCGGATTCCGCAACCTGGTTGTGGACGTCGGCCGTAGCGGTGAACGTCTCGGGCGAGGTCGTGAGGGGCAGGCTGAACGAGAGGTTCGTCTGCGACCCAGCGGCCAGGGAGCTGACCGTCCGGTCCTGGGACGGACCCACCCCCTGGACCCGGACCACGAACGATCCCGCCGAAGCCGTCCCCCCGTTCCGCACCGTCACCGTGAAGCTCACCGTCGAGCCCACGGTGGGGTTCGTCGGGGTGTAGGTGATGTTCGTCACCACGAGGTCCGGCTGGGCCGCCGGTTGGGGTGAGGCCACGAGCCGCCCTGCCCCGAACGCGTACGGATCCCCCATCGCCACGCAGAACGACAGGATGCGGCTCGTGAGGGTCGCTCGGGTCAGAGCCGCGTTCTCCGCCTTGAGCAGAGCGGCCACCCCCGCCGCGTGCGGCGCCGCGGCCGACGTGCCGGGGAACGGGTTGTAGAAGCTCACCCCGGTCGTCACGTTGGCCGGCGCAGCGAGGTCGGGCTTGGACCGCCCGTCCGTCGTGGGCCCCCGGGAGGAGTAGGGAGCAATCGGGCCGGTGGTGTAGCTCGGCCAGTCGATCGCGCCCACGGTGAGCACTTCGGCCGCGTTCCCCGGCGCGGGGATGCTCGACGCGGACACGGCCGGGCTCAGCTCCTGGACAATCGAGAAGAGCGACAGCCGACGCGCCACCCCATCCGCTCGCTGGATCCGCACCCGGTAGGTGCCAGACGTGGAAGCGGTTGTGGATACGCGCTCGACCGGCTGCTCGGTGCCGGCCTGGGTAGCGGTGGAGCTCGCGACCAGCGTTCCGGTCGGACCGTACAGGTAGAGGTCGTAGTCGTCGGCGGTGGCCGGCCAGGCGTCCCACGTCAGGTAGAGGACGATCTGCTGGCCCGCGGTGGCGGTGAACGTGACGTCCGTGTCGTGCCAGCCGTCGGAGTTTCCGTCGGTCCATGTGGCCCCGTAGTGCTTCTGGCCGGAGTTCCCCGCCGCCTGGACCCACAGGATCCCCGCCTGGGTCGCCCGGCGGGCGATCTCGGCGATCGTCCCCGTTCCATCGTAGAAGTTCGTGTTGAACCAGCCCAAGCTGTGGTTGATGATGTGCACGCCCTCGGAGATGCAGTACGTCACGGCGTTGTCGAGGTCCACTTCGTTCGCGATCTTGATCAGGTAGAGCTGGGCATCGGGGGCCACGTCGTACACGATCTGGGCCACGGCCGTGCCGTGGGAAACCCCCGACGCGATCCCGGTGCCCGTGAAGTCACGGGTGATCACGCTGTACGGAAGATCGCCTTGCGCTTGGGCGGTGGAGAGGCCGTTGAACCCGAGGTCGATCACCGCGATCTTCACGCCCGAACCGCGGATCCCCGCGGCGTGAAACGCGGCCGCACCCACCAGGGCGGCACCCTCGGAGGTGACGGCCATCTCGTGCGGGGTATAGGGAAGCCGCACGTAGACCCCTGGCCCGACCTGGGCGAGGAAGCTCTCCAGCTGGCCGAGCGGAACCGTGACCTTCGATAACCCAAGCGGCGAAGTGGTCGCTTCCACAGCAACCCCGAGCGGGGCCACCCCGCCCTTCGACTCGACGACGAGGGTCACCTCGCCTCCGGCGGTGAGCGGGATTCCGAGCATCCCCGCCACCTTCGCCAGGGCATCCTGGGCCTGAACCGGGAGGTGGGACAGCGCGGTGAGGACGCCCGTGGACACGACCTGGCGTGCCGCGGCGACGAACGTCTCCAGGGCGCCGTCCACGTGAGGGTTCCTTTTCTCGGTCTTCGTGATCGTGACGGGCCCGATCGTGAGGGGGATGCCCCGCCCCTTCGCCTCCGGCGCCACCGCGCCTCCCGCGCCGAGGTAGGTGAGGAGCCGCACCGCCTCCTGGATCCGCGTCGAGCGGGAGAGGATCCCGGCCAGGGCCCCTTCCCGCCACGGTAGAACGACCCCGATCGCGCTCCCGCGGTAGCGGTAGAGCTCGAGCCCCGCTCCTTCAAGCTGGCGGGCGTACGGGGACAGGTCGAGGAACCGGCCCGCCACCGAGGGGACCCACCCCACGAGGAACTCCGCCACATCGAACCGGGCGAGCCCGATTCCGGCCTGGATGTAGACCTGGTTGTAGAGGGCGGCCTCGTTGTAGAACTTCGCCGTCCCCGACAGACCGGCCTGCGCGGCGGCCGCTCCCACCGCCTCCCAGTTCGGCCGGTCGACGTCGAGGGCCACGATCTCGACCTGGGTGAGGCCCGCCGTCCCCACGGCAAGGCCCCCAACCGCCGCAAGCAGCCACACCATGCTCCGCAAATTGCGCTTCGCCATCATCAACCTCCAGCAGGATGGGGCACGTACGGCGGGCGGACGGTCCGCACCGCGGGGTCAGCGGCCAGGACGGGGAGGAGGCCGATCGGGATGAGGAGATCCATCAACCCCGCCGACGAGCTCAGGACGTAGGGCTCGAGGTCCTCGGCGAGCGCCCCGCTCGCCTCGGCCACCACCCGCACCCGGAGCCCAACCCGCTCCAGCCCGTAGTCGCGCGCCGCCCCGAACCAGTCGGGGTGCCCGATGAGCGCCCACAGGGTCGGATCGAGGTTCATCCCCTCCGGGACCCGCGGAAGCTTGAGCGGGAGCTCCCGCACGGCGAGGGTGATCGAACACCCCGTCTCGAGGAGCCCAAGCTCGCGGAGGAGGGCAAGGAATTCCTCTCGGGGCGGGACCACGACGTCGCCGCCCGTCCACACGACGAGCTCGGCGCGATCGCGATCCCCGCGCAGGATCGCCCGCTCGATCCCCACCTCCATCCCCACGAGGAACTGAGCGCCGTCCAGGTACAGGTAGACGCGTCCCCCGAGGAGTTCCCCTTCGTCTTCTGCGCCGCGCACCACGAGTCCGTCCGCTTCAAACGTTGCGGTCGGGATCCCAAGATCCTCCGCCCGAGCGGCCAGTCCGTCCACCGCTCCCGGAGGTGTCGCGATCTCGCCATAGAGGTAGGTGGGCGTCTCCGCGAGCGCGGTTCCCACCCACAGTATCAGCCCCAGCACGACCATCCGTTCCAGCATGCACATCCCCCCTTCGTCTGGTCAATATACAGCACGCGGGCCGGTCGGGTTCCCACGACGGGGGAATGGCACGGGACGGAGGAGAGGGAGCGGCCACCGCTTGGGTTGCCCGGGGGGCGCGAGGGCGAAACAATCGGGGCGTGACGACATCACAGTTCGCACGCCAGGTGGTCCTTCCCGTACTGGGGAGGGAAGGGCAACGTACGCTCGGGGCATCCCGCGCCCTCGTGGTGGGCTGCGGAGCGCTGGGGACGCACACCGCGGAGCTCCTCCTCCGCGCGGGGGTGGAGAATCTAACCCTCGTCGACCGTGACCTCGTCGAGGAGACGAACCTCCACCGGGTGGCCCTGTTCACCCCCGACGACGTGGGACGGCCCAAGGCCGAGGCGGCCGCGGACGCCCTGCGCCGGATCGCCCCCCACGCCGCGATCACGCCCGTCGTCGCCCATCTCGACCCCCACCTCGCCGAAACGCTCGTGCCGAACACGGATGTGGTCCTCGACGGCCTCGACAACCTCGAGGCCCGGTATCTGATCAATGACGCGTGCGTGAAGCACGGGGTCCCGTGGGTGTACACCGCTGTCCTCGCCACCCACGGGGTGACGATGCCGATCCTCCCCGAGCGGGGACCGTGCCTGAGGTGCTTGTTCCCTGACCCTCCCCCTCCCGGGGCGATCCCGACCTGCGCTGAGGCGGGGATCCTCGGTCCCGTGCCGGCGGCCCTCGCCGCGGTTCAGGCCACGACGGCGATCCAGCTCCTCACCCGGAGCCCGGACCTCGTGGGGGGGCGGCTCGTCCGCCTCGACCTGTGGGCTGGTCGGGCGGAGACGACGCGCGTCGAGCGGGCCGTGGACTGCCCATGCTGCGGGAAGCGTCGGTTCGAGTTCCTCGCCCGGCCGTCCCGCACCTCCGTCCTCTGTGGGGACGGCGTCCAGGTCCTCCCCCGAACCCGCGGTAACCTCGATCTCGACGGGCTCGCGGCCCGCCTCGCCCCCTTGGCGAAGGCGCGGGTGCAGGGCAGGGTGCTGGTCGTTTCCATCGAGGACGCTCAGCTCACCGTGTTTCCCGATGGGCGAGCGCTGGTGAAGGGCGTCTCGGACCCCGACCGGGCCCAAACCCTCTACGACCGGTACATCGCGCGGTGACGGATCCACCGCGGGCACCGCGGGGTCAAGTCTTTATTTTTAGTGTCTGCACCCGGTGGCCTGCCCTCCCGTGGCCGTCTCGCCCGCGCGCCGCCAATCCAGGCATGCAACGCCACGATGCTGTAACGGAAAAAGGTTCTGTGAGCCCGCCCACCGGAAGCCGGTCGCCGATCGCGCCGCGGCACGGTCGGCTGCGTGGTCTGGCCTCGGTTTTCCCCACAGGACCGGAGCAACCCGCGGTCGGCACGAACGAGGTCGGTGAACGGAAGACGGCTGCCGAGGGCCACTCGGCGACGCCAGATGGCGTGGGCGGGCGCTTGCAGGCCCGGACTCCGAGGGTCGGCAGACCTCGGGGTTCCCAGCCGGGCTGCCTTGGCAGGCAAAATGTAAAGATCTGACCCCGGAGGTGGGGAGGGCTACGCCAGCCGCCCGACGAGCCACACGACGAGCACGACCAGGCCCACGACGAGGAGGGGAACGACGAGCGCCCTCCGCGCCCACCGCTGCGCGACCCGTTTCTCCTCGGGGGAGAGGTCCACCCGCCGCGGGTAGCGCAGGTCCAGCCGCTGCGCCTTCTTGAGCATGCGCACCGACTGAGCGATCTTCCCTTGCCGCCGGTACACGACCCCCAGGTTGTGGTGAGCGGAGGGATGACGCGGATCCTCCTCTGTGGCCCGACGGTAGGCGTGCTCGGCCCGCGCCAGGTCCCCGCGGTCGAAGTACAGGTTCCCCAGCCGGAACAGGACTTCGGCCTTCGCCTCCCCGTAGCGGAGGGCATCCACGAGGAGGTTGATCCCCTCCTCATGGCGCCCCGCGCGGCGCAGCTCCTCGGCCCGGCCGAGGGCCCGTTGCACGAGGTCCGCCCGCTGCGCCGGGGTCAGGCTCCCGGGGTCGGGCAGAGAAGCGAGATCCGTTCCTTCACCGTCTGGATATCGAGCCATGTCTGGTGTTTGGGGCTCCCCTTGGCCTTGCTCGCGTTCCGCAGGAGGTAGCTGGGGTGGTACATCGGGAACACCTCGATCCCCCCCCGCCAGCGGTGGAACCTCCCCCGCAGTTGCGTGATCCCCTCCGAGGTGCCGAGGAACCAGTGGGTGGGGGTGTTCCCGAGGGTGACGATGACCCGGGGCCGGATGAGGGCGATCTGGGCGGCAAGCCAGTCCCAGCATGCCTCCATCTCGGGTCGCGTCGGGACCCGGTTCCCCGGCGGACGGCACTTCACGATGTTCGCGATGTACACCTCATCCCGCCCGATCCTCACCGAGGCCAGGATCTGGGTGAGGAGCTGGCCAGCGGGCCCGACGAACGGGCGACCGGTCTCGTCCTCGACCTCCCCCGGACCCTCCCCCACGAACAGGAGCGACGCGTGGGGGTTCCCCTCCCCGAACACGACCGTCCGCCGGCCGTCGGCGAGGGGGCACCGCCGGCAGTCGCGGGCCTTCTGAGCAAGGAGATCAAGAGAGAGCTCAAACCCGCCCGGCAACACCCCACCTCCAGGAAACTAAGCGATGAGTCACAGATCCGTATCCTGAGCACGCACCCGAAGCCGCCTTCGCTGGAGCGGGCAACGGGGATCGAACCCGTGACCTGCAGCTTGGGAAGCTGCCGCTCTACCAACTGAGCTACGCCCGCCTTGACCGGGGCGAAGAACGCCCACCCGATCTTACCTCCACCGCGGGCGGCCGGTCAACCGCTTGAGGGGCGGACGGCCCCCTCAGCTCACCCGGAGGGGCTCCAGGGCCGGCATGGACCTCCCGCGCAGGAGGTCGAGGGTCGCCCCTCCCCCGGTCGACACGTACCCAAACCGGTCAGCAAGGCCGAGCTTCTCCACCGCCTCCCCGGTCTCCCCGCCCCCGACCACGGTGAACGCCGGCGACGCGACGAGGGCCTCGGCCACACCGCGGGTCCCCGCCTCGAACGGCGGGTGCTCGAACGCCCCCAGCGGCCCCGTCCACACGACCGTCCCCGCGCCGGCCACGACCTCCGCGAACTGCTGCACGGTGGCCGGTCCGATGTCGAGGCCCATCCACCCCTCGGGGATCGCGTCGGCGGGGACGACCCGCGTCTCCGCCCCGAGGGCGAGCTCCCGAGCCACCACCACGTCCTGGGGGAGGTGGAGCGGCGTCCCCCTCTCCTCGGCCCGGCGGATGAGGTCGCGGATCGTCTCCACGAGGGCGGGATCCACCACCGACTTCCCCACCCCATGCCCCTGCGCGGCGAGGAAGGTGAACGCCACCCCTCCCCCGATGAGGAACCCGTCCACGCGATCCAGGAGGTCGGTGAGGACGCCGAGCTTGTCCTTGGCCTTCTTTCCCCCGACAAGCACGTAATAGGGGCGGCGCGGATCATCGCGAACGCTCGACAGGACCTCAACCTCTCGCTCCATGAGGAACCCGGCGTACGCGGGGAGGGACCGGGCCACCCCGACCGTGGACGCATGGGCGCGATGGGCGGTGGCGAACGCCTCGTTCACGAAGGCCTCGAACGGGGAGGCGAGCGCCCGCGCGAAATCTGGATCGTTCTTCTCTTCTTCAGGGTGGAACCGCACGTTCTCCAGCACGACGAGCCCCCCCGGGGGAAGCCCACCCACCTCCCCTTCCACGTCTGGGCCCACACAGTTGCGGAGGGCACGCACCTCGAATCCAAGGAGCTCCCCCAGCCGCGCCGCCACCGGCGCCATGCGCAGCCCTTCCACCACCTTCCCATCCGGGCGACCGAGGTGGGAGAGGACGGCGACCCGCGCTCCTCGCTCCGCCAGCCAGCGCAGCGTGGGGACCACCGCCCGGATCCGGCCGTCGTCGGCCACCCGCCCCGCGGAGAGGGGTACGTTGAGGTCAGCTCGCAGGAGAACCTTCTTCCCACGAGGTGCAAGATCACGAATCGTACGTAGTTCCATCGCCCTCACCGGCGGCCATTCTAGGTGCGGGGTGCGAGCCGGGCAAGGAGGCGGGGTAAGATCGGGGTATGAACTGGTGGGTGGTGGGAGGGATCGTGCTCCTGGCAGGGGTCCTCGCCCTTGCCCCTATCGTCGCATCGTGGTTCGATCCTTCCTCCCCGGCCCGCGTCGTGGAGAGGCTCCTTGTCGTCCTCAACACGTGGGGGGGGATCCACGACTTCGTGGCCCAGGTCGCGGTGCGCGGCGCAGAGGGGGAGATCCTGGGCCGCCTCCTGTTCCTCGCCCCGGCCAACCTGCGGCTGGACGTCCTCGCCCCCGGGACCCTCGCCGGCGAGTCGTTCGCGTTGCGCCCTGTCGACGAGGAATGGCTGTTCGTGCACCACCGGCCAGCACTCGACCTCGGGATCGAGATCCGGATCACGTCCGATGAGCTGACCGACCTGCTGCCCCTCCCGTCCCCCTCCGAGGTCTGGGAGGGGCTCCGCCGCAACCAGATCCACGTCACCTACGTCCCCGCCCCCACCGGCAACGCCGCCGGCCCCCCAAGCGACGAGTTCGACATCACGAACCTTCCCGGGAGGTTCCCGCGGATCATGCTCCAGGTGGATCCCTCCACCCAGCTTCCGCGGGAGGTAACCCTGTACCAAGATCCGGCGGCCTCCCCCTCCATCGAGATCGAGGTGCGCCACTTGGCGGTGAACACACGGCTCGAGCTGAGGGACGTGTTTCTGCTCGATCCCCCGCCCAGCCGCTGGCTGGCGCCCACCCCGCCGGGCTAGGCCTCCCCCGCCGAGGCGAGCCGGCGGAACTCGCCGAGGTTGAGCTCCTTCTCCACGAACTCCTCGAACTGCTCTTCCTCCACGAACGGGGACTCGATCGCTGACTTCTCGAACACCGCTTCCTCGATGTAGATCGGGGCCTGAGTGCGGAGGGCGAGGGCCACCGCGTCGGAGGGGCGGGCATCGATGTCCCGCGTCGCCCCCGCCGCGTCCCGCACGACGAGGCTCGCGTAGTAGGTGCTCTCCTTGACCGACGTGATCACCGCCCGCTCGAGGTTCCCCCCCAGCGTGTTCAGGATCTCCTTCATCAGATCGTGGGACAACGGGCGGGGGAACCGCTGGCCCTGGAGCTCGATCGCGATGGACATCGCCTCCTGCTCCCCAATCCAGATGGGCATCGCCTTCGTAGAATGGCGGTCCTTGAGGAGCAGGACCGGCGTCTTCGTCGTGGGGTCGAGAAGCAGTGCTCTCACTTCAGCTTCCCTCATTCCTGGCCTCCTCCTCTCGTAGATCGGGGAGCATTATAGCAGGGTCGCCAGAGGGAGACCATGGCCGGTGTTACATTCGACCCCGACCGGCCCCGCGGGGGAAGGTGGCACCACCTGCCCGGGGGCGGTAGCCTCGGCATGCCATGGCTCGCCAACTGGTGGCGCGCAACCGCCGCGCCCGTCGCGACTACGCGGTGGAGGAGACCTTCGAGGCGGGGATCGCCCTCCTCGGCTCGGAGGTCAAGTCCCTCCGCGCCCATCGGGCTTCGCTCGATGAGGCCTACGCGCGGGTGAAGGACGGCGAGGTGTGGCTCGTGGGCGCGCACATCGCCCCCTACGGCCCGAGCGGGGGACGCGGCCACGACCCCGAGCGCCCGCGGAAGCTCCTTCTCCACAAGCGAGAGATCGCCCGGCTCATCGGCCAGGTCGGCCGCGCGGGGTACACCCTCGTCCCGATGTCGCTTTACTTCAACGACCGCGGCTACGCCAAGGTCGAGCTCGGCCTCGCCCGCGGCCAGACGAAGGTCGACAAGCGGCGGAAGATCATCCAAGAAGAGGACGAACGGCGCGCGCGCGAGGCGATGAAACGCTTCCGCTAGCCGGCGAGGGTCTCCTCCAGTTCGGCGCTGAGGATGGGGTCGATCAGCGGATCGAGGTCGCCGTCCAGGATCTCGGCCAGGCGGTGCACGGTGAGGCCGATGCGGTGGTCGGTGACCCGCATCTGGGGGAAGTTGTAGGTGCGGATCTTCTCCGAGCGATCGCCGGTCCCGATCTGTCTCCGCCGCGTCTCGCGCAGCATCCGCTCCTGCTCGCTCTGCTGGATCTCCCACAGCTTGGCGCGGAGGACCCGCAGGGCGAGCTCCCGGTTGCGGTGCTGGCTTCGTTCGTCCTGGCACGCGACGACGATCCCGGTCGGGATATGGGTGATCCGGACCGCGGTCTCGTTCTTCTGCATGTGCTGGCCGCCGGGGCCGCTGGCGCGGAACGTGTCCATCCTGAGGTCGTCGGGGCGGATCTCGACTTCGACCTCCTCCGCCTCAGGGAGGACGGCCACGGTGGCGGTGGAGGTGTGGATGCGGCCGCTCGCCTCCGTCTCCGGGACGCGCTGCACGCGGTGGACTCCCGATTCGTAGCGGAGCCTCCCGTACGCCCCCTCCCCCTCGACCGCGAACACGACCTGCTTCACGCCCCCGAGGGGCGTGGGATGGGTGTCCATCACCCGCACAGTGAACCCGCGGCGCTCGGCGTACCGGGTGTACATGCGGAAGAGCTCGGCTGCAAACAGGGCCGCCTCCTCCCCTCCCGCCCCGGCCCGGATCTCCACGATCGCGTTCTTGCGGTCGGCCGGGTCCTCGGGGAGGAGCATGCGCAGGATCTCCTGACGCAGAACCTCGGCCCGCGCCTCGTCGCGCTCGATCTCCTCCCGCAGGGCGCCGCGCAGCTCGTCGTCCACCTCTTCCCGCAGGAGATCCTTCTCCTCGCCAATGGCGACGCAGAGCCGCCGGAGCTCCTCCCCCTTGGCGACGAGCTCGCGCAGGCGTGCATAGCGGCGGGAGAGGTCAGCGAAGTCGGGGCGAGCGACCACCCCCGGTTGGGAGAGCTGCCCCTCGAGCTCCCGGAGCTCGGCCGCCGCGTCGTCGATGCGGGCGAAGATCCTGACCATGGGCGAAGCGTAGCCGAAATCCGGCCTCCGTCACACCACCGACGGACGGCCCCGCTGCCGGTGGCGGACCCCGGATGGCCCCGCGACGAACAGGTCCGTCGCCAGCCCGAGGAACAGGCCGTGGGCGACGATCCCCGCCCGCCCGTCGAGCTCGCGGGCGAGGCGATGGGGGTCGGCGATCGGGCCGAACCGGCAATCGAGCACGAAGTTCCCCTGGTCGGTGCGGAACAGGCTCCCGTCGGGGGTGCGCCGCAGCGCGACCTCGGCCCCGAGCGATTCCAGGTACCGGGCCTGCGCCGTCCACCCGAACGGGACGACTTCCACCGGGAGGGCACAGCGCGTCCCGAGGGCCGGAGAGAGCTTGCCCTCGTCGACGACGATCACCTCGCGGCGGCTCGCCTGGGCGACGATCTTCTCCCGCAAGAGGGCCCCCCCGCCCCCCTTGATGAGGTTGAGCGTAGGGTCGACCTCGTCCGCCCCATCGATCGTGAGATCGAGAACGGGATGCTCGTCGAGCGTCGTGAGGGGGATTCCGAGCTCCCGTGCCTCGGCCTCGACCTGGGTCGAGCAGGGCACCCCCACCACGTCCCGCAGAAGCCCCGACCGCAGGAGCTCGGCGAGCTTGAGCAGGGCGAAGCGGGCGGTCGTGCCATGCCCGAGGCCGAGGACCATCCCCGATCGGACGAGCTCCACCGCCCCTTCCGCCGCTTCCCGCTTGAACCGGTCCGCATCACCCATCGTCGCCATCGGACGACCATCCTACAGGAGACCGCGCACGTCGCGCCACCTAACGTGGGCGCTGCGCGCGGGGTCCGGATCGGGGATAATCCATGCGGAGGTATCGCCAGTGAGCATTCGGAACCTCGATAAGATCTTCAACCCCCACCGCGTGGCCGTGATCGGGGCGAGCAGCAACCCCGGCACAGTGGGATATAGCGTCCTCAGGAACATGATCAACGCCGGGTTCAACGGGGTCGTGTACCCGGTGAACCCGAAGCGGGAGTCGGTCCAGGGGATCCAGAGCTACCCCAATGTGGGGTCCCTGCCCCGGACGCCGGATCTCGCCGTGATCTGCACGCCTGCGGCCACCGTGCCCGGGCTGGTGCGGGAGTGCGGGGCCCTGGGGATCCGGGGGCTCGTCATCGTCTCCGCCGGGTTCCGCGAGATCGGGGACGAGGGCCGCGCCCTGGAGGCCGAGGTGAAGGCCGCGGCGGCCGAGTTCGACGGGATGAGGATCGTGGGGCCGAATTGCCTCGGGATCATCGTCCCCCGGATCGGGATGAACGCGACGTTCGCCGCGGGGCACCCCCCGGACGGAAACGTGGCGTTCATCTCCCAGTCCGGGGCGCTGTGCACCTCGATCCTCGACTGGGCGATGGTGGAGGGGATCGGGTTCTCCCACTTCGTGTCCGTGGGGAACATGCTCGACGTGGACTTCGGCGACCTCATCGACTACTTCGGGGAGGACGAGAAGACACGGTCGATCCTCCTCTACATCGAGTCCGTGAGCGAGGCGCGGAAGTTCATGTCCGCGTCGCGGGCGTTTGCGCGCTCGAAGCCCCTCCTCGTCTACAAGGCAGGCCGGTTCGCCGAGTCGGCCAAAGCCGCGAGCTCCCATACCGGGGCGATGGCGGGCGAGGACGCGGTGTACGACGCCGCGTTCCGCCGCGCGGGGATGGTCCGCGTGTACGAGATCGGGGACCTGTTCGACTCCGCGGAGCTCCTGGCGCGGATCCGACCGCCGGCAGGGTCGAAGCTCGCGATCCTCACCAACGCTGGTGGCCCGGGGGTGATGGCGACCGACGCCCTCATCGCCCGGCGGGGGACCCTCGCCCCACTCTCATCGGAGACGATGACCAAGCTGAACGAGCTCCTCCCCAAGTTTTGGTCGCGCGGAAACCCGGTCGACGTCCTCGGGGACGCCCCGCCGGAGCGGTACGGGGCGGCGCTGGAGATCCTGCTCGCTGACCCAAACGTGGATGCGGTGATCGCGATCCTCGCCCCCCAGGCGGTGACGGACCCCACCACCACCGCCCAGGAGGTGGCCGCGATCGCGGCCAAGTCCGCCAAGCCCGTCCTCGCCGCGTGGATGGGGGGAAAGCTCATGCGGGACGGGATCGAGCTCTTCAACCGGGCCGGGGTGCCGACGTACGCCACGCCGGACCAGGCGGTGGAGGCGTTCATGCACCTCGTCGACTACGCGCGGAACCTGGAGCTGCTGTACGAGACCCCCCGCGAGATCCCGGTGCGGCTGGCCCTCGATCAAGACACAATCCGCAAGCGGGTTCGGCCCCTCCTCGAGAAGGCGGGGGTTCTGTCCGAGGCCGACTCGAAGGAGATCCTGGCCGCGTACGGGATCCCGGTGGTCCTCCCCCGAACCGCGCGCACCGCCGACGAGGCGGTGGCGGCGGCTCGGGAAGAAGGGTACCCGGTGGTGCTGAAGATCCTATCCCCGGACATCACCCACAAAACCGACGTCGGGGGCGTAGCCCTCGGGCTGCACTCGGACAACGAGGTGCGGGCCGCATTCGAGCGGATGATGGACGCGGTGCGCGAGCGGCGGCCCGAGGCGAGGATCGAGGGGATCACGGTCCAGCGGATGGTGGACACCTCGCGGGGGTTCGAGCTCCTCGTGGGGGCAAAGAAGGACCCCACGTTCGGGGCTGTGCTCATGGTCGGCATGGGAGGCATCGCCGCCGAGGTGTACAAGGACACAGCCCTCGCCCTCCCCCCCCTGAACGAGCGCCTGGCGCGGCGGCGGCTGGAGTCGCTCCAGAGCTGGCCCCTCATCGAGGGGTACCGCGGCCGCCCCGGCGCGGACCTCGACCTCCTCGTGGAGACGATCATGCGCGTCTCCTACCTCATCGCCGACTACCCGGAGATCAAGGAGCTGGACATCAACCCCCTCGTCGCCTCCCCCCACGAGGTGGTGGCGGTGGATGCGCGGATCGTGGTGGACGAGGAGGTGCTGCGGAACCCGCCGCGGCCCTACGCCCACCTCGCGATCCGCCCCTACCCCGAGGGGTACACCCGCACCGTCCCGCTCAAGAACGGGACCGCGGTCACCCTCCGCCCGATCCGCCCCGAGGATGAGCCGATGTGGCACGAGATGCTCGCCGTCTCGTCGCGGGAATCGATCCGGTTCCGGTTCCGGTACCTGTTCAAGGAGTCCACCCATCAGATGGCGATCCCGTTCTGCTTCATCGACTACGACCGGGAGATGGCGATCGTGGCCGAGCTGGAGGAGGGCGGGCGGAAGAGGATCGCCGGGGTGGGGCGGCTTGTCGTGGGGCCGGACCCCACCAGCGCCGAATACGCGGTGTTCGTGGCCGACCCCTGGCAGAACCAAGGCTTGGGGGGGCTCCTCACCGACTACTGCCTGGAGATCGCCCGGGGCTGGGGCGTGCAGATGGTGACGGCGGAGACGACCCCGGACAACCTGCGGATGATCGCGATCTTCCAGCACCGAGGGTTTGCGATCGAGCACCGGGCGAAGGACGGCGTGGTCCTCGCCACCCTCCCCCTCGCTCAAGTGGCGACGACCTAGCCGGGGGAAACAGTCCGCGGGGCTTCGGCCACGCAAGAAGACACGGACCTCCGCAACCAAACGTTCTACCGTCGAGCGCGCTGGGGAAGATCGTAGCGTCAGAGTTCATGCCCGATGGCCCGTGGTCTCCCCCTACGCGCCGCTAGAACAGGCCGCGGACATCGCCCGTGTTCACGTCCACGTCCACCCGCCGAAACGCGGGGTCGGAACCCGTCCCTGGCATAAGGGCGATCGCCCCCGCCACCGGGCACAGGAACCGGGCTCCGGAGAAGAGGAGTACGTCGCGGATGGGCAGGGTCCAACCCGTGGGCACCCCTTTCCAGTCGGGATCATGGGACAGCGAGAGGTGGGTCTTGACCATCATCGTCGCGTAGTCCCGGAACCGCGGATCGGCCTCAAACGCCTTCGCCTTCTCCTCCGCCTCCGGCCCCCACGCGACCCCGTCCGCTCCGTACACCTCGCAGGCGATCCGCTCCACCCGTTCCCGTAGCGGCAGTTCCAGCGGGTACAGGAAACGGAACTCGCCACGCTCCTCGCACGCGTCGATCACGGCGTCGGCCAGTTCGAGGGCCCCCTCCCCCCCCCGCAGCCAGTGTTCCCCAACGGCGAACCGGGCGCCGGCCTTCTCCACGTGACGCCGGACGAGGGCCACTTCGGCCTCTGTGTCGGTGGAGAACCGGTTCAGGCACACCACCGGCGGAACCCCGGACTTGCGCACGATCCCGATGTGGTGGACGAGGTTCGCGATCCCCCGTTCGAGGAGTTCGAGGCTCTCCTTCTCGTACTCCCTGGGCAGCGGGCGACCCGGAACGACGCGCGATCCGCCGCCGTGCATCTTCAGCGCCCGGATCGTGGCCGTGATCACGGAGGCATCGGGGGTGAGACCGCTCAAGCGGCATTTGACGTTCCAGAACTTCTCGAACCCGATGTCGGCCCCGAACCCGCTCTCCGTCACGTGGTAGTCCCACAGCTTGAGCCCCAGCCGGTCGGCGAGGATCGAGGACTGCCCGACGGCGATGTTCGCGAACGGACCGGCGTGGACGAGGACCGGTTGGTACTCGATCGTCGAGCACAACGTTGGGTGGAGGGTGTTCCGCATCCAGGCCGTCATCGCCCCCCCCACCTCGAGGTCGTCGCAGGTGACGGGGTTCCCCCGCCGGTCGTAGGCCACGGTGATCTCCCCGATCCGCCTCCGCAGGTCCCCCAGATCCCGGGCGACGGCAAGGATCGCCATCAGCTCCGAGGACACCGAGATCTGGAACCCGGACTCCATGGGGATGCCGTTCCCCTTCCCCCCGAGGCCGATCACGATCTGGCGGAGGGCCTGGGCACAGAAGTCGAGGGCCCACTTCATCTCCACCCTCCGGGGGTCGATGTCGAGCCGCCTGAGGCCCCGCTTGGCGAGGGCCTCATCGGAGTAGTTCGCCTCGTGGTGCAGCCGCGCGGTGAGGGCGACCAGGGCTAGGTTGTGCGCGTTCGCGATCGCATCGATGTCCCCCGTGAGACCGAGGGTGAACTCCGTCATCGGGATGAGGAGGGCGTTCCCACCCCCGGCGGCCGTGCCCTTGATGTTCATCGACGGGCCGCCCGAGGGCTGGCGGAGTGCTCCCCCCGCCCGCCGGCCGCGTTTGGCGAGGCCCTCGATGAGGCCGAGGGTCGTCGTGGTCTTCCCTTCCCCGAGCGGGGTCGGGGTAATGGCCGTGACCTCGATGTACTTCCCCGTCGGCCGATCGCCGAGCCGGGCGAGGATCCGGCGGGAGTCAAGCTTGCAGATCCGGCCGTAGGGGAGGACTTCGTCCTCGTCCAGGCCGAGCCGCGCGCGCCACTCCGCGGGGGAGGGCATCCCCTTCTCGGCCTCAAGTGCGATCTGCCAATCCGCGTGCTTCATCGGGTCGTAAGGCATCGGGATCCTCCCTCGGTCAGCTCCCCCCGCGGAGAGCAGGGGTCCCCTTCCCCTCCTACGGGGAAGAGCTCCCCGGCGCGACGGACAAGGCATTGTTGCACGGTGGTCAGAAGGGGATTATAGCTGGAGGGATATGGAGACGAAGGTCTTGTCGGGAAAGGAAATCGCCGCCAGCGTCCACCGCGAGCTGGGGGAACGAGTGGCACGCCTCAGGAAGAAAGGGACGGCGCCCCGTCTCGTCCTCCTCCGTGTAGGGGACGACCCGGCATCGATCTCGTACGTGCGCCAGAAGGAGCGGGCCGCACGCGAGCTCGGGGTCGAGGCCGAGACGCGCGTCTTCCCCATCCAGACAAGCGAAGCGAGGCTCTGCGCGGAGATCCGCGACCTCAACGCCGCCCCGTCCGTGCACGGGATCCTCGTCCAGCTCCCCTTGCCCTCCCACATCGACGAGAAGCGAGTCCTCGCTACGGTTCACCCCCGGAAGGACGTGGACGGCCTCCATCCGGAGAACCTCGGCCGCCTCCTGCGGGGCGATCCGTATCTGGTGCCCTGCACCCCCCACGCCGTCCAGGAGCTCCTCGTCCGCAGCGGCCACGCCCCGGAAGGGAAGCACGTCGTGATCTGTGGCCGCAGTGTCCTCAACGGGCGGTCGCTGTTCGCCGTCCTCATCCAGAAGGCAGCGCGGGCCAACGCCACCATCACGGTGTGCCACACGGGGACTCCGGATCTGGCCCACTTCACGCGCCAGGCGGACATCCTCGTGGCGGCGATGGGCACCCCCCGGGCGATCACGGCGGACATGGTGCGGGAGGGGGCGGTCGTGATCGACGTGGGGGTGAACCGAGTCCCGGACCCCAACACGAAGTCCGGGTACCGGCTCGTGGGGGACACGGACTTCGCTGCCCTCCTCGGGGTGGCCGCGGCGATCACCCCCGTCCCGGGCGGGGTGGGACCGATGACGGTGGCGATGCTCCTCTGGAATACCATCACGGCCTGTGAGGTTCAGACCGCGGGCTGAGGCGACCCGCCGTCAGCGACGGCCCTCCCGCCGGGCGGGGGAGAACCCAACCAGCGCGAGGAGGAACCCCGCTCCCGCGAGGGCCACCACCGGCGGGAACACGGACAGATACGTTCCGGTCGCATCGCGGAGGATGCCGGAGAGGACCATCCCCAGGATCGCTCCTGCCCCGTACGCGGTGAACACAAGCCCGTAGTTCTTCCCGTAGTGCGTCGTCCCGAAGAACGTGGCCGTGGCGGTAGGGGCGATGGCAAGCCACGCCCCGAGGTTGAGCCAGAGGAGAGCGAACGAGACGAAGAACAGGGGGCCGCTCCCCTCCCCCCACACGCGGAACGCCCCGGCCGCGATGAAGATGAGGGCGAACGAAAGGAGGGCCGTGCCCCGGGGGGTCAACCGATCGGTGAGCGATCCGAACAGGGGACGCCCCACGGCGTTGCACAGGGCGAACAGAGGCAGCGCTACCCCGGCGATGAGATCAGGGGACAGGCCCGCCACCTGCTCCCCCACCGGCTGGGTGATCCCGATCGCCATCAACCCCGCCAAGCAGCCGAATGCATATACGACCCAGAGGACGTAGAACCGCGGGCTGCGCAGCATCGTCCGTCGGTCGAGGTCAGCCCGGCCCGGGCTGGTGGAAGCGGGAGGACTCCACCCCGCCGGCCGCCACCCCTGAGGTGGATAGCGAAGCGGGAGCGCGAGGAGCACCAGCAGGACGAGGAACGCCCCGCCGAGGATCGAGAACGTGGGCAGCACCCCCGCCGTCTTGATGAGGTGACGCATGAGGGGGGCCACGACGAGGGTCGACAGCCCGAACCCCATCACGGTGAGGCCGACCGCGAGCCCCTTCCGGTCAGGAAACCACCGCGTGGAGACGGCGATCGGGCACCCGTAGAGGATCCCCACCCCCGCCCCCCCGATGACCCCGTAGAGGAGGGTTAGGATCCCCACGTTGGGGGAGAGCCCCGCGAGGAGCCATCCCCCCCCCACCAACGCCCCCCCGAACGCCCCCACCTTCCGCGGTCCCCACCGGTCCACGATCCCCCCCGCGAGGGCCATCCCCGCGCCGAACACCCCGAGGAACACCATGTACGGAAGGCCGCTCGCGGTCGCCCCGATCCCCCACAGCGATTCCAATGGCGTTCGGAACACGCTGAACGCGTACACGGCCCCCATGCAGAGGTTGGCGAGGAACCCCACTGCAACAAGCCCCCACCGCCCGCTCTCCGCCGGCAGACCCAGCACCCGCACCTCCGCCATCGCTCCTCCTTAGAGAAGGGGGACGGCCCATGCCCGTCCCCCCATGACTCCATCACGATAACGTGACTGCCACCCTAGCCCTTGTACCCCACCGCGCGTTGGAGGTCCTGTACACACTCTGGGTTGCGCAGCGTGGTGAGATCGCCCACGGGCTCGTTGCGCACGAGCGCCTTCAGGATCCGGCGCATGATCTTCCCAGAGCGGGTCTTGGGGACATCCTCCGTGAAGTAGATCGCCGCCGGCCGCGCCGTGGGCCCGATGTGCTGATCCACCGTCTTCACGAGGTCCTTCTTCAGCTCCTCGGACGGCTGGACCCCCTTCTTGAGGAGGACGAACGCCACCGGGACCTCACCCTTGAGGTCATCCGGCTTGGACACCACCGCGACCTCCGTGACGAGCGGGTGCTGGGCGAGCGCGTCCTCGACCTCGGCCGTGGCCAGTCGGTGGCCAGCGACGTTCATCACGTCGTCCACCCGGCCCGTGATCCGGATGTTCCCCATCTCGTCCATCCGCGCCCCGTCTTTCGTGAAGTAGAGCTGGGGCCCGAACTCGCCGAAGTAGGTGGCGCGGAACTTCTCCACATCACCGTACAGCCCACGCAAGAGTGCTGGTGGGAACGGGGGTTCCATGATGAGGTACCCGCCATCGCCCGTCTTCACGGGAACGCCCCCCGCGTCCACGATCTTGGCCCGGATCCCGGGGAACGGCCGACCCGCCACGGTGGGGATGAACGGCCCGATCCCCGGAAGGGCCTGGACGCAGGTCGCCCCGGTCTCGGTCTGCCACCACGTGTCCACGATCGGACACCGCTTGCCCCCGATGTGCTCGAAGTACCACAGCCACGCCTCTTCGTTGATCGGCTCCCCCACCGTTCCGAGGACCCGCAGGGAGGAGAGATCGTACTTCGCCGGCCACTCCTCGCCCCATTTGACGTGCATCCGGATCGCGGTCGGCGCGGTGTAGTACACCGTCACCTTATGCTTGGCGATGACTTGCCACATCCGGCCGAAGTCGGGCGCATCGGGCGTCCCCTCGTAGACGAGCGTCGCCACCCCGTTCATGAGCGGGCCGTAGTTGATGTAGGAGTGCCCGGTGATCCACCCCACGTCGGCCGTGCAGAAGTGGATGTCGTCCTCGTGGAGGTTGAAGTCCCACTTGCAGGTCGCGTAGACCTGGACCGCGTACCCGCCGGTGGTGTGCATAACGCCTTTCGGCTTCCCGGTCGTACCCGAGGTGTAGAGGATGAACGAGAGGTCCTCGGCATCCATCTCCTCGGGGGGACATCGCGTGGGCTGGCCATCCACGATCTCGTGGTACCACACGTCGCGTTTCCGGTCCATCGGGATCTCGTTCCCCGCCCGACGGACGACGATCACCTTCTCCACCGCCGTCCCCGCCAATGCCTGATCGGCGTTCTGCTTCAAGGGGATCTGCTTTCCCCGGCGCCAGTACCCGTCGGCAGTGATGAGGACCTTCGCCCCACAGTCGAGCAGTCGATCGCGCAACGACTCCGGCGAGAACGCGGAGAACACCACGGTGTGCACGGCGCCGATCCGCACCACAGCCTGCATGGCGATCACCGCCTCCGGGATCATCGGGAGATAGATCCCCACCCGATCCCCCTTCTGGACCCCGAGCGCCTTGAGCGCGTTGGAGAACCGTGACACCTCGTCGAGGAGCTCCTTGTAGGTGAAGATCCGGTTGGGCTCATCCACCGGCTCGGGCTCCCAGATGAGCGCGGTCTGGCCCCCCTTCCCCGCTTTCACGTGGCGATCGAGGGAGTTGTACGACAGGTTGAGCTTCCCGCCCACGAACCACCGGTACGCGTAGGGCTCATCCTCGTAGACGCTCGTCCACCGCTTGAACCACACGAGTCCCTCGGCCTGGTTGGCCCAAAACGCGATCGGATCAGCCGCTGCCCGTTCGTAGAGCGCCGGATCAGCTACCCAGGCGCGCTCCTTGAGCGCATCGTTGGGCCAGTACCAGTTCGGCCGGGTTGGATCGGGGACGACCCACTGCATTCCGTTTAGCGCCGCTTCCTTTGTCACAGTGATGTGCCTCCTTCGTAAGGTCAGGCTCGACCCGCAGCATGATACCCAAGCCCGAACCTCGTTCACAGTCCGCTCCATCGAGCCACGAACAGATGGCAACTTCGCCGCCTACGGCCCCCGGAAAGGAGGGTGGCAGAGGGGGCGGATTTGGCGTACAAGTAGGCCGATGCGGCGTCTGCTTCTCTGGCTAAGGAGGACCTTCATCTCGGGGCTCCTCGCGCTTCTGCCCCTTGGGCTGACCGTGTACCTGCTGTGGCTCATGTACCGGCTGGCGTACTCCGTCCTCGGGCCGCACACCGCGTTCGCGGGGCTGATGAGGCGGCTGATCGGCCGCTACGTCCCGGGCACGGAGGTTGTGATCACCATCCTCGTCGTGTTCCTCGTGGGAGTGATCGCCCGCCATTGGGTGGGGCGGGGGCTCCTCCACGGCGTGGAACGGGTCGTACGGGCGATACCTGGGGTACGCAACGTGTACTGGGGGACGCGCCAATTGGCGCAAGTCATCTTCCACCGGGAGCAAGCCCTCGGGAGGGGACGGCGGATCGTGCTCGTGGAGTTCCCCTACCCAGGCTCCTACGTGCTCGGGATCCTCACCAACGAGGACGTGGCTAGCGTGAGCAACCAGTTCTCCCCCGACACGATCTCCGTTTACGTCCCCACCGCTCCCAACCCCCTCTCCGGTTGGGTCCTGTTCGTCCCCCGCACGCGGATAACCCCCGTCAACCTCACGGCAGAGGAAGCATTCAGCCTCATCCTGTCGGGGGGACTCATCGGCCGCTATCCCGACTCCCGGGCTGCCTTCCCGGAGAGCAGGCTGACGAAAGATTGTGCCCCGTAGCGAACTCCACCGCTCTGGATTTTCGTTGCGGGCTGCGGTACAAGTGAGCGCGATGCGAGGGGTCAAGGTGCAGCTTCCCCCGGCCGTGCCGCTCTGTGAGCGGTGTCCGCACGCGTGCTCCGGGATCTTCGCCGATCTGGCGGAGCCGGAGAGACGGAAGCTCGTCTCCCTCATGCGGCCGGTGGAGCTCGAATCGGGGGCAATGGTGTTCCAGGAGGGGATGCCGGCGCTGGGCCTCTACATCCTCTGTCGGGGGAAGATCAAGATCGCCAAACGCAGCCGCGCTGGCCATTCCCAGATCCTGAAGCTCCTCGGGCCGGGGGAGATCCTCGGCGAAAAGACGCTGTTCGACCAGGAGACCTACACCTGCTACGCCAAGACCCTCGAACCGTCGCTCCTCGTGTTCATCCCCCGCGACCAGTTCCTTCCCTTCTTGCGCGGTCATCCCGACGTCGCGCTACGGCTCATCGAGAAGCTGGCCCACGAGAGCAAGATCTTCGGTGACCGCCTCGTCGAGATCACGTCGCGGTCCGCCCGCGAGCGCGTGGCGCGGGCCCTTGTGGAGCTGGGCCAGGCATTCGGGGCGGAAACCGCCGCGGGGTGGGACATCGGGGTCGAGCTCCCGCGGGCGGAGCTCGCGGAGATGGCGGGGGTGTCCACCGAGACCGCGATCCGCATCCTGTCGGAGTTTCGGGACCGCGGCCTCGTCGCGCTCCCCGGCCGGCGGATCGTCATCGTCAACGCGGACGAACTGAAAGCTCTCGCCCACCCATTCCGGACCTTCCTGCGGGAGAACCCCGCCTAGCTCGGCACCCTGTGCGGCGCGCGGTTCTGGGAATTGGGAACCCCCTGCGGTGCGACGACGGGGTAGGAATATGGGTCGCAGAGCAGATGAGAGGACGGGGGTGGGAGGTTATCTCCGCTGGCCCGAGCGTGGAGAACGTGCTGGGGATCGTGCGCCGGCTCGCCCCCGACCTCCTCGTGGTCGTGGACGCCGCGGAGATGGGGCTCCCTCCGGGGACCGTGCGCCGCCTGCCCCTGGACGGGTCCGAGCGGATGCTCGGCTCGACCCACGCCCTTCCGTTGCCCTTCCTCCTCTCCACCGTGCGCGACCGGGTGGGGGAGATCGTTCTCGTCGGGATCCAGCCCGCCGACCGCTCCCTCGGGGAGGGGCTCACGCCGGCGGTGAAAGCTGGGGCAGAGGAACTCGGCGCGCGCCTCCGGGACGGGAGGCTAGGGGAGATCCTGCCGCTTGCCTTGGCTGAAGGAACATCGCCGCCTCCCGCGGGAGGACCATCCCGAGGAGCGAACCAAGGACCGTGGCCCGATCGCGGGGGTTGAACCCACGCCGGCGGTGACCGAGGAATGAGCGTGGCTACTGCCCCTTGACCTTGGCGAGGCCGCGATCGGGATCGCGGTAAGAGATTCGATTTTGACGGTACGCCGGGAACCGAGTTCCAGGGCCACCCGGACGACGGACGCCACGTGCGGTGTCTCCCCGATGCTCACGAAATCGTACCGAGCCAAGGTCGCGTACGGCGGACCAGGTCAGTCGTCTCCCACTTCCTTCCAGGGTTCGGTGGATGTTTCTACCTCGTTTCTACCACCACCCACTTGACTCGTGAACCGCGCTTCAATGACCACCGACCATGCTCCAACCCGGCATCGGCAGGAGGAGCAGCACCCTGGAGACGGGCCCCTTACGGGACCATGATCCGTCCGCGCTGTTCTGTTTCCGCCAGAGCAGGCCCGTCAGCTGGCTTGCGAGAACGACGGCTCCCTCGCATCTCCCCCCGTCACTTGCACGAGCAGGCGTCCCAAAGCAGAAAGTCCCCGCCTGCGCCAATGAACCTCACCCATCCGCCCGACGCACCGAACTCCACCCGGATCGAGACTCCGACCCCATAGAGCACAGACGGCCGTGCAGCGATGTCGAAACCTTCCATCACTGGTCCTTCCGCAATCGCGAGACCCTCGTACCGGGCATGGCACGTGTCCCCATCCCAGACGTGCACCCTGGTTACTTTGACTTCGGTCCCGCTCGTGTGAACCCGGATGAGCACGCGGAGCAGCCGATACCGGAAGCTGATCTCACCACCCGCCGCACTGCTGAAACAGGTCCCGATCACAGGGGTGGGGATGGCGAAGTGGAACCAGCCACCAGAGTTGGGTTTCCCTACCACGTGTGTGGCGTAGCCCAAACGGGTGACGCTCACCGTGGACTCCGGGTTCTCCAGCTCAACGCCGGACCCATGGGTCCAGAAGGCGTGGAAGCAGCTCCCGGACGGCTCACCATCCCCTCCTCCCGGGGGTCCACCCCTCGGCCTGAGGCAGAGTGTCTTGAGATCATGGGTCGCGATGAAGAACAGGTCGAACGTGGAGAACTCGGTCACCAGGAGATCCTCGTAGCCCTCGGCGCTGATCTTGAACGCGCTGATTCCCCCACCATCGAGCGTTGGCACAACGGGGGTTAGCGTGAACGTGAGATCTGGGAGGGGCGTCACCGTACAGATCGTCAGCTTGCCCGTTACAGTCTTATTCGGCGCGATGGTCACGGTGAACTTGCCATCGCTGTCAGTCCTCCCAGTAACCGGTTGGTACTCCTCCGGCCCCCTGGCCCCCAGCACCTCAAGGATCACGGTGAGCGTGATCGCGCTCGGCACACCGGCCGCCGTAGCCTGGAACCTAAGCTCGAACCTTCGCCCGGCAGTCCCCGCAGGCACGGTGAACCTGTACTGAGCGTTCACCGAGCCCGACCCGGACACGGGGGTGAAGGACGACCACCCCGTGGGGAGCGCCGCGGCCGAGATGGTCACCGTCCCAGCCGGCGTACGCTGCGCCGAGAGGTTGACGGTTCCCGTGGTTCCCTCGGGAACCGAACACTGAACGACGTTCGACGCCACCTGGCTGCACGTCCCGCCGGAGACCGTTAAGTTCCCGCAGAACCTGAGCGTAACGGTCGTGCCACCGACCGTGTACGGTATTTCAGAACACTGCGCCCACCCCACCAGGGCCCAAACGACTGTTAGTCCAACACCGAGCAGAACGCGACGCATGCTGCCTCACCTCCCGCACGCGTGATCCAGGATGCCTGAACCACGCACATCCTCAACCGAACCCAGGAAGTTCCGGCTTCTCCTCGATCGGTTCTTCAACCTTGGTCTCCACCGGCTTCCATTCGCCGAGCGACCGCCACCTCCCCGGCACGCTCGGGTCGGGCTGCCACCAGTGGTACATGTACTCCTTGCCGCCCGCGCCCTTGACCAGGAAGTGCTCGCAGTGCTGGGCAGAAGGCGGCAGACTCGGCACCCGCTTGAACACCACCCTCTCCTTCTCCACCCACACCTTCCCGTCGCTGTGGTAGTAGGTCTGGGTCACTTGGCCCGGCTCCACCTTCTCCACCACGACCCACCGGCACGCCCGCGGCACTTCCCGAGGAAGCTCGGGCACCTTGTTCGCCAGCCGGAGCCCGGCGATCGGGTCAAACTCGTACCAGAGCTCCGCTGTGCACGTCCCGGTGACGAAATGCACGTACTCACCGGTCTCCCCGTAGAGCTTGATCCCCTGCGTGATGTCCTGACAGCGGATGCTGACCTTCGGGGTGACCACGACCGAACCTAGGTCGATCGAGACCCCTGACCCGGTCCAGTCAATGGTGTACCGTGGAACTCTCTCCCAATCGAAGCCGTCAGCGCTGACCCACAGCGCCCCGACGTTCCCGATCCCGAGGATCGCCAGGATCTCGGGGCGGCTTTCGAAGAGGAGCTTCAGGGACACGGCACCAATCTCCCCCAGGGGATCGCTCAGCGAGCCCGTGACCTTCAGGATGTTCGCGAAGTTCACCGTGCACGTGAACTTCCCTTCATCGTCCGTCCTCCCGGCAAAGAACCTCCCTGCATCGTCGGTTACCGCTAAGGTGAACCTCGCGGGGTCGTCGCTCACAGATCCCTGGGCAGGCTCGACAGCGCCCACGAGCGCCACCACGAAGACCGCTAGACTGAACTCTCTCCACCGCATGATCCCACCTCCTCCCTACACCCGTGAACCGTAGTCCGTTGACCGTGGCTCGATGACCCGCAGGATTCGTGATCGGTGTGTCCCTCACCACCACCCCCTCCGTCGCGGCAGGGAACATGGCTTGGGGAGGGCGAGGGAAGGGAGGCAGTTGGGCTGGATAGAGGGGAACGGGAGCCGCAACCCCCTGCCGACGAGCCGCGTTCTTCTTCTTGCTAGATAACCAGTATACACCCCTGTCCAGGGGGAGGTTTCATGCCCGTCCAGAGAAGTTCTGGAGCGCCTTCGACAACGGCGCGGCGTCCGAAAGCGGATCTGATCAGCACCATTGCGCGTCCCACACCCTCTCAACGCTCGGGAACGGGAGAGGACCTGGGTTTCGGCGGGGCGTTGCCCCTCGGACCAAGCCCACGGGCCTCCCGCTGAGCAGCGCTCGCGCGCGACGCCCCTGCGGGCTGGCGGTTCCCCCGCGGCGGGCTATACTCAGCGTTGTGAGTTCGCGCCCTTCTGCTCGAGGCTTACCCATCCCACCGCATGCCTCACCTCCCAGCCCGGGCAGAAGGGCGCTGCTCATCTGCGAAGCCGGTCACGGGTGATGAATGACGCGTGACGGTTCACGAATGACGGCAAACGGGCTTCATAAGGGATTCAGGTGAAGATCGCTCTCGGCCAGATCAATCCGACGGTGGGGGATCTCCCCGGAAACCGGGCGTTGATCTTGGACACGATCGCCGCGGCCCGCGAGCGAGGCGCGGACCTCGTCGTTCTGCCTGAGCTCGCCCTCCTCGGGTACCCCCCGCGGGACCTCCTCCTCCGCACCGGGTTCCTCGACGCGGCCGACCGCGAGTTCGCCGCGGTCGTCGCGGCAAGCCGGGACATCGCGGTCGTGATCGGCCACGTCCTGCGAGGGGGCACGAGGGAGGCGAACGTCGCCGACCCGTCCGCCCAGGCATTCGGGGGCGATGTGCTCCTCTACAACGCGGCGTTCCTCCTCGCGCGTGGTGGCATCATCGGCCACCAGGCCAAGCACCGGTTGCCCTCGTTCGACGTGTTCGAGGAGGAGCGCTACTTCGCACCGGGAACGGAGGTAGCCGTGCTCGATTGGCAAGGCTTGCGCCTCGGGCTCTCGGTGTGCGAGGACTTCTGGTACGAGGAAGGGGTGCTCGCCGCTCAAGCCGCAGCCGGAGTGGACCTCCTTGTCAACGTCTCCGCCTCGCCGTACTTCCGCGGCAAGCCCGCCCTCCGCTACGCCCTCGCCCGCCGGTGGGCGCAGCGGTCCGGAGCCCCGTTCGTCTACGCCAACCTCGTCGGAGGACAGGACGAGCTCGTGTTCGACGGTGGATCGTTCACCGTCCGCCCGGATGGGGCGTTCCTCCTCGCCGCCCCGCGGTTCGCCGCGGGCCTGTACGTGGTCGACACCGCCGCCGCCCCCGCTGCGCCACCGACTGAGGACGGGATCGACACCATCCACGCAGCCCTTACGGCGGGGATCCGGGACTACCTCAACAAGAACGGGATCCCAGGGGCGATCGTGGGGATCTCGGGGGGCGTGGACTCAGCGGTCGTGGCGGCGCTGGCCTGCGAGGCCCTTGGCTCCCATCGCGTGGTGGGCACCTTCTTCCCTGGCCCGTACACCGCGCCAGAGTCCGCGGACGAGGCCCGCGAGCTCGCCGACGCTCTGGGGATCCGGCTCATCGAGGTTGAGATCGACCCCATCGTTGCCTCCCTCACCTCCGCCCTGTCCCCCCACGTCGCCGTGGAGGGAGTGGTGGAGGAGAACCTCCAGGCCCGGATCCGTGGGATCCTGTGGATGGCCCTGTCCAACGCGAGCGGACATGTCGTCCTCTGCTGCGGGAACAAGTCGGAGCTCGCCGCGGGGTACAATACGCTCTACGGGGACACGGTGGGAGCGTTGGCCCCGATCGGCGACCTCGTCAAGGGCGAGGTGTATGCGCTCGCCCGCTTCATCAACGAGCGGGCCGGCCGGAGCCTCATCCCGGAGAGAACCCTCACCCGCCCGCCATCGGCCGAGCTTCGTCCGCACCAGCGGGACGACGAGGATCTGCCCCCGTACGAGGTGCTCGACCCGCTCGTGCGGGCCCTCGTCGTGGAGAACCGGTCCTGGGACGAAGTTGCGCGATCGTTTGGCGAGGAGATCGCTCGGGACATCGCCCACCGCCTCCGGACCTCGGAGTACAAGCGGAGGCAGTCCCCCATCATCCTCAAGGTATCGCCGAAGGCGTTTGGGATGGGCCGCCGCTTCCCCGTCACCCACCGCTTCGGGGGTTGATCCGCCTGGGGCGGGCTCCCCTACGGGACCTCGGGACGACGGGAGCGACGCAGGAACGTGGGGATGTCGTAATTGTCGCGGACCCCCTCCCGTTCCAGCCTCTCGAGGACGATACCCTCGTCGGCCTCCATGATCTCCCCACCCTGGCCAAGGGGGAATCCGGTCGCGATCACGGTCACCCTCGCTTTCTGCATCCCCTCGCGGATGGTGGCCCCGAAGATGAGGTCGGCCTTGTCGGAGAGGGCCTCTTGGATCGCGCTCGCCGCCGCGGTGACCTCCTCCAGGGTGAGGTCATCCCCGCCGGTGATGTTGAGGATCGCTCGCTTGGCGCCCTTGACGCTGAAGTCGAGGAGGGGGGAGGAGATCGAGCGGCGAGCCGCCTCGCGGGTTTTGTTGTCCCCATCCGCCTCGCCGATCCCCATGAGGGCGGTCCCAGCCCCCCTCAGCACCGCCTCGACGTCGGCGAAATCGAGGTTGATGAGCCCCGGCACGGTGATGAGCTCGGTCACCCCTTGAACCCCTTGGCGGAGGATCTCGTCCACGAGCTCGAATGCCCGCGTGAGGGGCATCTCGGGAGGGGCCACTTTGAGGAGGCGGTCGTTGGAGATGGTGATGATCGCATCCACGTTCTTCGATAGCTGGTGCACGCCCCGCTCCGCCCGTTCGGCGCGGGCCAGGCCCTCGAACGAGAACGGGCGGGTCACGATCCCCACGGTGAGGATCCCCAGCTCCTTGGCGATCTCGGCCACGACGGGGGCGCCCCCGGTCCCCGTCCCCCCGCCCATCCCGGCGGTGATGAACACCATGTCCAGCCCCTCGAGGAGGTCGGCGATCTCGTCGCGGGATTCCTCCGCCGCCTCCCGTCCCACGTCCGGGTCCCCCCCTGCTCCCAGCCCACTGGTGCGTTTCCCCCCGAGCTGCAGGCGGCGGTGGGCCTCCACCATCTCCAGTACCTGGACGTCGGTATTCATCGCCACAAGCTCGACGCCGACCAGCCCAGCCTGGGCCATGCGGTTCACGGCGTTCCCGCCGCCCCCGCCCACCCCCACCACCATGATCTTGGCCGGGCTCCCCCCCATCATCCTTCCCTCACCCCCGCAGGAAGCTGCGGAACCACCCGAACAGCTTTCCCAGCATGCCCCTCGATCCCCGCGCGCGCTTCGTGGGCACGAAATCCCGGGTCTCCACCGCGTACTTGAGGAGCCCGATCCCGGTAGCGTAGATGGGCGACTCCACGATGTCCCGCAGCCCGTGGATGCCATGGGGGAGACTCCCCACACGGGCGGGGGTCCCGTACCGTTTCTCGATGTACTCGGCCATTCCGGCCAGAAGCGCTGTCCCACCGGTGATCACCACGCCCGCGGGGATGAGATCCCGGTAGCCGGCATCCTCGACCTCCTGCATCGCCAGGTCGAGGATCTCCTCGACCCGCGGCTCGATGACCTTGGCGAGCTTCTTCCGCGACACCTGCTTCACACTCTCGCCGCCGATCGTGGCCACTTCGATCTTCTCGTCATCGGCCACCGAATCGACGAGACACGTCCCGTATTGCTTCTTGATCCGTTCCGCCTCCTCGATCGGGGTCTGGAGGCCCACCGTGATGTCGTTCGTGATGTGCTCTCCGGCGATAGGGATCGTCTTCGAGAACCAGATGTCCCCTCCCCGGAACACGGAGATGTCCGTCGTCCCCCCCCCCGAGTCGAGGAGGACCACGCCCAGCTCCTTCTCCGCAGACGACAAGACCGCCATCGCCGACGCCAGCGGTTCGAGCACGATCTGGGAGATCCCAATCCCCACCGCCTCAACACACCGCACAAGGTTGTGCACCGCGGTCACCGAGCCAAGCACGATGTGCACGTCCACCTCGAGGCGGGTCCCGGTCATCCCGACCGGATCCGTGATCCCCTCCTGCCCGTCCACGATGTACTGCCGGGGGATGACGTGGATGAGCTCGACATCGGGAGACAGGGGCATCGTCCGCGCGGCCTCTACCACCCGCCGCACGTCCTCGGCGGTGATGATCCGATCGGGGCGGGTGATGGACACGGTCGCGGAGTTGTTGAGGGAACGGATGTGCTTCCCCGCGATGCCGACGTAAGCTTTTTGGACGCGCACGTCGGCCATGTTCTCCGCTTCTTCGACCGCCTTCCGAATGGACTGAATGGTGCGGCCAATGTCGACCACGACCCCTTTCTCCAACCCCCGGGACGGAGCAGTGCCCAACCCGATGACCTCGATGTACTCGTCGACCACGTTGGCCACAAGACAGGCCACCTTGGTCGTCCCGACATCCAACCCCACCAACAGCCGCTCCCGCCTCATCGAACCACCACCTTCATCTCTTTCGCTTCAGGATCACCTCGTCGCCCACGCGGAGATCCACCGTGGCGTACTCGGCAAGCAGCCCTCGCTCCCATAACTCCTCCAGGATAGCAAGACGTTCCCCCAGTTGGCTAATCTCCCCCAGGAGGAGGGTCGGGGACCCATCTCCTTTGGCTATGACATCGGTGGGATCCGAAACATCAAACATCGGGAACCTCTCCTGGACGGCAGGGGAGAGCTGGGCCACGGCGCGCGCGGCCCGCACCGCCTCCAGGGCCACCCGCTCCCCCGCCCGGGGGACACCCACCACCGCCGGCGCCACCCCCGGCTCGAGGATGACCCCCTCGGCGTCCACCCATACCGCCTCCCCGCTCGCCAGTCGCACCTCCACAGCCGGTTCCCTCTCTTTAATCTCCACTTCCACCCGCTTCCCGAGCGGGCGAACCCGAACCTTCGCCTCCAAAACACGGGGGTCGCTTCGAATCCAGTCGCGTATTCCCCCCGTTTGTAATCGAAGTACATTAGCACCGAGCAGAATCCCTGTCAACTGTTCGGCGGCGACGTAGCGGGTTGAGGAGACCCACACCTCCTCAACCCGCCACCATCCGCCCCAGCGGAAGGAAGCGAAGAGCAAGATGAGGAGAGAACAAAGGACGCACCCCAGCCGTGCGGCCCAGATCACTCCCCCACGACCTCAAGCTCCAGGCGGAGCCAGACCCCGAACCGACGCGCCACGCGATCCTGGACCTCGTCGACCAGTTCCAGAACCTCGGCTGCGCGAGCCCGCCCGAGGTTGCAGATGAAATTCGCATGCCGCTCCGAGACCACGGCATCGCCGATCCGCATCCCCTTGAGGCCGCACTGGTCGATCATCCATCCCGCCGACCGACCGGCGGAGGGGTTGCGGAACACGCACCCTGCCGACGGAAGCTGTGGCTGGGTCCGCGCCCGCTCCGCGAGGAGGGGGGACAGGTCCTGAACGGGCTGAAGCCGCACGCCGACCGCGACCACGGGCAGCCGCAGCCGACGGAACACGGAATCCCGATAGGAGAAGCCGCATTCGTCCAGAGAGAAGGTGTGGAGGCGCCCCGTGGGGAGAAGGGCCTGCACCCACTCCAGCTGATCGGCGATGGCGCCGTACCTCGTCCCGGCATTCATCGCCACGGCTCCCCCCACCGTGCCGGGGATCCCCGCGAGCTTCCACGCCCCGCGCCGGGCGACCCGGGCCAGGGACACCCCCGCCCCGACCCGTAGAATCCCTTCCTCCTCGTGCCAGGAGCGCAGGGCCGCCGTGGACAGGACCAAGCCGGGGAAGCCCCGATCGGGGACGAGGAGCTTGGATCCCCCGCCCAGGATGAGCCAGGGGAACCCGTGGGCCCGGGCCCGCACCACGGCCTCGCCGAGCGCGTCCGATGTCGTCGGACGGTAGAGGGCGAACGCCTTCCCACCGATCCGGAACGTGGTATGGGGGGCGAGGGGCTCCTCGACCCCCACCTCACCCGGGAGGTCCCTCAAGATCCGGAGGAGAGCCCGCGCGCCATCTCCCGGGCCAGTTTCCATATGTCCCCTGCACCGAAACACGCCACCACGTCCCCGGGCTGGATCTCCTCCGCTGCGGCATCGAGCGCCGCGCTGAGGGTAGGGCGGTACACGGCCCATCCCCCAGCCTGCCGGACCGCATCCGCCACCTCGCGCCCCGTCACCCCGGGGATCGACCGCTCGAACGCCGGGTAGACCCGCGACACCACGACGCGGTCCGCACGAGAGAGCACGGCCCCGAACGCGCCGGCGAGGGCTTGAGTGCGGGAGTAGCGATGGGGTTGGAAGATCGCCACGATCCGCCGATCCGGCCACCCCCGGCGCAGGGCGTCCAGCCCCGCTGCGACCTCGGTGGGATGATGGGCGTAGTCGTCCACGACGAGGTATCCGTTCTCCTCGAGGATCTCCAGCCGCCGCCGCGGTCGGGTGGCCGTGGCCAGCGCGGGCAGGAGGTCGCGGGGAGGGATCCCGATGAGGAGCCCGGCTGCGATCGCGCCCAGAGCGTTGCGCACGTTGTGTGGGCCGGGGCCGGGGGCCTCGACCTCCCCGATCTTCTTCCCGCGCAGGTGGAGCTCGAAACCCGTCTTCCCCCGGCGGTACTCCGCACCCACCGCCTGCAGGTCGGCGTGAGGGGAGAAGCCGAACGTCAACGCGCGATGCCGGGACCGAGCGACATCGAGGGCGACCGGGTCGTCGGCACAGACCGCGGCCTGTTCGGCTCGAGCGAGGAACGTCGCGAACGCCTTCTTCAGACCGCCGAACCCACCATAGGTGTGGACGTGGTCCGTGTCCACCGACGTCAACACGGCCACCCGCGGCGTGAGACCGACGAACCGTCCGTCCGACTCGTCGATCTCGGCCACGAACGGCTTCCCCTGCCCGAGGACCGCCGACGGGGAGCCGGGCACCTCCCCTCCCACGTAATACCCTCCCTCTCCCGTCACGGTGGCCACGAGGTGGGCGGCCCAGCTCGTGGTGGTGGTCTTGCCATGGGTCCCCACCACCGCGACGAGGTCCCGCCCCCGGGTGATCGCCCCCAGCGCGGGCAGCCGCGGCCACCGCGGAACGCCGCGCGCGGCCTGCACCTCCAGGTTGCCCGGCGCGATGGCCGATGAGTACACGAGGACATCCAGACGGTCCGGCAGGTTCTCCACCCGGTGCCCGACGCTCACCTCGGCCCACGCCCGGAGGGCCGCCATGCGGGACGAATCCCGGATGTCGGACCCAGAAACCGTAGCCCCTCCCTCCCGCAGAAGCTGGGCCAGCGCTGCCATCCCTTCCCCCCCGATCCCCACAAGGTGAACCCGCCCTGCGAAGCCGTTCATGTTCTCTTCTCCTCCACGAGTGCGATGATTGCCGCTGCCGCTCGACGGGCCGCATCGGGCCGGGCGACCGCCCGCGCCGCCGCGGCCATTCGACGCAGCCTCTCCCCATCCCCCCACAGCTCGCGCACGAGCCGGCCCAGGTCCCAGAGGGCCGTTCCGTCCGTCGCGATGAGGCACCCCCCTCCCTCGGCGATCGCCCGTGCGTTGTCGTGCTGGTGGTGCCCTGCCGCACCGTCCCACGGGACGAACACGGCCGGGCGCCCCGCCGCCGCCACCTCGGCCACCGTGGTCGCCCCCGCTCGCGCCACGACGAGGCGAGCCCGGGAGAGGGCATCGGCAAACGGCTCTACGTACCTCACCACCTCGGCCGCGACCCCCGCCTGAGCGAGGGCCGTCGCTACCTCCTCCGCCGGAGCCGCCCTCCCCACAACGAGCCGCATCCGGAGCCCAGGGGCACGCGCCAGATCCGGAGCGGCACGGACGATCGCGTCCACTAGGCGGCGCGACCCCAGCGACCCCCCCACTACGAGGAGCTCGTCCCCCAGCTGGGGGGAAAGGGCGGTCACCTCCTGCCGGACGGGATTTCCCGTCACACAGGCCTTCGCGCGGCGGGGCACGCCGCGGGTCGTGGGGAAAGAGAGGAGGACAAGGTCTGCTATCCTGGAGAGGAGCCGGTTGGAGAGCCCCATCCGTGCATTCTGTTCCTGGACCGCGATCGGAACCCGGTGGAGCCACGCGGCGACGAGCGGGGAGAACGCGGCATGCCCCCCTGTTCCAAGGACGACATCGGGCCGAAACCGGCGCACGATGGTCACCGCACGGAGGAGTCCCCCCGCCGCCTGGGCGAGGGCCATCGGCCACGTCCAGGGCCGGTGGCGGTCGATCCCCCGCGAGCGAAGGGGGAAGAACTCGATCCACGGGCGTTGGCGGGCGACCGTCGCCTCCACCCCGGTGGGATTCCCCACCCACCCCGCGCCAGAGAGGGCGCCCCGCGCCCGCAGCTCGTCGAGCACGGCCAGGGCGGGGTACACGTGGCCCCCTGTTCCACCTGCGGCCACGAGCACCCTCATCCCCTCACTCCCGGAACGAGGACCCCCACCGGGGACTGGCGGGCGGCACGGGCCACGCCGAGGATGAGCCCCCCCAACATCAGGCTCACCATGAGGGAGGAGCCGCCGTAGCTCAGGAAGGGGAGGGTCAACCCCGTCACCGGCATCACCCCCACCGTCACCGCCAGGTTGAGGAGGGCCTGGAACCCAAGGAGGAACGAGGCCCCCCACGCGTAGAGGGCCCCCAGCTTATCTGGCGCCCGCCGGGCCACGCAGAACCCGAGCGCCACGAGGAGCCCGAGAAGGGCGATCACGGACAGGGACCCCACGAGCCCCGTCTCCTCCGCCACCACCGCGAACAGGAAGTCGTTGTGGGCCGCCGGGAGATAGAACAGCTTCGCCCGCGACGCCCCGATCCCCCGGCCGAACACCCCACCCGAACCCACCGCGAGAAGAGACTGGAACGTCTGATAGGCGTAGGTATCTCGGTACGAATCGGGGTTGAGGAAGGCGACGAACCGCTCGAGCCGGTAGCGAGCGAGGAACAGGACCACGCCGGCTACGGGAAGCGCGCCGGCGAGGGTGAGAAGGAGATGGCGCATGGGGATGCCCCCCACCCAGAGGAGGAACGCCACTGTGACCGCGTACACGGCGAGCATCCCCGAATCGGGCTGGAGGAGCAGTACCATCCCGAACGCCGCCAGCACGAGGAGGTAGGGAAGAACCCCCGCGCGGTAGCTCGCTACGCGATCCCCGCGCCGGACGAGGGAGCCCGCAACGTACAGGACGAGGGCCACCTTCCCCACCTCCGAGGGCTGGAATGGGAACGGGCCCAACCGCAACCAGCGCGATCCCTCGGCAAGCGGGGGGATGAGGGTCAGGCAGAGGAGAACGAACGCGCCCCCCAGCAGGAGATCATCGATCCTGCTCCACACGTGGTAGTCCACCCGCCATAGCACGACGAGGGCCACTAACCCGACCACGCCCCCGATGATCTGTCGCTTGAGGAGGGCCCACGGGTCCCCGGTCAAGCGCAGCGAGAGGGGAAAGCTCGCGGAGTACACGAACAGGAACCCCGCCAGGAGCAAAAAAGCGAGGACGACCGCGACCTTGCCCTCCAGGCTCCCCATGGCGAAGGTAGTGTTGCGCACATGTCCCCTCGGCCAAAGGACCGCGGGGGTGGTCCCCCCGGCTATCGTTCCCTCTCCGAGGTGCCCACTGTCCCTCGGCGGGGGGACAGGGGCCGCTCACCGTGCGGCGAGGGCGGCGAACGCCCGCTGGAACGCTTCCCCCCTCTGGGCGTAGTCCCGGAACTGGTCGAAGCTCGCACACGCCGGGGACAGGAGCACGGTGTCCCCCGGCTGGACGAGGCGGTACGCCCGCCGGAGCGCGTCTGCGGGGTCGTCCGCCAGGTCGCAGGGAACCCCCGCGGAGGCGAGGAGATGGGCGAAGTAGGCCTGGGACTCCCCGATGAGGACGCACGCCCGGACCTTGTCCCGGACGAGCGGGACGAGGACCTCGTACCCTCCCCCCTTGAGGCGCCCGCCGAGGATGAGCACCACCCGGCCGGAGATCGCCGCCAATGCGGCGGCCGTGGCGTGGGCGTTCGTCCCCTTGGAGTCGTCCACGAACGGGATCCCCCCGATCTCCCCCACCCGCTGGAGCCGATGCGGCTGGTGGAGGGCCGGCGCGACCTCGCTGTAGGGGGGAGGAGAAGCCTCAAGACCGGGAAACGCCGCAACTGCGGCGGCCCACGCGGCCCGCAGGTCATCCTGAAGGTGGACGGGGAGCCCCTCCCCCCAACCGGGAGGAAGCTCCACTCGACCGTAGTCGACATGGCGGGCACGAGGCGCAGTCCAAGAGAGGATCTCCCGTCCAAGGATCGCCGTGTCCCCCTCCCGCTGGCGGGCGAGGATCCGCGCCTTGGCCGCGAAGTACGCGGCGAGGGTTCCATGGTGGTCGAGGTGGTCCGGGGCGAAGTTGAGCCACACGGCGACGGTGGGGCGGAACACCGCCGTCCACTCGAGCTGGTACGAGCTCACCTCGAGCACCCACGGCCGACCGGAGACGGCGTCCACGGTGGAGATCGCCGGGCACCCGATGTTCCCCGCCACGACAGGGGCGAGCCCCCCCGCGCGGAGGATCGCCGCGACGAGCTCGACGGTGGTCGATTTCCCGTTCGTCCCGGTGACGGCGATCACGGCCGTCGGCCTCGCGAGGCGAAACGCGAGCTCGATCTCCGACCAGAGGGGGGTCTTCCTCCTCCGCGCCTCCGCAAGGATCGGGCACGTAGGGGGAACGCCTGGGCTGGGGACGATGAGATCGGTCGCGAGGAGGCGCGAGGTGTGCCCTCCCTCCTCCCATGCGGCCCCCTGTTCGGCGAGGAACGCCCGCTCGCCGGGGGAGAGGGAACGCACCTCGGAGAGGAAGAGGGATACCCCCAGGGGGGCGAGGGCGTCCACGAGGGCCCGCCCCGTCCGGGCGAGGCCGACCACCCCCACCCGCCGGAACGGAAACGGCCACTCCATCAGTCGCGCAGCACAGATTGCAGCCGCTGTTCGAGGACGAGATCCGGCGAGAACCGCTCCAGCCCGAGGCAATGGGCCGCGACCTGGAGCAGCGCATCCTCGGGGACCAACCCCACGATCTCCGTCCCCACGATGGGGACCCCGAACCGCCTCGCCTCGCTCCGCACGAGCTCGAGGACGCGGAGGAGGGGGGTCTTCTTGTAGTTCGTGAGGTTCATCGACACCTGGACGATCCCTCGCTCGCCCAGGCTCAGCCCCAACGCCTTCACATGGCGCAGGCCGCCGGACGAGCCGCGGACGGCGCGGGCGATCGCCTTGGCGACCGAAAGGTCCGCCGTGCCCAGGTTCACGTTGAACGCGATCAGGAACTCCCGCGCTCCGATCGCGGTGGCCCCCGCGGTGGGATGGACAGCCCGCTCCCCGAAGTCGGGGGCCCACTCCTCTTCCTGGATCTTCGCCGCGAACCCCTCGAACTCCCCCCGCCGGATCTGGGCGAGATCCCGACACTGGGGCCGCGTGGCCGCTTCCTCGTAGAGGTACACGGGGACCCGAAACCGTTCCCACACCTCCCGCCCAACCCGCCGGGCGAGGTCCACGCAGTCGGCCATCGTCACCCCCCGCACCGGCACGAACGGGACGACGTCCACCGCCCCCATCCGCGGATGCTCCCCGCGGTGGCGGCGGAGGTCGATCCGGGGCAGCGCTGCCGAAAACAGGCGGAGGATCGCATCCGCCACCCCGTCCGGGTCCCCCACAACCGTGAACACGGTCCGGTGATGATCGGGGTCCGACTGAACGTCGAGGAGGCGCACCGTGGGCACTTCCCCCAGCGCGGACGCGAGGGCCTCGATCACCGCCCGATCCCGACCCTCCGAGACGTTCGGCACCGACTCCACAAGACGGTCCCTCATCGCCCTCCCCGCTCCGCCGCCCCCCGGCGATCGATCCCTACGACGAGAACAGCCTCCACAGACGCCCCTCCACGTCCGAGGACAGGTCGACCACGGTCGCCTCGCGGCGGAACACGACGACGTCCCTCGTCCGCAGGACGAGGTCGTAGCCCTGCTCTTTGGCGATCTGTTGGGAAATCTCGACGATCTTCACCGCCGCAACCTGGGTGAGGAGCTCGTCGAGCTGCTGCAGCGCGGTCTGAAGCTGCTGGAGGCGCTGGGCGAACCCCGTGGGGTCGAGGATTGTGACCTGGGCCTCCCTTACCGCCTTTTGGACCTCCGTTTCGAGGGGGACCGCCTGCGTGCGCAGGTTCTGCAGATCCGATCGCAGGGTGAGGAAGCCGGGAGAAGCGATCATCTTGTCGAGCATCGCCATGTTCACGGCCAGCGTCGCTTCGAGGAGCTCCGCCTGGAGCCGGAGGTATCGCTGCTGGTAGACCTCAGCCGTGATCCTCCCCGCGGCGTAGTCGGCCTGGAGGGCCTGGATGTCCTTCGTCTTCCCCTCCAACGCCGCCCGCTGGGTCTGGACCTGAGGCAGGAACACCTTCTGAAAAAGGGCCTCCGCGTCCACAACCCCCACCCGAAGCCCGGCCCCGCTCGCGGTGATCCCCGTGACCCGGGTCTCCAGTTCCTTCTGCCCACTCTCCACCTTCGCCACGCGGTCCGTGAGGGCGCCCACATCGCCCTTCGCGGGGAGGAGCAAGGTCCCCACGATGCCCCCCGCGAGCCCCAACACCAGCGCGCCAACAAGCAGCCCTACGATCCACTGTGTCTTCATCTCTCTCCTCCGTTGTGCTCAGTTTTCAGCGGCGTCGCCATCCTAGAACATCGGGCTCATCCCGAACTCGAACGCCGGGACCCACGTCGGGTCGCGGTCGTTGGGCCACGCGAGGGAGAGCCGGACGAACATCCCCGCCACGTTCGCCGCGAGCTCGACCCCCAGCGACGACTTCACCGTCCCATCCCCGGTCGCCCCGAGATCCCCGAACAGGGCGATCCACGACCCCTGCGCAATCTCGATCCGGAACTCGCCGTTGAGGAGGCCGTAGCGATCCGTACGCACCCCCTTCGCGCCCCGTACGGAGTCCACCCCTCCCAGGGTGAACTGGTATCGCTCGGGGAGGTCCCACCCCCAGCGCACGAGGGCCCTCCAAGCGAGGACGGCCCGCGCCTCGCCGAGAAGAGCCCCGACCTCGGCCGGGGAGAACCCGGCAAGGTCCGCCTTGAGGACGAGGTACTCCACTCCGGGGGCAAACGTCCCCGCCTTCTCCAGCGATAGCCCCCCCCGGCTGCCGGTCCGCGGGAAGAACGGGCTGTCCCGGTCATCGTACGTGATCCCGACCTCAACCGATGTCTTCGGGTCAAGAGCGCCCCCCTCGACCGCCTCCCACACTCGCTCGCTCGTCAGGCCCACGGCAAGGTCAAGGTAGGGAGCGAGGGGATAGGCGAGCCTCACCCCTCCCCCCAAGGTGAGTAGGACAGGATCCTCACCGGACTCCCGCCGATACAGCTCAACGCTCACGAGGTCGAACACGGGGAAAGAGTAGCTGCTGAACGAAAGCGACCACGTCGTGGACCCGCTTCCGGTCAACCCCTTCTCCAGGGAGAGGGCGAGGTCGATCGCCTTGCCGAGGACGTTCTTCTGGCTGTAGGTGAGGTTGCCGACGATCCCCAGGTCCTGGGGGGAGATCGCCACATTTCCCCCGATGCTGCCGAGCCTGTCGATGTCTTTGACGGTGACCTTGAGGACCAGCTCGTCCCCCTCCCACCGCGGTTCGAGGACCACGTCCTGGAAGTACCCCAGCGCCATCAGCGCCTGCCGACTGACGACGAACCGCCCCTCTGTGAGGAGCTGGCCAGGGGGGAGGTCCATCACCCGTTCGATCACCCACGGCGCGGTGCGCGACCCCTCGCCGACCTCGATCCGCGCCACGCGCCCTTCCTTCACCTTCACCCGCAGGCGTCCCGCTTCGACCCCTTCCCCCTCCAACTCGACCATGAACAGCCCTTCCCGGCGGTAGTAGTCATAGACGGGTCCGAGGGCGCGGAGGACGTCGTGGTTCGTGACCACACCGTCGGGAAGGGGACCGATCCGTTCCTGGAGGCGATCGAGGCGAAACGCCGTCACCCCCTGAAGGTCGATCTCCGCCACGGAAGCGGGCTCGGGGAGGATCACCCGTTCCACGAGGTCCCACACGAGCCATACGCCCCCCTCGTCCGACTCCGCGCTGACCCCTCCCGAGGAGAAGAAGACGGATTGGCCGAGGGCGCCCAGCGATTCCTGGATCTGCGAGATCCGCCCCACCTCTCCCACGGGGACGGTGACGAGCTTGCGCGCTTCCTCCTCCGGGATCGTGGATAGGCCGCGGAACCGGTGCCCGGCAATGGCAAGCTCCTCGACCGTGAGCACGAGCTCGGAACCCCTCAGGTCGGGGACGATCTGGACCGTGGCCCAGTCCATCTTGCGGTATTCCTCGAGGAGCCCCGCGAGCGCTGCTTCGAGCTTGGCTTGGTTCAGGACCTCCCCGGCCTTCACCCCAGCGTCGGTGAGGATCTCCCGCAGCTTGGCCTCCGTGGGCCGGTTCGCCCCGGCGAGGGCCTCCTGGAGCCACGAGAGGAGGGTTCCTTTCCCCTTCGGGGCCGGCGGCAGCCCCTCGAACGCGATGCGCTCGATCAGCGGGTACTCCACCACCCGGAACCGCACCACGACGAGATCATCGTCGAACGCGAGCTCGGGAGTGACCTGCGCGAAACAGCCAAGCTTCAGGATGGACTGGACCGCAGCCAGGACCTCGTCCCGGGTCGCCTCCTGGCCGGCCTTGAACCGCACCGCGGCCAGGATGTCGCTCGTGGGGACATTGACGTTCCCCACGACCTCCACCCGTCCCACAGTGAACGACTGGGCCATCGCCCCCGCGGTCCATCCTGCAACGAGAAGGGTGATCCACAGCCATCTCACGGTATTACCTCCTCTGGAAACGCCCGGTACTGCAATGCCTCCGCCACGTGCTCGGGCCCGATGGTAGCGGATGCGGCGAGATCCGCAATCGTGCGGGCGACCTTGAGGGTGCGCACGTACCCCCGGCCGGTGAGGGCGAAGTGATCCACGGCCCGGGCAAGGAGGGATCTTCCCTCGGGGGTGAGCGTGCACCACCGCTGCACCTCTTTCGGGCTCAACTCGGCGTTGGTTCCCCCACGGGGCCCAAGCCTGCGCCGCTGTACGTCGCGGGCTTCCGCTACCCGCTTCCGCACCTCATCCGATGGCTCGCCCCCCCCTTCGGCAAGGAGCTCCTCCCGGGTGAGTCGTGGCACCTGCACGAACAGGTCCACCCGATCGAGGAACGGGCCGGATAGGCGCTTGCGGTAGCCTACCACTTCGTGGGGGCGGCACCGACAGGGGTGGAGGGGATCGCCGAGATGTCCGCATGGACAGGGGTTCATCGCCCCGACGAGCATGAACGAGGCCGGGAACGTCACCGCCGTCCCGGCGCGCACGACCGTGATCCGCCGCTCCTCCAAGGGCTGGCGGAGCGCCTCCAAGACCTTCCGGTCGAACTCTGGAAGCTCGTCCAAGAAAAGCACTCCGTGATGGGCGAGCGTGATCTCACCGGGGCTGGGGATTCCGTGGCCGCCCCCGACCATCCCCGCGTAGGACACGGTGTGGTGGGGGGAGCGGAACGGGCGCCGGCGGAGGAGGGGCCGCCCCGGGGAGAGCAATCCCGCCACGGAGTGGATGCGCGTCACCTCCAGCGCCTCGTCGAACGTGAGGAGGGGGAGGATCCCCGGCAGGCACTTGGCGAGGAGGGACTTCCCAGCCCCGGGAGGCCCGACCATCAGGACGTGGTGCGCGCCGGCCGCGGCGATCTCGAGGGCCCGCCGGGCGTGCTCCTGTCCCCGCACGAGGGACAGATCGATCCAGTCCGGCGGCTCCCCCTCGGGCGCGGTCCACGGGGCGGGGGGGATCGCCCGTTCCCCGCGGAGGAACGCCACCGCCTCGCCGAGGGACGCGACCGGGTGCACGGCAAGCCCGTCCACCAGCGCCGCCTCGGGAGCGGAGGGGGCCGCCACCACCGCCCGTCCGATCCCCGCCGCGCGGGCGGCGAGGGCCATCGCCAGGGTTCCCCGCACCGGCCGGAGCCCCCCATCCAGGGCCAGCTCCCCCAGGAACACCGTACCCGCACTGGCCTCCGCCGCCACCTGACCCGTGGCCACGAGGAGGGCCACCGCCAGGGCGAGGTCGAACCCCGCCCCCTCCTTGCGGAGGTCGGCCGGGGCGAGGTTGGCCGTGATCCGCAGCTGGGGGAAGGAGAGACCCGCATTGCGGATCGCCGACCGCACCCGCTCCCGGGCTTCGGACACCTCCTTCTCGGGGAGGCCAACGATCGCAAACCCCGGAAGGCCTGGCCCCACGTCGCACTGGACCTCGATCAGGCGAGCCTCGATCCCGTACGGGGCGGCGCTAAGGACCTGGGCGAACATCCTCCTCCCGGAACGCGTCGCGGATGTGGCGCACGCCGCGCGGGCCCACCGCCACCACGTCGAACCGCACCGGCATCTCGGGCTGCCCCCCGAGGAAGGCGAGCGCCGTGCGCCACAGGCGATTCCGCTTCTCGCCCGTCACTGCCTCCACGGCGGTCCCGAACCCCTCCCCGGACCGTCCCTTGACCTCCACGAACACGAGGGTGGGGCCATCCCGCGCGATGATGTCCACCTCGCCACCCCGCCACCGCCAATTACGGGCGACGATTCTCATCCCCTGGGCGCGCAGGTGGCGACAAGCGATGTCCTCGGCCCCCTTCCCCTTCATCACGACCCGAATCATAGCCAAGCTGGCCGGGAACGGCCGCAGATCCGTATACTGCATGTCGTGCGCATCCTCATCCGGGGGCCGGCGGTGATGCAACGCGCGGAGGATGGGGTCGTCCCCCATGCCGACGTGGTGATCGAGGGGCGACGGTACGAGGCGATCCTCCCCGGTGGGGGAGCAGGGGGGGCGTTCGACCAAGTGATCGACGGCGAAGGGTGCCTCCTCCTCCCCGGCCTCGTCAACGCCCACACCCACCTCGCGATGACCCTCCTCCGCGGGGCAGCACGCGACCTCCCCCTCGAGCGGTGGCTCAGCGAGGAGATCTGGCCCCGCGAGCGGAAGCTCACGGCGAAGGATGTGTACTGGGCGTCGCTTTTGGGCTTGGCGGAGATGATCCGGGGCGGAACGACCGCGTTCGCCGACATGTACTTCTTCATGGACGAGGTGGCCCACGCGGTGGAGGAGGCCGGCCTGCGCGCCCTCCTCTCCTACGGGATCGTCGCTCCAACCCCGGACCGGATTGATCCCGAGCTGAACAAAGCGGAGGCGTTCACCCGAGACTGGGAGGGAAGGGCGGAGGGCCGCATCCACACCGCCCTGTCCCCCCACGCGCCCTACACCTGCCTTCCCGAGGTATGGCAGCGCACCGCCGTGTTGGCCCGCGAGATCCGCGTCCCGATCCACACCCACCTCGCCGAGACCGCAGAGGAAGTCGCGCGGATCCGGACTGAAAAGGGGAAATCCCCAGCCGAGTGGCTGGAGGAGCTTGGCGTTTTCTCCGTCCCCGTGATCGCTGCGCACTGCGTGCACGTCTCGGAGAAAGACATCGAGATCCTCGCCGCCCATGGGGCGACGGCCGTGCACTGCCCGACCTCGAACATGAGACTGACGTGTGGGATCGCCCCGGTCCATGACATGCTCAAGGGCGGGGTCAACGTCGCCCTGGGTACGGACGGGGCCGCGTCGGCGGGCGACCTCAACATGATCGAGGAGATGCGGCTGGCGTCACTGCTCGCCAGGCAGAGGGCCGGTGATCCCGCCGCGCTTCCCGCCGCCGAGGCCATCCGCTGCGCCACCGCCCGCGGGGCCGCCGCCCTTGGCTGGGGGAAGGAATTGGGTACAATTGAGCCCGGACGACGGGCGGATGGGGTGCTCATCAGCATGAAGGGGCCCCATCTCTGCCCGGGGTACGATCCCCTCACGGACCTCGTCTATGCAGCACAGGGGGCGGATGTGACAGCGGTGTTCGTCGATGGGCATCCGCTGTTCCTAGGAGGTGAGTTCCAGACCCTCGATGTGGACGAGATCAGGGGTCGATGCCGGCGCCTGGCCCGTCGGTTCCGTTAACTGAACCCTTCCCAGGCGGACGCCAGCGTGGGATCGGGCGATTGGAGGTGGAGTGTGGCGCTCTCACAGGAAACCAAACAGGAGTGCATCAGGAAGTTCGCCAAGAATCCAACCGATACCGGTTCGGCAGAGGTCCAGGTCGCGTTGCTGACCGCGCGGATCAACCAGCTCACCGCGCACCTGCAGACCCACCGCAAAGATTTTCACTCCCGCCGCGGGCTGCACAAGCTCGTGGGGCAACGCCGACGGTTGCTACAATATCTGCGCCAAACCAACCCGCGCCGATATGCGCAGGTGATCCAGGAACTTGACATCAGAGGTGTGTGAGGGGAATGCCAGAGGTAGAAACAACAGTTGCCGGAAAGACGTTCCGCCTAGAGAGCGGGCGCATCGCCCGCCAAGCCGATGGGGCGGTCCTCGCAACGTGGGGGGACACGAAGGTTCTCGTGACCGCGGTCTGTCAGCCGACGGCCCAGGAGCTCGATTACTTCCCGCTCCGGGTGGATTTCGAGGAACGGTTCTATGCGGGAGGGAAGATCCCCGGGGGGTTCTTCAAGCGGGAGGGGCGGCCCTCGGATGATGCCGTGCTTGCCGCGCGGCTGATTGACCGCCCGATCCGCCCCCTGTTCCCCGATGGGTACCGGGAGGAGGTGCATATTGTAGCCACGGTGCTCTCCGCGGAGAGGGACGCCCCTCCGGACGTGGTGGGCCTCCTCGGCGCCTCGGCTGCGCTCATGATCTCCCCGGCCCCGTTCGCGGGCCCGGTGGCCGCGGTGCGGCTGGGGATGGACGGAGAGACGATCATCGCCCATCCGAGCGACGAGGTGCGCGAGACGGGCCGGATGGACATCGTCGTCGCCGGAACCCGGGCCACGGTAACGATGGTCGAGGGTCACATGCGGGAGGTGGCCGACGAGAAGGTGGTCGAGGCGATCGTGGCCGCCCATAAGTTGATCCAAGACCTGATCGCCCTCCAGGAGGAGTTCGCGGCACAACATGCTGTCGCCAAGCGCGCCGCGACCCCGCCCACCGCGGAGGTCGTGGACGTGCGCGGCAAGGTGAAGGAGCTCGTGTGGTCCCACCTCCCCGAGCTCCGGGCCGCTCCGACGAAGCTCGCCCGGGAGAGGATGGCCCAAGCGTTGGCCACCGAGGCGGCGGAGGCCGTGGCAGCGAGCTCTCCCGAGGAGCGCAGGTCCGCCATCGCCGCGCTCGCCACCCAGCTCTTCGACGACGTGTACCGGGAGTTCGCTCGGCAGGCGATCCTCGACCGGGGGGAACGGATGGACGGCCGGAGGCCGGACGAGCTCCGGCCCATCTCGATTCAGGTCGGCCTCCTGCCGCGCGTGCACGGCTCGGCCCTGTTCACGCGCGGAGAGACGCAATCCCTCGGCACGTGCACCCTCGGCGCGACGCGCCGCGACGCCCAGATCGTCGACCTGATGATGGAGGAGGGCCTGAAGCGGTTCATGCTCCACTACAACTTCCCGCCCTACGCCACGGGCGAGGCGGGACGAATCGGGTCCCCTTCCCGCCGGTCGATCGGACACGGCCGCCTCGCCGAGGGGGCGTTGCTCGCAGTGCTGCCCTCGGAGGACGAGTTCCCCTACATCATCCGCGTGGTGTCGGAGATCACGGAATCGAACGGGTCCTCGTCCATGGCCTCCGTGTGCTCGGGGGCGCTGGCGATGATGGACGCCGGGGTCCCCTTGAAGCGCCCGGTGGCCGGGGTGGCGATGGGCCTCGTCGGCGATGAGGGAACCGGCCGGTACGTGATCCTCACCGACATCCTCGGCCTGGAGGACCACTATGGGGACATGGACTTCAAGGTCGCGGGGACCCGGGAGGGCGTGACCGCGTTCCAGCTCGACGTCAAGACGGGCGGGATCACGCCGGATCTGATGCGACAGGCGATGGCCCAAGCCCGGGAGGCGCGGCTGGCGATCCTCGACCAGATGGAGGCCGCCCTCCCCAAGCCGCGCCCGTCCCTCTCCCCCTACGCCCCCTGCCTCGACGTGGTGAAGGTCAACCCGGAGAAGATCGGGGCGATCATCGGCCCCGGGGGGCGGGTGATCCGCAAGCTCCAGGAGGACACGGGCACGGAGATCGACATCGAGGACGACGGCACGGTGAAGATCGTCGGCGACTCTGCGGACGCAGTGGGCCTCGCCCGCCAGGCGATCGAGGAGCTCACCGCAGAGGTCGAGGTGGGGATGACGTTCCACGCCAAGGTCGTGCGCATCGCCCCGTTCGGGGCGTTCGTCGAGCTGCGGCCAGGGGTGGATGCTCTCGTCCACATCTCCAACCTCTCCGACGGCTACGTGAAGAAGGTCGAGGATGTGGTCCGGGTGGGCGACGAGCTCCTGGTGGAGGTGATCGAGACCGACGAGAACGGGCGGATCCGCTGCCGGGCCGTCCAGGAGAAGCCGAAGCTCAAAGTCGGGGACATCATCTCCGGCCAGGTGACGAACGTTGTCGACTATGGGGTGTTTGTAGAGATCGCCCCGGGCGTACGGGGGCTGGTGCACAAGTCGCGCCTGGGGACCCCGGCCGAGCCGGCGGAGGTGGCGAAGAAGGGCGACCGGATGCTCGTGGAGATCCTGGAGATCGAGGAGCAGGGTCGGTACAAGCTGCGGCGGGTGGTCCCCGCCGGCCCAGCCGAGTCCGGAGCATGATCGAGATCTACCCCGGCTGCTACCAGGACTGCACAGCGTCGGGAGCAGTGGTGCTCGCCGAACCGATGCCGTCCCTGCGCTCGGTGGCGGTTGGGCTGTGGGTGAGGGCAGGGGGGCGGGACGATCCCCCCGGCAAGGAAGGCCTCGCCCACCTCCTCGAGCACATGACGTTCAAGGGCACGGCTTGCCATAGCGCGGCGGAGATCGCCCAAGCGATCGATCTATTGGGCGGGCATCTCAACGCCGCGACCGCAAACGAGTACACGTTCTACTACACCGAGGTTCTCGAGGAGGGCCTCGCCACCGCTGTCTCCATCCTCGAGGAGCTCGTCACCCTTCCCCGACTGGCCCGCGATGACCTGGGCCGGGAGCGGGTGGTGATCGAGGAGGAGATCCGCACCATTGAGGACAGTCCGGAGGACGTTGCGTTTCAGCTCCTCCACGAGGCCCTGTGGCCCGGGGGGCATCCCCTGGGCCAACCCGTGGTGGGGAGACCGGCATCCGTGGCCGAGCTAGGGCTTGATGACCTGTGGGCCTTCTTTCGCCACCACTACACGCCCTCGCGGATGGCCCTCGTTGCCTGCGGGAGGGTGGATCCAACGGAGCTCCTCTCCCTGGCCACCCGATTCGGAAGCGTGGGCGAGCACGATGGGGAACGGCCCCGGCACCCTCCCGAGCCGGGGTCGGGGGTCTCCCTTGCCGAGCGGGCCATCCAGCAGGTCCACCTCGCGGTGGGGTTCCCCACCGTCCCGATCGGGTCCCCCCATCGGTACGGGATCGAGGTGTTGAACGCCCTCCTCGGCGGCGGGGTCAGCTCGCGGCTCTTCCAGCGCGTGCGCGAGGAGCTTGGGCTCGCCTACACCGTGTTCTCCGCGACTTCCTACCACTCCGACGCCGGGGCCCTCGCCCTCTACGCCGCCACTGAGGAGAAGAAGCTCCCCCGCGTTATCGATCTCCTGTGGAGGGAAGTGGAGGCCCTCGCCCGCACCCCTCCCCCGCCCTCCGACCTCGCCCGGGCGATCCAACGTCTGGTGAATGCGTTCCTCGTCGGTCTCGATGATCCGAGCGGACGCATGGTGCGGCTGGGAACGGCGACCGCGCTCGGGCGCACGCCGGCTGCGCCCGACGAAGTCGTTCGCCGCCTGAGGGCGGTGACCGGGGAGGAGGTCCAGGAGCTCGCCCAGCGGTTCCTCAGCCCCGACAGGGCGGCATGGGCCGCGGTCGGGCCGTGCGGGGACCGGCTATGGCAACTCATCCGTCCCCACGCGGAGGTGAGGTGATGCGCAGGGCCCTCTACCCGGGGAGCTTCGATCCCATCACCTACGGGCACCTCGACATCCTGCGGCGAGCGGCCCGCCTGTTCGATCAACTCATCGTGGCGGTGGTGGAGAACCCACGGAAGGAACCCCTCTTCTCCGCAGTCGAGCGGCGGGACCTCGTCAAGAAAGCGCTCGCCGAGGAGAAGATCCGTGGGGTCAACGTGATCACGTACTCCGGGCTCCTCGTCGACTGCGCACGGGAGTTGGGAGCGACGGCCGTGGTGCGGGGCCTGCGGGCGACCTCCGACTTCGACTACGAGTTCCAGTTCGCCCTCACCAACCGCGATCTAGACAGCGACATCGAGAGCGTGTTCCTGATGACCGCGGGGCAGTACTCGTTCCTCTCCTCATCCCTCGTCAAGGAGATCGCTCAGTACGGCGGGGAGGTTGGAAAGTTCGTCCCGGACTGCGTAGCTCGGGCACTGGTCGCGAAGCTGAAGCGGAACAGGCGGCGCAAGGAGGGATGATGAACGATCCTCGAGTGGAGGCGATGGCGAAGGTCCTCGCCGGGTACTCCCTGGCGGTGAAGGAGGGTGATCTCGTCCGGATCCAGGGAAGCCCGGAGGGGGCGCCGCTCCTCCTGGCGCTGTACGAAGAGGTCCTCGCCCGCGGCGGGCATCCGTGGGTCCAGGTCGGCCTCGATGGGGCGGAGGAGGTCTTCTACAAGCGGGCGAGCGACGCCCAACTCGATTTCATCCCCAAGTTCGTGGCGGAGATGATCGACGAGATCCAGGCCTCGATCTCGGTGTGGACGGAGACGAACACCAAGCGCCTCACGGGCGCCGATCCGGCACGACAGGCCCGGCGGGCGCGGGCGATGCGCCCTCTGTCCGAGCGGTTCCTCGAGCGGGCAGCGAACAAGGAACTGCGGTGGACGGGAACCCTCTATCCCACCCCCGCCTTCGCCCAGGACGCGGAGATGTCCCTGCGGGAATTCGAGGACTTCTTGTTCGGGGCTTGCCTCGTCGGGGAGGAGGACCCGATCGCGGCGTGGAAGGACATCTCGCGAAGGCAGCAAGCGCTCATCGACTGGCTCGCCCCGCGGAAGGAGATCCACGTCGCGGGCCCGGACACGGACCTCCGCCTGAAGGTTGGAGGGAGGACGTGGATCAACTGCGACGGCCACGAGAACTTCCCCGACGGGGAGATCTTCACTGGCCCGATCGAGGACAGCGTAGAGGGCCGTATCCGGTTCACCTACCCCGCCATCTTCCACGGCCGCGAAGTGGAGGATGTGCGATTGGAGTTCAAGGGTGGCCGGGTGGTGAAGGCCACAGCGGGGAAGAACGAGGCGTTCCTCCTCCAGATGCTGGATACGGACGAGGGGGCGCGGTACGTGGGCGAGTTCGCGTTCGGGACCAATCGCGGTGTCCAGCGGTTCACGAAGAACACCCTGTTCGACGAGAAGATCGGGGGGACGATCCACCTCGCGCTCGGGAAGGGGTACCCCGAGTCGGGAAGCAAGAACAGCTCCGCAATCCACTGGGACATGGTGTGCGACCTGCGCCACGGGGGCGAGGTGCGCGTGGACGGGACGCCGTTCGTGAGGGACGGGGCGTTCCTCGTCTAGCCGTGGACAGCGGGCTCAAGGACACGGTCGTCCTCATCACCGGAGCCTCCGGCGGGATCGGGGGCGCGGCGGCCCGCCTGTTCGACCGAGAGGGGGCGGTGCTCGTCCTCCACGGCCACCGTAACCTGGGCGCGCTGCAGGCGCTACAGGAAGAGCTGACGGGGGAGAACCTCGTCGTGTCCGCCGACCTGACCGAAGAAGACGAGGTCGAGCACCTGTTCCGCAAGGCGCTCGACCGGTTCCGCAGGGTGGATGTTCTCGTCGCCAACGCCGGGATCTGGCCCGCGGAGGATGAGCCGATCCACCGGATGAGCCTCGAGCGGTGGCGGCACACGATCGAAACTGACCTCACCAGCGTGTTCCTCTGCGCACGGGCCTTCTTCCGGACCTTGGAGAAGACGAAGCCGGACGCGGCGGCCCTCGTGATCGTGGGGTCCACTGCCGCCGTGTTCGGCGAGGAGGGCCACGCCGACTACGCCGCGGCCAAGGCCGCGATCACCTATGGACTCACGCGGACCCTCAAGAACGAGATCGTCCGGATCGTGCCACGAGGACGCGTCAACGCCGTCTGCCCGGGGTGGACGATCACTCCCATGTCCGCGGCCGGGTTGGAGAACCCGGCGATCGTGACGCGGGTCCTCCAGACGCGGGCCCACAAGCGGGTCGCCCGGCCGGAGGACATCGCGCGGGCGATCGCCTTCCTGTCCTCGGATCGCCTGGCCGGGCACATCACCGGGGAGATCCTGACCGTGGCCGGCGGGATGGAGGGCCGGCTCCTCCACGCCCCCGACGAGGTCAACCCGCGGGAGGCGTAACCGGTTCGACGACCGACCTCTGCCAACCGCGGGAGAGGAGGAACCCCAGAGCGATCAGGCCTGCGAGCACGTTCGAGAGCGACATCCCCCACCACACCCCGTCCGCCCCGAAACCCAGCGTGAACCCAAACAGGTACGACAAGGGGATCCGCAGCACCCACAGCCGGACCACGCCGAGGATCATCGTCGGCACGTTGTGGCCCGACCCGCGGTAGATCGACAGCGCGGCGAAGAACGTTCCCAGGAACGGCATGCTCACCGCGAACGCCCCGATGAACTGTGCCCCCACCGCGATTACGTCTTCCCGGCCCGGGATGAACAGGGCCACCGCCGGATAGCGGACGAACCACAGGAAGAGAGCCTCCACGGATAGGATGGCGACGAGGGCCCCGATCCCCTTGCGCACGAGCTCCCGGGCCCGGTCCATCGCCCCCGCACCGAGGGCCTGGCCGACCATCGTCGTCAACCCGGTGCCCAGCCCTTCGGTGACGATGAACAGGATTCCCAAGACCCGGTCGCCGATCCCGTACCCGGCGAGCGCGACCTCGGCGTTGGGCAGCCGGCCGATGACCGCGGTCATGATCACGAACCCGAACGCCATGCTCGACGAGCCGATCGCCGCCGGAACGCCGATCCGAAGGCCCTTCGCCATCCAGCTCCACTGCGGGACCATCTGCCGAGGGTCAAGGCGGAGGTGGCCGCTTCCCTTGCGCAGGAGAAGGAGAAACGCGATCGTCACCAGCCCCTGGGAGATGAGGGTGGCGTAGGCCGCGCCGATGATCCCCATCTGGGGGAGTCCGGCCCAGCCCAAGACGAAGAACGGGTCGAGGGCCATGTTGACGAGCGTTCCGGCCCCGCTCACGAGGAGCGGGGTAATCGTGTCCCCCGTCGCAGCGAACGCGGCGAAGAAGAGGCCCGGAATGACCATCGTCGGGAGCCCGACGAAGATGATCTTGATGTACAGCGCGGCGGCGCTTGCCACCGCCCCTTCCCCAATGAGCAAGTCGAGGAGGAACGGGGACGCGAAGTAGCCTCCGACCCCGGCCACGACGGCGGACCCGGCCGATAGGAGGAACAGCTGGTTCAGGGCGGTGTTCGCCTCTCCGGGTCGCCCCGCTCCGACGTACTGCGCGACGAGCGCGCTCACCGCCGCTCCGCCGAACCCGGCGATGAACGAGATGAGGAACCACACGATCGGCCACGACACCTGGATCCCGGCCACCGCCGCCGCGGACACGTCGGTGGGCAGTCGGCCGATCCAGAACGCGTCGGCGAGGTTGTAGAGGGTGAAGATGAGCGTGCCGATCACGGCCGGGCCGCCGATGCGGGCCATCGTCTTCAGGGCCGGACCGGTGAGGATCTCATCGCGGGAGGGCGTTCGGAACCTCATGGCGAGGCAGCAAGTATATCCTGAAGCCGCGCACCAAGGTCGACGCAGAGTTGTCTCACACAAGGTGAGCATGAAGGGTGTCCGAGGTTCTCACGCGGGTGAGGCTGCCTGAGTACCGACCCCACCGGTTCCCTACCCCAGTACACCCGCGAGGATCAAGCGCTCCTGGCAGAGGTGGACAACGCCCACGACCGGCTCTACCGGCAACCCCGGTCCTGCGCGGGAGCGGGGCAAGTTCTCGCCTGAGCAGGATCGCGGTGGCACATCCTGTACCGACTGGGGCAGGGGTTCTGCTACCTGCTGGTGGACGGGAGACCGAGACGGGGAGAAGGGGGTCTACCACATCAGTACGATCGACGAGGTCACCCAATGGGGTGCTGAACCCAGTGCGGGCCGGGCTGGAGGAACGCCGGCCTTCCTCACCACTGGCTGCTTGGCCAGTTCGCCTAGGATAGAAAAGGGGCCCAACAGGCCTATCGGAGGTTCGTCGCCCAGGGGCTAGGGAGTTTTTCCTGGGAGGGGGTCCGGGGACAGCTATTCCTGGGAAGCAAGGAGTTTGTAGAAAGCCTGCCGGCTCGCCACAGCGCGAGGGGCGGGGAGAGGTGCCCAGGGAGCGTGGCACCCGGCCATCGTTGGAGGAGATCTTCCAGGACCGCCCAGAACTTGAGGGCATCGCTCTGGCGAGGGGATAAGCTCCGTGAGATCGCCGCGCACCCTGAGGTGCACTACGCCACGGTCAGCCGCCGCCTGCGGAAGTTCGAACGGGCTCAGGGTCCCAATCCGACTATGTGATTGCAAGACCTGACCATCCCGCTAGGTTTTTGAGTCACAGGCTGGCACCATCCCGGTGGACGCCCCTGGAGAGGACGAAGAGGCAAAGGCGGCACTTCAAAGTCGGGCATGCCCCCGCAGGACTGCCGACCCCATGAGCCACACCCTTGCCTCCACCGCATCCTACCTAGGATCGCCCCTCCTTCCAGGGTCAAAATCCAATGGTAGACCCTACGTCCCTCGCGGGCAATATTTGATCAGCCAGAAGTCACGTCCCCCGGCGCCGTAAGACTTTGTCACCCCGAGGAGGATGTAGCCTCCATCATCAGTCTGCTGGACGGAGTAGCCCTCATCATCGCCGCTTCCGCCGAAGGTCCTCTCCCACAGCTTATTTCCATTAGCATCGGTCTTGATCAGCCAGGTGTCAAATCCCCCGGCGCCGTAAGACCTTGTCGCCCCGAGGAGGATGTAGCCTCCATCATCAGTCTGCTGGACAGAGGAGCCCTCATCCCATCCGCTTCCGCCGAAAGTCTTGGCCCAGGTTTGGCAGGCCTGAGCCGGATTAGCTGAGACCTGCCCCGGACTAACCGAACCGACAAACCCCAGCCCCAAGATCAACAGGGCCAGGGCCGACAGCCTAAGAGTTCTCTCCTCCATTGTGATCACCTCAGGTCCTAATTTAGCGGCGGGCGACGTTCCCGCCAAAGCCCTCCGGGTCACCCTCCGGGGTCAGACCTTCATTCTTAGGGTGGCCGGAGGGTCCAGATGGCCAACTCCTCTTCCGCGCATCCGTTCTGCGTGCGTCTGCCCGGCACTCAGCTGAGGCTTGGCGGGCCGGGCGCGGGCGTGAGATCGGGGGGAGAGTCTCTCTCAGGGCCAGGCCCTCTGACTCAGACTGACCGTAGGACTCAGAGCCGCCACTGTTCCGTGACCGGCTGCTTTGGGTGCTCTGATGTCATGACGCTGCGATGTCGGCATGGCAGTGACGAGGCGGACAACGCTCTACCCCGATCCGGACGTCCACAAGACACTGCGGATGAAGGCCGCGGTCAGCGAGTGGTCCCTGTCGAATCTCGTCAACGAGGCCGTGCGCGCCGCCCTGGCGGGGACGCAGCGGACCTCGCCGCGTTCGAGGACGTGCTTCGCGACCTGAACAGGCGTGGCAAGCTATAGGGGCCTGGTCAAACCCTCCGCGGTCAGGGAGTTGGAGGCCGTCCCGAGGAAGGATCGGACGCGCCTCGCAGGGTGCATCCAAAGCCTCGGCACCGCGCCGCGGCCTGCGGGTGCAAGACACTGTCGGGTGGCGACCGGTACCGGGTCCGGCAAGGGACTACCAGGTCGTCTACAGCGTGGGCGACCCTCGGCAGATCGTTCGGGCCGTGAAGATCGGCCACCGCAGCGAGGTGCACCGGTGAGTTCACCAGTCCCAAACGGGTAGAATCGTTGGCAGCTCTGACCCAGCAGCGCTCCGCGCAGGGAGAAAGGAGGACTCCGTGACCGCAACCATCCGAGAACTCTCGATCGCTGACTACGACGACCTGATCGGCTTGTGGGAGGAAGCGGGGCTCCCGTTCCGCCCCCGGGGCCGAGACCGCCGGCAGGCGATCGCCCGCCAGATGGAGGGAGGGACGGCGATCTTCCTCGGAGCGGAACAGGACGGAGAGCTCGTGGGCGCGGTCCTCGGGACACACGATGGCCGCAAGGGCTGGATCAACCGGCTCGCCGTCCATCCCGCCTACCGCCGCCGGGGGATCGGCCGGGCGCTCGTTGGCGCGGTGGAAGAGCGCCTCCACGGGATGGGGATCGAGATCATCGCCGCGCTGGTCGAGGACTGGAACGAGGACTCGATGGCGTTCTTCGCCCGCCTGGGGTACGTCGCGCACCGCGACATCGTCTACTTCTCCAGACGCCGCTCCCCAGATACGTGAGGCGGCAGGTATGATCTTCAGGAGTACGAGGACGGGATAGCCCCCGCGGCTCGTACAAGACAGGCCACGAACTACCGGACGGGGTAACCGGTGACGAGGAGGTCCTCTCCCACGCGCTCGACGGCGAGGTCGCGAACGCGGATTCCCTGAGCGGGGTCGTCCACGCCCTGTCCGCCCACCGAAGGGACGGCCTCCCGCCCGCCGAGGAAGAGCGGCGCGTAGAAGAACGCGACCTTGTGGACGAGCCCCCGGGAGAGGAACGACCAGGCGACCTCGGACCCCCCCTCGACGAGGAGGGAGTCGGTCTCCTCCCCGAGCCGGCACAGGAGCGCGGCGAGGTCCACACGGTCCCCCTCCCCTGGAAGCCGCCACACCTCGGCTCCTCGGTCCTGCAGCGCAGCTTCGATCTCCACGGGCATCCGGTCGGTGGTGGCGAGGACGGTCCGCGCCTCGGGGGAGAGAACCTTCGCCCCGTGGGGGATCCGGCCCTCGGAGTCGAGAACCACCCGCAACGGCTGGGGTCCCTCGGCTTCGCGCACGGTGAGGGAGGGATCGTCGGCGAGCACGGTGCCCACGCCCACGAGGATCGCCCCGTACCGGGCGCGCAGGGCGTGGACGCGCCGCCGCGACTCGGGCCCGGTGATCCAGCGCGACTTCCCGCTTCGGGTGGCGATCTTCCCATCGAGGCTCAGCGCAAGCTTGAGGACGACGAACGGGGTGCGGTGGACGATCCAGTGGAAGAAGACCTCGTTCAACCGCCGAGCGTCCTCGGCGAGCACCCCCTCTACCACCTCCACGCCCGCTTCCCGCAGGCGAGCCAGGCCGCGGCCGTTCACGCACGGGTTGGGATCGGCCGTGGCCGCGATCACGCGCCGAACCCCGGCCCGAAGAATGGCGTCGGTGCACGGTGGGGTCCGCTTGCCGGGGAAGTCGACGCACGGCTCGAGGGTCAGGTAGAGGTCGGCGCCCCGCGCTCGCTCCCCGGCCTCGAGAAGGGCCACCGCCTCGGCGTGGGGCCCGCCGCACACGGCGTGGTAACCCTCGGCCACCACGGCACCGTCCTTCACGACGACCGCACCGACGAGCGGGTTGGGCCGGGTCCACCCCGCCCCGCAACGGGCAAGCTCCAGGGCCCGCCTCATGAACGCTTCGTGCGTCCCGCTCTCGTCCATAGTTCGAGCGCCGCCGCGGCAGGATCCCCTTTCCCGAAGATCGCCGACCCGGCGACGATCACGTCCGCTCCCGCCTCGACCACGCTTCGGACGTTCGCCGGGCCGATCCCCCCGTCCACCGCGATCTCCACGGGCCGACTCCCGATCTCGCGGCGCAGGGCACGGATCCGTTCCAAGGCCTCGGGGAGGAACGCCTGCCCGCCGAACCCCGGCTCGACGCTCATCACGAGGACGAGGTCCACCCGGTCGAGGAACGGGAACACCCTTTCGAGGGGAGTCCCGGGCCGGAACGAGATTCCGGCCTTGCACCCCAGCGCCCGGATCGCGCGCAGCGCCTTCTCCACCGGATCGGTAGCCTCGACGTGGATCGTGATCGAGTCCTCGGCCCCGACCCGGAACACGGGCGCGTAGCGGACGGGTCGCTCGATCATGAGGTGAATCGCGAACGGCAGGCGCGTGTGGGGGCGGAGGGCGTTCGCGACCGGCGGACCGAACGTGAGGTTGGGAACGAAGTGCCCGTCCATCACGTCCAGATGAAGGAGGTCGACCATCGCCTCCACCCGCTGGACGTCGCGGGCGAGGTGGGCGAAGTCCGCGGCCAGAACCGAGGCGGCGAGCTTCACTACCGGCGGCGGTTGGAGATGAGGAGCATGGACAGAAGCTGCAGCGCCGCCATCGCCGCCGCGGCGACGTAGGTCAGAGCAGCGGCGGTCAGCACCCGCTTCACGCCGCCCAGCTCCTCCCGGGTCACGATTCCCCCCGCGCTCAACGCCGCCACGGCCCGCCGCGAGGCGTTGAACTCGACGGGCAAGGTCACGAGGGTGAAGAACACCGCCGCGGCGAACAGGAGAATCCCGACGTTGATCAGCACGTCCGACTGGAAGAACAACCCGACGAAGAACAGCGGGAACGCAAGCTGGCTGCCGAAGCTCGCCACGGGAACGATCGTCGAGCGCAGGGCGAGGGGGGCGTAGCCGCGGGCGTGCTGGATGGCGTGCCCGGCCTCGTGGGCCGCCACCCCCACCGCGGCCACGGAGTTCGAACCCGGCGCGGACAGGCGCAGGGCCTTCGTGCGCGGGTCGTAGTGGTCGCCCAGCGGCCGGTTTGTCCCTTCGATCGTGACTCCGCTCACGCCGGCCTCAGCCAGGATCACCTCCGCGGCCCGCGCCGCGGTGATTCGCCGCTCGATCGGCACGTGCAGGTACTTGGCGTACGTGCTCCGCACCTTGTACTGGGCGTAGATCGCCAGGATCAGCGCTGGCAGAAGCACGATCAGCGTCTCAGGGTAGAACAGCCAGAACATCCGTACACCTCCTTGAAAACCTCGTGATTGTAGCCTGGGTGAGGGAGAGGGCCGTAGGCCGGATTCTGTCGTGGGGGGCCATTCATCTATGCGGCCTACCCGGAGGCATCGGGCGGGCCACCCTCAACCGCCTCCCTATTTGGCCTTGCTCCGGCTGGGGTTTACCGTGCCCGGGGTCCTCGCGGCCCCGGCGGTGGGCTCTTACCCCACCGTTTCACCCTTGCCCGCACCCCCCTCACCCTACCCCCTCCCCAAGGGGAGAGGGGCTTGAGAAAGGGCCGTTGGCGGTCTGTTCTCTGTGGCACTTTCCAGGGGTCGCCCCCTCTCGGGTTGCCCCGAGCAGCCTGCCCGGCGGAGTCCGGACCTTCCTCAGGGTTTCCCCCGCGGCCCCCTGGCCGTCTCCCTACCGCAGGCCAGCCCTCGTGAACCGGCACCGAGGGCACACCCACAGTATACCCCGAAACGAGGACCGACGGCGGAGGGGCCGCAGACAGTGAGGACAGAGGAAGATCCGTCCCGCGACGAGGATCCCGACGGCGGTTGCCACCCCAAGGAGGGCGTACGCCCACCCCCACGATCGTCGCCCCTCCGAGGCGGGGACCCGCTCCGAGGAGAGGAGCTCCAACAGCCCCGCGGCGAGGTTCACCACCGCCACTCCCGGCTGGGCACGGTTCGCTGTGACCCTCGCCCCCGCGAGGAGCTCCTCCCACTCCGGGTGGGAGAGGAGGGAGGCCGCCCCTGCCCCGGCTTGGGCCGCGACCTGCCACCTCCGATCCTCACCCCGCAAGAACACGACGAGGAGCGCATCGGCGGGAAGTCCCCACGCCGAGAAGATCGCCCCGGCATAGGTCGCGGGGTCCCCAAATGGATCGTGCCAACTCGCGAGGTACACGAGCGACACCCCCCGTTCCTTCAGAAACCAGATGAGGTCATCCAGCCGCTCGCGGTCCGCCCGCGGCAGGGTCTGGCCGTAGTCGTTGATCGCGCCGACCTGCTCGGGAAGGGGCGGGGCGGCAGCTAGGACGGTGGCAAGTAGAGGAACCGCGAACAGTGCTCGCAGGTCACGACCTCCCGATCGGCCTTCACCTTCTCCACCGTGGTCTCGACGAGGCGGAGGTGACATCCCCCACAGACCCCGCCCACCACCGGCACCACGGGGCTCCCCCCGCTCGCCAGGAGCCGCGCGTAGTGCCCACGGAGGCGGGCGGGAACGCGCTGGAAGAGCTCATCGCGCTTGAGGCGAAGGGCATCCTGTTCCGCCCGGATCTCGGCCCGTCGCCGGGCGAGCGCGGCCAGGTCCTCCTCCAACCGCCCGCGACGTTTCTCGTGGGCGACCTCCTCCTCCCGCAGCTTCCCCTCATCCGCCTCCGCCTCCGCCATCAGCTGGAGCGCTTCATCGGCCAGCTCGTCCAGGCGCCCACGCAGGAAGGTCACCTGCTCCCGCAGGTATTCCATCTCTTTGTAGGGGATGATGTCGTGGTCGAGCTTGTGCTGGTAAGTGCGGATCTTCTCGTCCGTATCGTCGGCCTCCCTCGACTTGGCGAGCGCGGAGTGGCGGAGGGCCTGATGGGCCTCCTGACGACGCATGAACCCCTCGTCCTCGGCGGCGAGGCGGTCGCGGAGGCGCTTCTCCTCCCGCTCGAGGTCGACCAGGCGCCCGTCGAGCGTGCGCAGGCCAGCATCGACCTCGGCGAGGGCGACGAGCTGAACCAGTGCCTCGTTCATCGTTCCACCACCATCAACTCGGGAAACCGCTCCCGCAGGAGCCCCCCCATGTGGCCCACGAACGGTTGCTCCGTCTCCCGGTGCCCAACTGCGACCACGACGAGCCCGGATTCGGAGGCAGCCAACCCCTGGTGGTATCCGATCTCCCCGGTGAGGTAAAGCTCGGCGCCGGAAGCAAGGGCATTCTCCCAGAGGTCCCCCCCGCTCCCCCCGCACAGGGCGACCCGGCGCACCTCCCGCTTGAGGTCCCCATACACGGCCCGCGGCTCGACCCCGCCCAACGCATCGCCGAACCGACGGACGACAGCGGACGCCGCGGCCGGGGCCGGGAGGTCTCCCACCCTTCCCAAGCCGTGAACAGGGGACGGGTTCTCCAGAGGGTACACGTCGTAGGCCACCTCCTCGTAGGGGTGGGACCCCTTCATCGCGGCGAGCACGGACGGGAGGCGCTCGGAGGGGACAACCGTCTCCAGCCGGACCTCGTCGGCCCGCTCCTCCTGCCCCACTTCCCCTAGGTAAGGACGCGCCCCTTCCCCCGGAAGGAACGTCCCGACCCCGCGGGAGCGGAACGAGCACCGGCTGTAGCGCCCGATCCCCCCTGCCCCGGCGGCGAACAGGGCCTCCGCCACCCCCTCCTCGTGTCCGCAGGGCACGAACACGGCGAGCTTGACGAGCCTCCCCCGGGGGGAGAGGGGCCGCAGGGAAGCGAGGGAGAGGTACCGCGCCAGCACCTCGCCCATGCCCCCGCGGGCGATGTCGTAGGGGGTATGGACCGCGTAGCACGCCGCTCCCGCGGCGAGGAGGAGGCGCAGCTTCTCTCCGAGGGGTGTCCCCGGGAGGAGCCGGTCGAGGGGGCGGAACAAGAGCGGATGATGGGTCACGACGAGGTCCACGGCACCCAGGTCACGAGCGAGGTCGAGATCGAAGTCGAGGGCCACAACAACCCGTCGGCACGCCCGATCAAGCGGCCCGACCTGAAGCCCGGATCGATCCCAATCCTCGGCGAGCGCGGGCGGGAACAGCTCGTTGAGGAAGGCAACCACGTCCTGCCGATCCATGTCAGCACGAGTGTAGCGATCCGCTCGCTTGCCGGGCAAGGAGCCGTGGCTACCATCTCGCCAATGGCGGGACGCACAGGGACCGCGGACCTTCCCCTCCACGGGGGCCATGCCCCGCGCTGGCTCTTCGCGCGGATGGTCCGCCTGTCGCGGGAGATCGTCCTCGTCCTCGCCGACGAGTTCGGAACGGAGGGCGTACTGGCCCGGCTGTCCGACCCGTGCTGGTTCCAGGGCCTGGGGTGCTTCCTCGGCTTCGACTGGCACTCAAGTGGGCTCACCACCACCGCCTGTGGAGCGCTCAAGGAGGCGCTGCACGCCGTGGGGGAGGAGATCGGCCTCTGGGCAGCGGGGGGCAAAGGGGCCGCGTCGCGGCGCACCCCCCTCGAGATCGCCGAGGCCAGCCCAAAACTCGCGGTCGAGCCAGGCCCCCTTGTGTACGCATCCCGGATGACGGCCAAGGTGGACTCTGCGGCCCTCCAGGACGGATTTCAGATCTACCACCACGCGTTCTTCTTCGACCGAGCGGGGCGATGGTGCGTGATCCAACAGGGGATGAACGAGAGGACAGCGATGGCCCGCCGCTACCACTGGCTCTCGGACCACGTGACGGACTTCGCCTGCGAGCCCCACGCGGGGATCGTGGGCCCGAGGTCCGATCTCGTCCTGAACCTGGTGGCGCGGGAATCCGAGGGGGTGCGGAGGGCGATCCCCGAGCTCGCCCGCGAGCCGCCGGACCTGTTGGTGAACGAGCTCGGACGCGCACGCAGGATGACCCTTCCCCGGAGACACGCCCTTCTCCTCGCCGACCTCGACCCGCGGCGCCTCCGCTCCGTGTTCCTGTCCGCGTACGAGAGCGAGGCAGCGGACTTCGTCGGGCTTCTCGCGACCCCGGGAGTGGGGGCGAAGGGGCTGCGGGCCCTCGCCCTGCTCGGGGAGCTCCTCTACGGGGTACCGGTCTCGTTCCGCGATCCGGCGCGGTTCGCCTACGCCCACGGGGGGAAGGATGGAACACCCTATCCGGTGGACCGAGAGACCTACGATCGTACGGTCAAGGTCTTGCGCCGAGCGATACAGAGAGCGCAGTTGGGAGAACGCGACGAACTCGCCGCTCTGCGGCGCCTGGCCTCGTTCGAAGGGACGCTCACTGGGCCGCGCCACGCGCAGCCACCGGAACGTGGATGATCCTCTTCTTCCAGGTCCCACGCCCCAGCCACAGCACGAGCACCAACCCGCCGAGGAAGTTGCTGAGCGCCATTCCGGCCCACATCCCCGTTGTGCCGAAGCCGAGCGGGTAGGCCAGTGCCCACGCCAGGAACACCCGCAGCACCCACAACCGAACGAGGGCCATCACCATTGGCGGCACGGTGTGACCGGAACCGCGGAACGTGGCCGCCGCGCCGTCGAACAGGCCGAAGAATGGGATCGAAGTTCCGAACACCGCAATGTACCAGGCACCCTGGCGGATGACCTCGGGGTCGGCCACGAACAAGCCAAACAACGGGCGGCGCAGGAGAAGGGTCACGAAGTACAGGCCAACCAGGGCGAGAAACGTCGCCGAGATCCCTCGGCGGGCGATCACGCCTGCCCGCTCCGTCTGATCTGCCCCCAGGTTCTGGCCAACCATCGCCACAAGGGCGCTCCCCGCCCCCCAGCTGATCACGTTCACGAGGTTGATGACCCGGTTGCCCACCGTGTAGGCGGCCACCACTGCCGTCCCGAACCCCGACACGAGACCCATCATCACCACGAACCCGAGCGACGTCCCCGCTTGGTCAAGAACATTGGGCAGACCCACTCGAAGGATCGGGAGAATGCGACTCAACCGTGGGCGCAGGTTTCCCAGGTGCAGCTTGATTCCCGCCCGTCCAGAGAACAGGAGCCCCAAGCCGATCACTGCCACCAGGCCTCGGGAGAGAATGGTCGCCCCCGCGGCCCCCGCCACGCCCCACGCCGGGATCGGTCCCCATCCGAAGATGAGCAGGGGGTCGAGGGCCCCGTTGAGGAGAAGCGACGAGACGCTCAAGTACATGGCGAGCCGGGTGTTCCCGAGGCCCAGCATCAGCCCACCAAACGCCTGAGCGACGAACATGATCGGTAGTCCAGCGCACTCGATTCTCAGGTAGGTGAGGGCCAGTGGGTAGATCTCGCCAGGCGCCCCGATGAGGCGAAGCACCGTGGGGGCCAGGGTGAAGCCAAGCACGGCCAGGAACGCAGACGCAAGCCCCAGGAAGGCCAGGACTTGCCCCGCTGCCTCTTCCGCCCCCTGTTGGTGGCCCGCCCCAAAGTGTTGCGCCACGAACGTGGCTCCCGCGGCCTGGAACCCGCCCGCGAACGACATGAAGAAGAACAGGATCGGCCACGCCATCCCTGGGGCGGCCACCGCCGCCGTGCCGAGCCTCCCCAGCCAGAACGCGTCCACGAGGTTGTAGAGAGCCTGGAGGGCCGCGGTGACCATCACCGGCCAGGCAAGGAAGAGCATCGTCGGTAGGATGGGTCCCGTTAGGATTCGTTCGCGGGCATGCGTTGGTCTCATCGGCGGAGGGCGCGAAGTATACGCGCTCCGCCCCCGCGCTGCAGCTCGGGATATCCGGAAACCCAGCTCAGGCTATCATCACCCCCTATCAACCAAGGAGGATCGGCCATGGACTGGAAGCTCGTACTCACGACGTTCGGGATGGTGTTCCTCGCTGAGCTGGGAGACAAAACGCAGCTCCTCGTGTTCACCCTCTCCGCGCAACACCGTGCCCCGTGGGCGGTGTTTCTGGGCGCGTCTGTCGCCCTGTCCCTGGTGAGCCTCCTCGGGGCGTTCGTGGGGGGGCTCGTGGGGGAACTCCTGCCCACAAAGTACGTTCAGATCGGGGCAGGGATTCTATTTGTTGCCGTGGGAGGGCTCGTGATCTACCGGGCCGCAGCCGCCTGAGCCCGTGTCCCGACGGCGCTCCTCTGCCGCCAGGAAGAACCTGTGGAACAGGGAGAGGACAGCCCGATGGTGGCCGGGGACGAGGACGTGGTGGTTCCCCAGCGGCTCCCGGAGCAGGCGTTCCAGGGCTCCCTTCGCCATCTTGAACACGACCTGGGTCCGGCAGAGGTCCTCCCGGCCCAAATGCTCAGGCAGGACCGCCCCCTCGGCGAAGAACCCCTCCTCCAGCCCCTTCCCCCCGAACCGGACGAGGGTGTAGGGGCCCGGGCGGACCCGCCCCGCCACGGCGAGGCCGATCCCCGACTCGAAGTGGGTCCGCAGGCGGTAGGAGGCGACGAGAGAGAGGGGCACCGTGCAATGGGCGAGGACGAGCCGTCCCCGCTTGAGGTCGAGATCAGCGGGGTTGGCGAGGAACCCCGGGCCGCCGGTGAGTTCCTGGGCCACCATCAGGGCGAGGAGCGCCGGGAGGTCCCCCTCGCAGCCACCGGGAATCCCGGCATCGGACAGGCACGCCAGCGCCCAGCACGCCGTCATCCTGTGGGGGAGAAGCCCGAAGCAGGCGATGGTCAGAGCATCCAACTGCTCGTCCTGCACCCAGCGCGCCAGCGCAGCATGGACACCGCTCGCCATCGTCCGTTCTCCATCCCCGAGCCCGTCCCCCTCCCCCGGGATGGGGGCCTGCGCCTCCGTCGGCAGCCGGGCGAGGACGGCATGCAGAGGAAACTGACGGACGACCAACCCCAGCTTCTCCGCAAGGGCGTCCATGCCCGGCGAGCTGGCCACAAGCCAGGGCGAGGGATCCCCCACCAACCCTACCCGCTTCCCCTTCAAGCCCCGGGCGAGGGCTACCGCTCGCCCCAGCACGGGGAGGGACACCGTCCCCGCCCCGAGGTGGACAACCCACACCGAGCGGCGATCCTGGCGTAGACGGGCCGCGGCCTCGAGCGCCGCGGGGAGGGAGTTGTGCCCGGGATGGGAGAGAAGGACGATCGGCCCCGTCACCCGCTCCGCGAACTCCACCGCTTCCCCTTCCGTGCCACCGGTGAGGACGAGGAGGAGGTGGGCCGGCTCGGTCACGATTGAATCCGCATCCGTGACCACCAGTTCCACGCCCTCCCGCTCCCGGAACCCCTCCACCACGCGACGAGCCAAGTCCACCCATGCGCCGTGGAGGCCCGACGCGAGGGGGAGCACCGGCAAGCACACGTTAGCCATCGCGTGAGGACGGAGGGAGGGGAAAACCGCGGGGCTCCGCGAGGACGAACGTGAGCCTGGGCACCCGGCGCATGGAGAGCCGGTGGGCGAGCTGTGTCCGGATGAACCCCCGATCACGAACGAGGGCCGCCCGCACCCTCTCCACATCGGCAACGCCCCCCTGCACCGCGACGGCCACCACCGCCTCCTCCCGATCCGGGGACAACCTCACCCCCATCACGGTGGGCAGGGCCATTCGGAGGGCAGGATCCTTCACCTCGAACTCGAGGATCCGCGCCACCTCGCGGGCGATCGTGGAGACGAGCCGGGAGCGGTGATGCGCGGACATCACAGGATGGATAGGTCGTGCCCCTCGACGTAGTAATCTCGATTCCCGTCGAGCGCGTCGAGGAGCTTCGTCAGCACCTCAGCGGTGTGACCACGGGCGTTGGAGAGGTGAGCAAAACCGAGGACCGCGCTCTTGGGATCGTCCAAGCCATCCAGCTCCGCTGCCGACACGTTGAACTCCCGCCTCGCCCACGCCACGACGCCCGCCACGACCGACCGCTTGTCCTTGAGGGTTCGCGCTCCGGGGAGCCTCAGCCGTACCTGAAGCAGGCCAACGGGCATCGCCTTACAGAGGGACCTCTTCGACGGTGTAGATCTCGAGTGTGTCCCCGGGACGAACGTCGTTCCAGTCGCGGATCCGGATCCCACACTCCCGGCCCGCCTGTACCTCCCGCACGTCATCGGCGAACCGTTTGAGGGATGCGATCTCGCCCACGAACACCTCCTCCCCATCGCGGAATGCCTTGACCCGCCCTCCCCGCACAACGCGCCCCGTGCGGACGGAGCACCCGGCGATCCGACCCACACCGTCGATATCGAACGTCTTCAGGACCTCGGCCTCGCCCACCTTGACCTCGCGGTACTCGGGCCCGAGCAGGCGGCGCAGGGCGCGCCCCACGTCCTGGGCGAGGTCGTAGATGATGTCGTAGGTCCGCACGGGCACGTTGCGTTGCTCCGCCAGCCGCGCGGCCTTCCCGTCCACCCGCACCGCAAACCCGGCGACGAGCGGTTGGCCTTCCCCCTCCGCCGAAGCGAGGAGGATGTCCGACTCGGTGACCGGCCCCACACCAGCGTGGAGGAGTTCGAGCTCCACCCCATCGGCCTTCAGCGTCCCCAGCTCGTGCTTGGCTGCGTCAAGGGCTCCCGTGCTCGCCGCCTTGAGCACCACAACGAGCTTCTTCGTCTGGGCGACCTGGATCAGCTCCTCGAACGTCTTCGGGGCCCGCACCGCCCGCCGCTCATCCGCGGTGGCCCGCGCCCTCTCCGCCGCGATGCGGCGCGCCTCGTTGGGGTTCTCGATCCGCTCCACGACCTCTCCCGCCGGGGGCACACCATCCAAGCCGAGGATCTGGACCGGCATCCCGGGTGTCGCCGCCCCGACGCGCTCTCCGCGGTGGTCGAGGAGGGCCCGCACCCGCCCCCACGTGCTCCCCACAATGATCACGTCCCGCTCCCGCAGGGTCCCGTTCTTGACCACAACCGTGGCCAAGGGGCCCCGGGCCGGATCGAGGTTGGACTCGATGACCGTCGCCTCGAGCTTCCCCTCCGGGTCCCCATAGATCCCCTCCATGTCCGCGATGAGGAGGATCATCTCCAGGAGATCGTCCACCCCCTGCCCGGTGAGGGCGGAGAGGGGGACGGTGACCGTTGTCCCTCCCCACTCCTCAGGGGTGTAGCCGAGCTTGGCGAGGTCTTGGAGCACGCGGTCCTTGTTCGCCCCGGGCTTGTCCATCTTGTTGATCGCCACGATCATCGGGACGCCTGCGGCCTTGATGTGGTCCACCGCCTCCACGGTCTGGGCCATCACCCCGTCGTCGGCGGCCACGACGAGGATCGCGATATCCGTGACCTGGGCCCCGCGAGCGCGCATCGCCGTGAACGCGCGGTGCCCCGGGGTATCGATGAACGTGATTGCCCGACCGTTGACCACGGCCTGGTAGGCACCGATGGACTGGGTGATGCCACCCGCTTCCCCGTCGGCGACGTGGGCTGCGCGGATCGCGTCGAGGAGGGTCGTCTTCCCGTGATCGATGTGGCCCAGCACGGCCACGACCGGCGGGCGGGGCGTCCCCCGCGGCTTCGGGGGGGCCTTGGCTCTCTCGGGGGCCGGGGCCTCGGGGGGAGCGGGGGAAGCCCTCTCGTGGAAGAACTCGCGGATGAGCTCCGCCTCCTCATCGGTGACCGTGCTCACCGCCCGCAAGCCAGGCATCCCCAGCTCGACGAGCGCCTCCAGGAGGTCCCGGGAAGGGACCCCCAGGTCACGGGCGATCTCGTACACGCGTTTCTTGGTCAAGCTCCTCCTCCGCCGACCGTCAGACCGGCGTCAGCCGATGCCGTCCCTTCTTCCTCCTCCGGGCGAGCACAGCCCGTCCCCCCGGCGTCCGCTTGCGGGCCAGGAACCCGTGGACGCGGTACCTGCGCCGACGATGGGGTTGAAAAGTGCGCTTGGGCATGAGTTCCTCCTTCTCGTCCGCTCACCGTAACTCCGCCCATTCTCCCTTGGTTTCGTGCGGGGTGCAACTTCCCCGATCTCCCCCCAGCCCCCGCGAAAGGAGATCCGTGACACATCTCCATCGGGTACGGCAGATCGGCGGGAGGGTCCCCTTCTCCGCCAGCCATGAGGCGAGGTACTGCTGGACCTTGGGTTCACCTGGGTACCCCCACCCGAAGTCCCCGAACCGCTGGTGCAGGGCGACCACGTACCCATCCCGCACCACCTTCGCCAGAAGCGAGGCCGCAGCGACGGCCGGATGATCGCGGTCCGCCTTGGGGAAGGCGTCGATGGCCAGCGGGGGAGAAGCGCAGCGCACGGAGAGGGCGGCCACGAACCTCCCCACGGCGAGGGGGGCAACCGGGGCGTCGACCACGACCCTCTCCGGCCTCAGGCGGTCCACCAAGCTTGCCGCGGCGGCGAGTTCGAGGGACGTCAAGCTGCATCCATCCACGGCCAAGGCGGGGATGACCACCACCCTCCCCCGGGCGCCGGCGGCGGCCAGCGCCCGCACCACAGCGCGTCGCCTGGCGCGCGGAACGAGCTTCGAGTCCCGCGCCCCAACCTCCCACAGGCCCGCGAGGCCCTCCTCCACCACGCGTACCCCAGCGACGACGAGCGGCCCAAGCACCGCCCCCCGTCCCGCTTCGTCGATCCCAAGAACCGCCCCCACCCTCACCACCAATGCCGACGCCGCCACCACGTCACGAGGCCCGGGGCTACCTCCCGACGCTTGAGGGGGAACACGAGAAGGGCTCCCGCGATGAACCCCCCGATGTGGGCGAACCACGCCACCCCCTCCGCCCCCCCCAAATCGACCAGGCCCGAGAAGAGCTGGATCAAGAACCACAACCCCAACAGGAACAACGCCGGGATCTCCACAAAATGGAGGAAGAAGAACAGGGGAACCACCGTCAGCACCCGCGCCCACGGGAAGAGGACGAGATAGGCGCCCAGCACACCCGCGATCGCCCCCGAAGCCCCGATCATCGGGGCCGTGGACCGGGCGCTCACCGCGGCCTGAAGCATCGCCCCCCCTGCCCCCGCGAGGAGATAGAAGAGGAGGAACCTCCACCGCCCAAGGGCGGCCTCGACGTTGTCCCCAAAGATCCAGAGGTAAAGCATGTTCCCCAGGAGATGGAGCCACCCCCCGTGGAGGAACATCGAGGTGAGGATCGTGACCCAGATCGGGAACGGCACCGTGGGAGCGAGGTCCGCCCCCGACCACAGCTCGGCGGGAATGAGCCCGAAGCGGATCACGAACTGGTCTCGCTCGGTGATCGGGTAGAGGCAGCCCCGCCCGTACCTTCGATACAGGAGGGGATCGAACCCCGGCGCGGACTGCCCGAACGTCCCCTCCCACTCGCACCGATCGAGGAACACGAGCACGCGGTCGGAGTGGCTCAACGTGTAGAGGAAGGCGACCACGTTGAGGGCGATGAGGGCGATCGTGACGTAGGGCACGATTCCGCTCGGTCGTCCATCACGCAGTGGGATCATCGCAAGCTCCTCGGTCTCATTCTAGCGACGGGCGATCGCCGGGGGTAGTTGTGGCCCGAGGTCGCCAGTACTACCATGCCCAACGAACAAGGAGGGTAATCGTGGAGCTACTGCGCAAGCTTTCCGAAGCGGCCGGGATCCCTGGCCACGAGGAGGGGGTTCGGGCCATCACCCGGACGGCCCTCAAGGGGCACGTGGATGCGATCGAAGTGGACCGTCTGGGGAACCTGATCGCACACAAGAAGGGCAAGGGCCCGAAGGTCGTCGTCGCTGGCCACATGGACGAAATTGGGTTCATCGTCTCCCACGTGGATGAGGAAACCGGATTCCTGCGCATCGAACCCGTGGGCGGCTTCGATCCCCGGACGCTCATCGCCTCCCGGGTCACGGTCCACGCCACGGGCGGCCCGCTCCTGGGGCTCATCGGAACCAAGCCGATCCACATCCTCACCGACGAGGAGAAGAAGAAGGAGATCCGGGTCCAGGACCTGTTCGTGGACGTCGGTCTCCCCGGGAAGACGGTGGCCCAGAAGGTGCGGGTCGGGGACCCCGTGACCCTGGTCCAGTCGTTCGCCCAGGTCGGGAAGCTTGTGTCGGGAAAGGCGCTCGACGACCGACTGGGCGTCTACGTGGGGATCGAGGCCCTGCGGCGCCTGAAGCGGCACCAGGCGGACGTCTACTTCGTGGGGACGGTTCAGGAGGAGGTGGGGTTGCGGGGAGCACGGGCGAGCGCGTTCGCCCTCGACCCCGAGATCGGCGTCGCCCTCGACGTCACCCTCGCCTGCGACATGCCCGGGGTGTCCGCTCACGAGCAGGTCACGAAGCTCGGCAAGGGGGTGGCGATCAAACTCAAGGACTCGGCGTCCATCTCCCACCCCGGCCTCGTGCGGTTCCTCGTGGACCTCGCCGAGAAGAAGAAGATCCCGTACCAGATGGAGATCCTCCCCCGCGGCGGGACCGATGCCGGCGCGATCCAGCTCGCGCGGGCGGGGGCGGCGGTCGTGACCCTGTCCGTCCCCACCCGGTACGTGCACTCCGTGGTGGAGGCGGCCCACGCGGACGACATCGAAGCCGCGATCAAGCTTCTCACCGCGTTCCTCGAGAACTGCCACAAGGCCGACCTCAAGCTGTGACAGTGCCTCCGTGAAGGGTGACGGGTGATGCGCGATGGGGTGACAGCGAGGCCAAGCCACGGGCGGATCCTGTTTCGCGACGTGGACGTGATCGCCACGTTCGACGCGGCGCGGCGCGAGCTGCGGGGGGGGTGGCTGCTCGTCGAGGGGAACCGCATCGCCGCGCTCGGGGAGGGCCCCCCACCCGCGGGGCCGTTCGCCGAGGTCGTCTCCGGCCGCGATCGGGTGATGATCCCGGGGATGGTCAACACCCACCACCACCTGTACCAGACCCTGTTCCGCGCCGTGCCGGGCGCGGCGGACAAAGAGCTCTTCGATTGGCTTCTGTTCCTGTACGAGGTGTGGCGGGGAATCGACGAAGACGCGGTGCGCACCTCGGCGATCGTGGGGTGCCTTGAGCTTCTCCTGTCGGGATGCACGACGACCACCGACCACCTCTACCTCTTCCCCCGCGGGAAGGAGAAGCTCACCGACGCCGAGATCGAGGCGGCGCGCGAGGTGGGGATCCGCTTCCATCCCACGCGGGGCTCGATGTCGCTCTCCCGCGAGGAAGGGGGCCTTCCCCCGCCGGATGTCGTCCAGACCGAGGAGGAGATCCTCCGCGACAGCGAGCGGATCCTCGCCCGGTGGCATGACCCCGCGTTTGGGGCGATGGTCCGGATCGCCCTCGCCCCGTGCTCGCCGTTCTCCGTGACGCGGGAGCTGATGCGCGACACGGCGGCCCTGGCCCGGGAGCGGGGCGTCCTCCTCCACACCCACCTCGCCGAGACGACCGACGAGGAGGAGTTCTGCCTCGCGAAGTTCGGGTTGCGGCCCGTGGACTACCTGGAGAGCGTGGGGTGGCTTGCGGGTGACGTGTGGCTCGCCCACCTCGTCCACCTCAGCCCGGATGACATCCAGCGGCTGGCGGGGGCCGGGGTGGGCATGGCCCACTGCCCGAGCTCGAACATGATCCTCGGGTCGGGGATCGCTCCCGTGCCCGCGGCCCTCGCCGCCGGAATGGCGGTGGGGCTGGGGGTGGACGGTTCAGCGTCGAACGACGCCTCGAACATGATCCGCGAGGCGCGGCAGGCGATGCTCCTCGCCCGGGTCAGGTACGGAGCGGGGGCGATGACCGCCCGCCAGGCGCTCGAGCTCGCCACCGTGGGCGGGGCGCGGGTCCTCCACCGCGCGGACGAGCTGGGGTCCCTCGAGCCCGGGAAGTGCGCGGACCTCTCGCTGTGGGACCTCTCGGCCCTCGAGTTCGCTGGGGCAGCCGACCCGGTGGCAGCCCTCGTCCACTGCGGGGCCCAGTACGCCGACCTCGTGATGGTGAACGGCGAGGTCCGCGTTCGGCGAGGCCGGCTCGTGGACGAGCGCCTGTACGAGTTCGTCCCCCACCAACGCGCGATCGGGCAGAAGCTCGTCGGAGGGGGTGGATGAGGGTCGAGGTCCACGTGTTTTTCCCGTTTCGCGCCGAGATCGGAGACGGGCCGGTCTTCCTCGATCTACCCTCCGGCGCCGACGTCGCCGGGGCCGTGACCGCGTTGGTCGAGCGGTACCCCCAGCTTCGGGAGCGGATCTTCGACCCCGAGGGCCGCATCCATCGCCACGTGGCGGCCCTCGTGAACGGGACCTCGATCCAGTTCAAGCGGGGGCTCGCCACGCCTCTGTCCGACGGGGATGTCCTCACCCTCCTCCCGCCGGTGGGCGGGGGGTGAGGCCCACCACCCAAGAAGCTCAGCGGGGAGAACCGCGGCGGCTTGGTGGGTGGTGCAGGAGTTGAACCTGCGACCCCGCGCACGTCAAGCGCGTGCTCTACCGAGCTGAGCTAACCACCCGACAACGCAGTCTGCAAGTCCGCAAGTCAACAGAATCACCTCAGTCACCTTGAGACTCGCGACTCCAGACTTGTGACTGTCCTGGAGGCGGCGCCCGGATTTGAACCGGGGAATAAGGGATTTGCAGTCCCTCGCCTTTGCCGCTTGGCTACGCCGCCCCTCTGGTGGAGGTGGGGGGAGTCGAACCCCCGTCCGAAAACCCCTCGGCTTCGGCTTCTACAAGCTTAGCCCGCGTTCTTGTTCTCGGGCGTCACGCTCCCACGGGCGGGATCGCTCGGCCCCCAGCCTCGTTGTGGTTCATCCAGGCCACCCAAGGCCAGCGGCCTGAACTAGCCCGTCTTGTCGACGCCCGTCGGCACCCCACGGGCGGGGGAGCCTCGGACGGCCTACGCCTAGTTCAGGGCGTAAGCAGGAACAGTTGCGTAGTCGGCGTTTGTTTGCCGTTCCGCCGGATTTAGGAGGAGACGGACCTCCGCTTGCTGCCTGGCCTCGGTGTCCCCGTCGAGACCGGTCACCCCCAAGCGACCCGATTATACTCCCGATGGAGGCGATGGCCAATGGGACGGGCCCTCCTTCCTGGACTCGGGGCTTCCCTCGGGTTCGGGATCGCGTTTGGCTACCTCCTCTTCCCGGGACCGTGCGCTCTGGCCGCAGCGGGGGCAGCCCTCGTCGCGGCGGTGTGGCGACGGTCCGTGCCCCTGCTGTGGGTGGCCACCTTCGCCCTCGGCCTGGCCCTGCCGGTCGAGCGGAGCACGCCCGCCCACCTCGCGTTTCAGCTCCCCAACCTGCGGGAGGCCACGGGCCGCGTCCTCGACATCCCTGAGCCCCGCGCCAAGAACGTCTCGTTCACCCTCGCTCTGGACAACCTCCCCACCAACCTCCTCGCCTACGTTCCGCCCGGCATCGCGCTCGACCCGGGGGATCGGGTGTGGGTTCGTGGTACGTGGGGCGTTCCCCAGCCCGCTGGGTGGCGGGAGAAGCTGGCCCGGGAGGGCATCCACGGCCTGTTCTGGGCAACCGAGATCGAGGTCCTCGCGCCAGGCCCGCCGGGGATCCTGCGCTGGGCCTCCGCCGCCCGGCGGAGCCTCCTCGGCTGCCTGGCGGACCTCTCGGTGGATACCGCAAGCCTCCTCGCCGCCCTCCTCCTCGGAGCGCGGGGGATGCTCCCTGACGAGGACCAGGAGGCGTTTCGAACGGCCGGCATCGCTCATGTGCTCGCCTTGTCCGGGCTCCACGTGGGGATCCTCGCTGGCGGCGGGTGGTGGCTCCTCGGATTGCTACGCATCCGGCCCGCGTGGCGGTACTTGGTCCTCGTCCCAGCAGTTGGGTTCTACGTCCTCCTCGGTGGGGCCCGGGCCTCCCTCATCCGAGCGGGGATCATGTTCGCGATCCTCGGCCTGTTCTGGCTCCTCTGGGAGCGAGGGTGGGTCCTGCGGAAATGGCTCGACCCCCTCCAGGGACTCGCGGTCGCGGCGATCGTCGTGCTCGCCCGCTGGCCGTGGTCTGCACTCGACACGGGCTTCCAACTCTCGTTCCTCGCCACGGCAGGAATCATCGTGTTCCTCCCCACCTGGATGGGATCGGAGCTGCGCGGGCACCTCCCCGGTTGGGTCCGCCGAGTGGCGGATCTCGCCGCGGTGACGATGTGCGCCCAGATGGGGGCGATGCCGATCATCGGAACCGTGTTCGGCTACCTCTCCCCATACGGACTCCTCGCCAACGCCCTTCTCGCCCCGTGGACAGGGGCGATCCTCTGGGGCGGGATCCTCCTCCTCGCGCTCGCCGCGCTCCCGGTGTCGATGCCACTCGGGTCCTTGGCCGAACGGGTCCTCATCGCCCCCTACACGACCGCGGTGCGCTGGCTCTCCTCCCTCCCTGGGGCGTCCCTTCCTGTTGGTCCGCAGCTCGGCCTGTGGTGGCTGTGCGCGGCACTGGGCGTTCTCCTCTTGCGAGCAGTGCTAGATGAGACTGGGCCAGGGCACGGGCCACTGCACCATCGAACATCGCCGCGGTGAGACGGCCGGTCGCGGCGAGTCCTACCTTGCGATCCTCCACAGCCGAACTGTGTTGTCTCGGGACGTCGTCACCACCCGCTCCCCATCGGGGAACACGATGACACCCCAGATGCTGTCCGTGTGGCCCGCGTACTCGGCCACCATCGTCCGCGACGCGACGTCCCACACCTCGACCTTGTTCGAGAACCCGCCGACGACGATCCTCGTCCCATCAGGGGAAAAGGCCATCGCGTAGACGGAACTGATCCTCCCCGCCCGCAGGCGTATCGCTTCCTCCCAGGTGTCGGTGCGGTAGAGGCGGATCTCACCGGGGTTCGTGACGCACCCAAGGAACTGCCCGTCGGGGGAAAACGTGACGAAGTACACGTTGATGCCGGCTTGGATCGGATCCCGACGCAGGCGCAACGAGTCCACATCCCAGATCCGCATGTACCCGTCGCACCCACTCGTGGCGAGCGTCCTGCCATCGGGCGAGAAGGTCACGCACCGCACCCATCCCATGTGAGCCCGGTCCTTGTTCTCGGCATCCACGAGCCGGGGTTCGATAAGAAGTCCCACCTCCACCCACGACCCCGTGTCCCACAACCGCACCGTGCCGTCGAACGCGCCGGATGCGAGGAGCATCCCGTCTGGGGAGAACGCCACCGACCACACCGCGAAGCGGTGGGCGTACTTCTTGAAGAGGAGATCTCCCGACGCGATCTCCCACACCATGATATGCCCGTCCTTGTCCCCCGCGGCGAGGAGCCGACCGTCGGGGGAGGCGGCCAGGGAGACGACGAACGCTCCTGCCCCCCGCAGGGTCTGGCTCGTGCGGTTCGGGTTCTCCCACGACCGGACCTCCACCGTCCGACCCTGGGCCACGGCGAACGTCTCCGCACCGAGCCTGGCGAGGGCGTGTTCATCGAATGTGCCCTCGACGACGCCCTGGCCCGCGGCGAGCACCGCTAGCAGATGCAGAGCGAGAAGGACGACCCCCAACCGGCGTGTCATCGTTGGCCTCCTTGGCCAGATCCTACCCTACGGTGGGCCGGTCCTGGTACCATCCCCTCCGATGGAGCGCAAGCTGGCGTGGGTGGGACTGAACCTCCTCCCGTCCCTCACCCCGCGGCGGCGGGAGCTCCTCCTCCGTCGCTGCGGGGGGCCGGTCGAAGCGTGGGAGGCGCTGGCAAGGGGCCTTCCCGAGGACCTCCGCGCCCAGATCGGGGACCGGGTGACCTCCGAGCTCGCGGCGGCCGATCCGGAACGAGAGATCCTCCGTGCGGACCGCGCCGGGGCGGAGATCCTCACCCTCGACGACGTGGGGTACCCGGCTCCGCTCCGGGAGATCCCGATGCCCCCCCCTGTGCTGTACGTGCGCGGAGGATGGGAACCCCAGGACGCATGCGCGGTCGCGATCGTGGGCACCCGCCGCTGCACGAGCTACGGGAGGCTCGTGGCGAAGAAGCTCGCCAGCGAGCTCGCCTCCCGCGGGGTGACGGTGGTGTCCGGCCTCGCCCCGGGGATCGACACCGCTGCGCACCAGGGGGCACTCTCCGCCGGCCGCACGATTGCCGTGTTGGGCTCGGGACTGGGGAACCCCTATCCGGCAGGGAGAGAACCGTTGATGGCGGAGATCGCCAGGCGGGGAGCGGTCATGTCCGAGTTCCCGTGGGAGATGGCGGGCTCACAGTGGACGTTCCCTCGGCGGAACCGGATCATCGCCGGGCTGGCCGTGGCGGTGGTCGTTGTCGAAGCCCCCGAGCGGTCGGGGGCACTCATCACCGTGGACCACGCCCTCGCCCAGGGCAAGGAAGTCCTCGCCGTCCCCGGCCCCATCACCTCGGAGGCATCGCGCGGATCGAACCGCCTCCTCCAGGACGGGGCGAAGCCCGTCCTGTCGGCCGAGGACGTCCTGGCCGAGCTGGGGATGCCATCCCTGCCCCTTCCCACTGCCCCCACCCTCCCTCCCGAGGTCCAGAACGTGTACGAGCTCCTCTCCCAGGAACCCCTCGATCCGTCGGAGATCGTGGCCCGCACTGGCCTCCCCCACCCCCAGGTCGCCCAAATCCTCCTCGATCTCGTCCTCGCCGGCCGCGTCCAGGAACTGCCGGGGCGGAAGTATGTCCGCGCGTGAAGTGTAGCTTCTATCACAGACCAGAAACGGATCCCCCGCTATACTCCTCCCCGATGTCCCGCGGACGATGGCCGCGTGGGCCGTCCCTTGGGGACGAAGAGGGAAGATGGACCTAGGGAGGCAATGATGAAGAAGATCATGCTGTTCATGGCGGTGTGTGGCCTCGCCTTGACCGCGTGGGCGGCCCCGGAGAGGGTGGTGTTCATCCTGGATGCGTCCGACTCGATGAACTTCACCCTGGACGGAGGCCCCGCGAGGTTCGCGTGGGCCAAGGAAGCCGTGGTCCGGGCGGTGGACTGTCTTTCCCCGGATACGCTGTTTGCGATCGTGGTATTCGGCCACCGGGTACCGAAGACGCAAGAGCCAGCAACGTGTCGGGACATCGAGCTCGTCGTCCCCCTTCAGACGTACGGGGCCACGGGCCGCGCGGACGTGATCGCGAGGATCGCAGGCCTGCAGGCAATGGGGAAGACCCCGCTTGCCGAGTCGCTAAAGTTCGTGGCCGCCCACGTTCCCCCACCCGCCCGGATCGTGGTCCTCACCGATGGCGGGGAGACATGCGGAGGGGACAAGCTCGCCGAAGCCCAGCGCCTGGTCCCTTCCGGGTACACGATCGACGTCGTTGCCGTGGGCCTGACCCCGGAAGTGGAGGTTCGGATGAGGACCCTGGCGCAGATCGGGGGAGGGAAGTTCATGATCGCCGACGATCCCGCTGACCTCCCCGCGCTCCTGTGCGAGGTGGTGGCACCGCTCCCCCCTCCCCCGCCTCTGATCCCCGACTGCCTAGCCCACTCCAGGGTGGACCCGGCGACCGTGGCCCTCCTCCTCAAGCACCTCCCCTATGATCCGTGCACCGATCCGGTGTGGAACGTCATCCTCTGCTTCCTGGAGCAGAATCCACCGGACAATGTGATCGTGGGGACCGAGGGGGACGACGTCCTGTTCGGAACACCCGGCACCGACCTCATCCTCGGAGTGGGCGGCAACAACCAGCTCCTCGGGTTCGCCGGAAACGACCTCCTCATCGGTGGGCCGGGGAATGACCTCATCCAGGGTGGGGATGGGGACGACCTCATCCTCGGTGGAGCGGGCAACGACCTCCTGTTCGGTGGATCCGGGAACGACATCATCTATGGTGAGGATGGCGACGACCGGATCGAGGGTGAATCCGGGAACAACAAGCTGTTCGGCGGCCGCGGCGACGACATCATCCTCGGCGGATCGGGGTGCAACGTGATCGACGGCGGACCGGGGAGAAACTTCGTCTACGACCCCGGTACCTGCGCCCCGTGCCCGCCCTCGCCACCTCCTTGCCTCCCCACGACCCCCGCGCCCACAACGTGCCCCACCACGGTCCCCACTCCGCCGGTGTGCACGACCCCATCAGAGGTGAAGACGGTCGTCGAGGGCGGGAGCATCGTCCTCAGAGCGATCGTACATGACCCGGACGGTGAGGCGGTCACCGTGACCTGGTCGGCCTCGAAGGGGTGGTTCTCCGATCCCCACGCGCTCGCGACGACGTACCACGCCCCGGAGGTCAAGGCTTGTGAAGGGGAGAGGGTCGAGATCACCCTCGTCGCGGTGGACGAGTGCGGAGGGAAGGCAGTCGACAAGATGTACCTCCACGTGCTCAACGTGAACCATCCGCCAGGGGTGGACGCGGGCCCCGATCTTGCCGTGGACGAGGGCGCACGGATCCGGCTCCTGGCGTCGGCCACAGACCCCGATTGCGATGAGCTCACCTACCACTGGACGATCGCCTGCGGCCGGGGATCGCTCGACAATCCGCGGGCGCTCCAGCCGATCTATACAGCCCCCCTCACCAGTCGGTGCGAAGGGGAGACGATCGAGCTCACCCTCACCGTGACCGACGCCTGCGGCGCGGTGGCCCAGGACACGGTGCGGATTCACGTGCGCAACCTGAACAAGCCGCCGTGGGCGGACGCTGGGCCAGATCTCCAGGTGCCGGAGAAGGGACAGATCATGATCCTCGGCAAGGCAGGAGACCCGGACGGAGAGAGGCTCACCGTATCGTGGTGGACCAGCGCAGGCATGCTCCTCAACGCCGACACCCTGTGCCCGATCTTTGTCGCCCCCGAGGTCGAGGGGTGCGATGATCTCCAAGTCACGGTGGTTCTGTGTGTGACCGATCCGTGCGGGGAGGTCGCCAGGGATTCCCTCGTGATTCGGGTTCTCAACGTCAACCAACCCCCTTCCGCTGCCATCGATCCGTAGAGAGACGCACCAACCGCACAAGGGGCCGCCGCGCGGCGGCCCCTTTTCCATGGATCAGGAGCCCAGTCCTAGCTCTTCCCCAGCTTCCCCTGGATCTCGTTCAACGCATCGAGGATCCGGAACACCACGATCAAGAGCTCACACCAGATCCGGACAGCGATCGGGCCGAGGAGGAGGGTGAGGATGCCGCTCAGCACTTGCCCCCCACCGCCTACGGGGGCAGACGCCCCGCTGACGATCATCACCAGCGCCAGGATGACGCAGGCAGCGACACCGATCCAGAAGATGATCTGGATTGCCACGGGAGTCAGCATTTTCCGAAACGCGAGGTACTCTTGCACGGCAAACCTCCTTTTGTGCAACTGAAGTATAGGGAACCGAGTTCAGGGCGGGCAACACCGCGGTCCCTCTCCCGGTGCCCCTGCGCACACCACCCGCTCGGCAGGACAGAAGAGCTGGACGAGCTCCGTGGCCACGGCCTCCCCGATCGGGTTCTCCCCCCGGGCGAGGAAATGGGCGAGGTGGGCGTGGAGGCACTTCACTCGGTGGGGACTCGCCAGCCCGGCGATCCCCGTCTCCAGCCGGCCGAGGGCGCTTGCATTCCGGAGGAAGTCCAGCTCCTCACGGGAGAGAAGAGCGCGCCGCTCGTCGCGGTAGGCATCGTGGGCTGCCCGGTACCGGGCGGCGAGGCCGGGATCCCTGGCGAGGCGGGATTCGAATCGCTTCACGCCCCCCGCCGCCTCCAGGCGCGCCACCGCGGCGCTGAGGAACGGGCACGAGAGCCAGAACAGGGTCGGGAACACGACGAACCTTTCTCCATCCCGATGGAGAGGGTGGGTCACCACCACCTGGGGATACCCGTACGGACAGCGGCGCGCGACACCGGTCGCCGCGACGGGCGGCCGGCCGAGCTGCCACGCCACGGTGGCTCGATCGCGCGGAGCGAGCACGTCTACGGCCCGTCCTGACAGGAGGACAAGGAGTGGGCCCATGCCCACTCCCGCAGGGAAAGTTCCTCCGGCACAAGCCAGCCCAGGGGTCGAAACGCGTCGAGAACCGTGCGGATCCCGTCGTTGACCGTTACCTCGCGCCCGGTGAGGGAAGACAGATCCCCCACCGGGACAGGACGGGATGGGACGCCCCGTGGGCGGTACCCGGGGCGGAGGGCGAGGAGAACCTCTCCCATCCTGATCTCATCAGGCGAGAGGAGGAGCGTCCCGTGATGGAGAAGGGCCCGCCGCCGGAGCTGGGCCGAGCCGGAAACCTTGAGCCCCCGCACGAACACGGCCCCCTCCCGGGCCTCAGCGGGCAGCCCCCACCTCTCCTCCAGGGCCTCGGCGAGGAGGGCTGTTATCCGGTCCTGCGATAACCGGACCGACGTCCACGGTCCCACGAGGGGGAGGAAAAGAGAGAAGTTCAGGTTCCCGGGGTGATGGTACACCGCCCCTCCACCGGATGGCCTCTGCAGCGCGGGGATCCGCAGCTGGGAGCACGCCCCGAGGTCGACCTCGTCTTCGACCCTCTGCCCCCTCCCCACGACCACGCACCGCGGGTTCCGCCACACCCGCAGGGTGGGAGGGACCCGTCCCCGCGCCAGCTCGCGGAGGATCGCCACGTCGAGGGCGAGGTTGAGCCGGGGATCGCGGTACGCGAGGTCGAGGAGGACCCTCATCGCAGCCCAGCGTAGATCTCCGCTGCTCGGAACGAGGTGCGGGCCAGCGGCTCGGCCACCACACCGCGGAACCCCAATTCCCGCGCGCGCTGGGACCACTGGCTGAACTCCTCGGGGGGGACGTAGCGAACCACGGGAAGCTGCCGCGCCGTGGGTCGGAGGTACTGCCCCAACACTACCACATCCACCCCCGCGGTGCGGAGATCCGCAAGCGCCTCGTCCACCTCCTCCTCCGTCTCCCCCAGCCCGAGGAGGAGGGAGCTCTTCGTGACCACTCCCGGCGAGCCCTCCTTCAGGGCGCGGAGAACGGACAGGGAAAGATCGTAGTCGGCACGGCGATCCCGAACGGACGGGGTCAGGCGCCGCACCGTCTCCAGGTTGTGACCGACCACGTGGGGGCCGGCGGCAACGATCGCGTCCAGCGCGGCCCTCTCCCCCCAAAAGTCGGGGATGAGGGCTTCCACAATCGTCTGCGGCGCCGTGTGGCGGAGGAGGCGGATCGCGGCCGCGTAGTGCCCCGCCCCCCCATCGAGAAGATCATCCCGATCGACCGAGGTCAGGACGGCATGACGGAGCCCGAGCTCCCGCACGACCTGCGCCAGCCGGAAGGGTTCCGTGGGGTCGAGGGGAGCGGGTCGGCCATGTTTCACTGCACAGAACCGGCACGAGCGGGTGCAAACGTCGCCCAGAATCATGAACGTGGCCGTCCCCTGCCCCCAGCAGGTGGGGAGGTTCGGGCACCGTGCCGAACGGCACACGGTATGGACTGCGAACTCAGCGAGCACCCCCCCCACGCGCCGGGCCGTCGGCCCGGCTCTGGCCGGGACCGCCACCTTCAGCCAATCCGGCATCCACTCCTCCACTCAGCGATCACCTCCCCCCCAACGGGGACGAATCCCACCCCCAGCACATCCGCCGCTGCCGCGCGGAGGGCACCCTTTACCCGCGCCAGCGGGATCGGCCGGTCCACGACGTCGGCGAGGGATACCGCCTTCGCCCCCGCGATCCCACAGGGGACAATCCATTGAAAGCCGTTCGGCTTGAGGTCCACGTTGAGGGCGAGCCCGTGCATCGTCACCCAGTGGCGCACGTGGATCCCCACTGCCCCCAGCTTCCCCGATTCGTGCCAGACCCCGGGGAACCCCGGCCGCCGGTGCACCTCCACCCCGAACGCGCGGGTGGTCCGGATCATGATCTCCTCGAGGGCCCACACGAAGCGCCGGAGGTCCCTCCCCCGTTCCCGGAGATCGAGGATCGGGTAGAGAACGAGCTGGCCAGGACCGTGGTACGTCACGTCGCCCCCCCGCTCCACCGGGAACACCTCCACCCCCCGTCGCGCCAGCTCGTCGCGGGAGAGGAGGATGTGTTCCTCGTTCCCGCTGCGGCCGACCGTGATCACCGGGTCGTGTTCGAGGGTGAGGACGACATCAGGGACCTTCCCCTCCCGCCGCAGGGCGTGAAGACGCTGCTGGAGGGCGAGCGCTGGGCCGTAGCGAATGCGGCCGAGGTCGATGCACAGGGCCGCGTTCACCCCTCCCTCAGGCGGGCGATCGCCTCCCCGGGGTGGGTGGTCTGCCCTTCCGCGACGATGATCCGTTCGAGCACCCCTCTGGCGGGAGCCTCGACCACGAACACCGCTTTGTCCGCCTCCACCTCGGCTATGGCCTCGCCGGCCTCGACCTCCCTTCCGGCCCGCACAAGCCAGCGCACGAGCTTAACCTCGCCCACCTCTCCGAGGTCGGGTACGACGATGTCCACCCTCGCCTCCTTTGCCTCCCATTCTAAAGGCCAGCATCGCCGTCACAACAGCCGACTGGGGAGCAAGGAGGTTCAGAGCCTGGATTCGTCCACGACCACCTCGTGCCCCATCCCCCCGCACCCCCCCTCCTGGAGGGGGGCGTTGCACAGGCCACGGTAGCAGGCACCGTTTGCGGGTTGGAACAGACCGTACGCTCGCGGATCCTCCCCTTGATCGGCCAGGGCTCGCGCCACGTAGTAGTCACCGTGGATGAACCGTAGCCACTGCTCCATCGCCGCGGTCACCGCCTCCGGCTCGTACCCCGCCTGGACGAGGTAGGCCCCGAGCCCGCGCGTGGTGCGGACCACATTGCAGATGAGACCGCCCCGCTCACAGCAGCAGCGCGCGAGGGGATTGTCGTCGCAACACGGGGCAGCAAGGGGGGCGAGCGCCTCCTCGAAGACCCTCACCTCCTGTCCTTCGAGCTGGATCGCATCGTACCAGGCGGCGAAAAGGTGGGCGTTCTCCCACGCCAGCGGGAGCCCGTAGACCGTCTCCGCTCCTTCCGTCGGGACGTTCTCCGTGTAGAGCGGGGCGAGGGAGGGTTGCCCCTGGGAAGCGACCCACACCGACGACCCACCCAGCATCGTTGCCCCGATCACCACGAGGGCGATCCCTTTCGACAGGGGTTTCTTGCCAGTCCGCGTCTTGTCCACTAACACGTGACCTCCTTCCCTACGGGCCCCACTCTGGCCCCCTACCGTGGAGGCGCCGTCGAGAAGAAGCGGAAGCGCTGTGGACAGGGCACCGACCCTTGAAGCGTGCCCCCTTACCTCCCCAGGTATCCACGTCCGCCACGCCACCTTGAGGCCGGGGAGGGCATCTCCCCGCGCTTGTCCCCCTTCCCCGAACGCCCTACAATGCTTCCTCAACTTCAGGGGAGGTGATCCAGTTGTTCACCAAGAAGTGCGTGCTCTTCCTCGGCCTTACGCTGGCTGTGGCCGGCCTAGCGCTGGGGGAGGGGATCGAGATGCGGCTGTTCTCCGTGGGGACGCGGGCCATCGGCTGGTTCGCCAACGGGACCAGCCACGCGGTGACCGGGCTCCAGATCGGGTTCGACCAGCCGGTGACCCTCGTTGGGAAGCTGGAGATCGGAGGCAGCTTCCAGAACGTGACCGGGACGGACACGGCAGCCGAGTTCCTGTTCCAAGGCTCGCTTGCCAAGATGGGGTTCGTCGAGCTCCGCTGGGAGCCAGTCGAGGCCAAGCCGATCCTCGTGATGTGGCTCGTCGGCGAAAAGCCGGCAGGCAGGCCCTACTTCGCCACGGTGCCCATGCTGGTCAAGCTCCTCTCGTCCGGCCTCGTTCACGTGCGCGATGCGGATCCAGAGGCGTTCACAACCCTCCTCACCACGTTCTTCACCGTCAACCCGACCCTCGCCGATTCGCTCGCCCAGCTCGGGCTGACCCCGCAGATCCTCACCGGAATGCTGATGGTCGCCCCGGCGGAGGGGATCGAGAACCTCCTCCTCACCCTCGTCACCTCGTTCGGCCTCACCACGGTGGAGGATTTCATGGGAGCGCTGGACTGGTCCCTCATCTTCGAGGCCCTCGGCCTGTAGCGGGGTCCGTCGGCGACGGCGGGGCCGCCCTCAGGCGGCCCCGTTTTCGTTACACGGGCCAGCGGGTCCGTCGCGACGGCCAGTCTACGGACCTTGGGGCTCAGCGGGGACAAGCCCGAGAGGGACGATCTCGAGGCCCTTCTCCCGCAACGCAGCGAGGAACGGGTTGATCCCTAGGGAGTCGCTGGCGATGTGGCCCGTGACGAGGAGGTTCTTCCCCGTTCCCTCGTACTCCTCGGTGAGCTTCCGCACGACGGCAGGACTCACATGGATGTAGATCACCGTGTCCACCCCGTGGTCGAAGTACGCCTTGGCCACGGGGTACCCCCCGTTCGTCCCCGCGCCATGGGCCACGGCGACGCGCCCGAGCCGGCTGCGGAGATCCCCCACCGGGCACTGGATCGCGCTGACGGCGTGCCGGAATTCCCCGAACCGGTCACGGAAGTGCGCGACGAGATCGGCCACTCTGGCGTCGGCGGACAGCTCCCCCGCTGCCTCCGCCATCCGCCGGCGTCCGATCTCATCCAATGGGGTGTGGATGTTCATGTAGGCGATCCCCAGGAGACGGGCGAGGGCGGGCAGCCGCTCGTAGTTGCGGGTCTGGCCAGTGATGCGGTCCTCGAACGACTTGTCCGCGACCGCCCTCCGCGCCGCCTCCTCCGGCACCCCCGCCCGCACCATGAGCTCAACATGGCGGACAAACACTCGGTCCATGTGGAGGACCGCCGCTCCCCCCGCCGGATGATGGGTCAACGCGAGGTCGAACCCCCTGTCCTTTGCCACGATGAGCTCTGCCCCCTCGAGATCGATCCCCGCCAGGACCCGTCGGATCCCCTTGCCTGGACAATAGATCGCTGTATCCGCCGGGACCTCCGTCAGCCCCGCCATGTCGAGGGCCAGCCGCAGGATGTCTTCCGTCGTCATCACGCCCCCTGTTAGGGATGGATTCTACTTCATCCCCGCACGGTATAATCCGCGCCCAAGGGAGTGGGTGGAATGCCAACGTGGCTTTGCACGGCGTGCGGGGAGGAGATCCGAGGCGGCTCCCGCCCCAAGGCCTGTCCGCACTGCGGTGCACCCAGAGAGAAGATCGAACGGGCAGAGTAGAGGGCAGGGCGTGCCCTGCCCCCGCTGAGACGAGTCCCATCAAGAACCCGGCTCTACTCCTCCGTGATGCGTCCCTCGACCACGGGCCGGACCGGGTCATGGGCCCGGAGGTAGTCGGCGAAGACCTCGTAGTCGACGAACCCAAGGACCGTCGTCTCCCCCGCCTCGCGGAAGACATCGTACCCATCGCCGCCTCCAGCGAGGAAGTCGTTCGTGACCACGGTATACCTCTCCCGCGCCTGGAGGGGCTGGAACCCGATCTCGGTCCAAATCTCCGCCGTCACGATCCGCTGCCCAGCAGGCTTGCTCGGATTCCAAGTGAACCGAAGCCCAGCCACGTGGGGGAACCGCCCCGCCACGTTCTCCACCTGGGAGACGCCGTTTTCGAGGGCGGCGAGGATCTGCTCCCCAGTGAGGGAGAGGACGACGAGGTAGTTCCCGAACGGGAGAACCTCCATCGCCTGGCCGAGGGTGATCGGCCCTGCGGGGATGGAAGCGCGGATCCCGCCTCCGTTCTGAATGGCGATCTGGGCCCCGGCGGACCGGGCCTTCCATAGCATCGCGTCCGCGATGAGGTTGCCGAGGTTCGTCTCCCGCGTCCGCACGTGGCCACGCTCCCCATTGAGGTCAATCTCTGTCCCCCCGATCACCTCTGCCTTCAAGGCATCGATGGGGCCCCGGAACACGGCGAGCTGATCCGCGATCGCCTCCTCGAGCGGCGACCCCTCGGTGGGGATGAGCTCCCCTTCCCATCCGACGAGCACGCCCGCCTGGTCGAACGTGACCGCAAGCCGCCCGAGGTGGAGCGCCTTCTCCCCCGCCTGGACGACCAGTACCGGCGGAGCCGCGTCCGTAACGGAGATCCGATCCCGGATCCCAGCGAAGATGGCGGGGCCAATCCCGCTCACCGCCATGATCCCCTCGATCGTCTGGAATGGGCCGTGCTCCGTTCGGTAATCGATGATCCTCTGCGCCAGAACCGGGCCGATGCGATACAAGGTCTGCAGCTCCTCGGAGGACGCGGTGTTGATGTTGATGAGCTTCCGTTCCACCACCGTCGGATAGTCCTCCGGCAACGTATGGGAGTGCCCACCGATGACGATGTCGATCCCCGTCACGGAGCGGGCGAGCTCAAGGTCCTCTTCCCAGCCGAGATGGGTCAGGGCGATGATCGCGTTGACGCCGAGGGCAGATAGCTCATCCACCGCCTGGCGCGCCGCAGTGATTGGATCCGCGATCACGATGTTGGGACCAGGGTTCGAGCTCCAGGCGGTGCTCGCCGTGGTCAGACCAATGATCCCCACCCTCCCCCCACCCACCTCGACGATCACGTAGGGGAGGATCTTCCCCGCAAGGAGCGGATCCTCGGTGAAGTCGAAGTTGGCACAGAGGAGGGGGAAACTGACCGCCTCCGCGAACTCGGCGAGGCCGGATGGCCCCTCGTTGAACTCGTGGTTCCCGAGCGTCATCGCCGTGAACCCCATCCTCTCCAGGACCCATGCCTCCGCTCTCCCCTTGTGCACCGTGTAGTACAGCGTCCCCATCACCGCATCCCCGGCGTGGAGGAGGAGGACGTCGGGAACCTGGAGGCGGATCTCCTCGACGAGCGTCGCCTGGCGGGCCATGTTCTCCAGCTGCGAATGGGTATCGTTCGTGTGGAGAATCGTGAGCGTCCAATCCTGTGCCCACCCTCCCAATCCTAGAACCGTCAACAGGGATAGCAGAAGTACTGCGAATCGGCTCATGCGCTCCTCCTGTCAGTGGTTGGGGTGTTGGAACACCGCTGTGTGACCTTCTCTCACCCCCTGTTCGCCCCCCCATCCGATCATGGGGCGTTAACTATGTGCTCCGATTATACTGGTGGGAAGGAGGGGGTCCATGGCGGAGGTCGGGGGGAGATCTCGAGAAATGGAATTCCATCCGCTCACCCCGGAACGGTGGCCCGATCTGGTGGACCTGTTTGGGGAGCGAGGGAGAGCACCAAAGAGCCCCTCCGCCGGCTGGTCGATTCGGGGGTCCCTCCGGGGATCCTCGCCGACGCGGAGGGGAGAGCCGTGGGGTGGTGTGCGGTGGCGCCCCGCGAGGCCTACGTTCGGCCCACCTCCTCCCCAAAGTACAGGAAAGCGCTCGCGCCGGTGGACACGGCTCCCGCGTGGGCAGTGGTGTGCTCCTGCGTCCGGCCTCGGTACCGCCGACGGGGGATCACCGTGTCCCTCCTCGAGGCGGCGGTCGCTGTTTCCCGCGGGGCGCGCACCGTTGAGGGGTACAAGGGGAAACTACCGGCACCATCGGCATGGACGGGGACGCTCGGCACGTTCCTCAAGGTGGGGTTCGTCGAAGTCGCCCGTCGCGATCCCGCCCGGGGCGGAACGATCGGCAACGGAGGAGATGCCCGGTGACTGACGTGGAGCGAGGCTAGGTCGCGATCCTAGCGCGATCCAGCGATTGGGCAATCCGAGGAGGGGATTCGCGCCGCGGTCGTGACCAGGGGGCGAGCGACCCCCCTGGTGACGGTGAGCACCCACCGCTGGCTCGCTCAAGAGATGGTGGCCTAGCTGAGGCTCATCCACCCCGATCGCGCAGGACAGGATGGACGAGAATGGTCATCACTCTGCGCTCAGACAGCCCAGCAGTTCCTCGCCCTCTCAGAGACGGGGCACGAGGGCAGTGAGGAGGCGGCCCAGGTCCGCGGCGCGACGCTGCGAGGTCTCGATGACCTCCTCGTGCGACAACGGCTGCGGGGAGACCCCGGCGGCAAGGTTCGTGACGCATGAGATCCCGAGGACCTTCAGGCCTGCATGGCGGGCGGCGATCGCCTCGGGCACGGTCGACATCCCCACGAGGTCCGCCCCCCACGCCCGGAACGCCCGGATCTCGGCCGGGGTCTCGTAGGACGGACCAAGGGTCGCCAGGTACACCCCCTCCTTGAGGGTGAGGCCGAGCTCCGCCGCCACCGTGTGCGCCTTCTTCCGCAAGACGCGGTCGTAGACCTCGGTCATGTCGGGAAACCGCGGGCCGAGGGCATCGAGGTTCGGTCCGCGCAAGGGGTTGTCGCCGAGGAAGTTGAGGTGGTCGGAGAGGAGGACGAGGTCCCCCGCCTCCAGGCCGTGGGCGATCCCGCCCGAGGCGTTGGTGAGGACGAGAGTTCGCACCCCCAGCCGCGCGTAGACGCGGACGGGGAAGACCACGTCGACCAACGGGTGTCCCTCGTAGTGGTGGACCCGCCCCCGCTGGACGAGGACGGCCCGCCCGTGGACCGTTCCCACCGCGACCTCACCGGCGTGGCCCGCCACGGACGGCACGGGGAACCCGGGAACCTCCCCAAACGAGAGCGCCTTCTCCTGCTCCAAGGGAAGCACACCGGATAGCCCCGACCCGAGGACCACGGCCACCTCCGGCTTCCCCAGCTTGGACAGCGCCGTCGCCGCCCGCTCGATCCGCTCCATCTCCTCCATCCTCGCCTCCCTCACCTGTGGCCGAAGACCGGTGACGCTCCCACCGATCACCGGCGTGTCAGAACCCGTCCATCGTCGCCGTGTACCCGTTCTTGAACCGACCCAAGCCGTATTCGATCGCCCGCGCCCGGGCCTCAGCGATCCCCTTCACCCGGTCAAGCTGCCGCCGCGAGGCGCGGTACACCTTGTCCACCGTCCCGATCTCCTCGATCAGCCGCTCGATCACGGAGATCGGCAAGCGCGGGACCTTGGACAGCAACCGGTACCCCCGGGACGGGATCGGCTCCTCGAGGTCCTGCTCGGCGGTGATCCCCAGGGGGCGCAGGACGGCATCCGGTCTCAGCACATCCTCCGGAGGGAGCGACAGGAGCTCGTCCATGATCTCCTCCGCCGGGCGGGGGTCGGCCTTGAAGTCCCGCACGAGAAGCTCCATCTCCTCGTGCACCCCACGCATGAGGGCGGTGAGGTGCCGCTCGGGGAGCTCCCGATGGACCCCCAACTCGACAAGCGTCCTCTCCACGTCACGCTCCAGCTCCATCATGTACAGGGCGCGCTGGAGGACCGCGGCCACTTGGGATGGGAACACCCGCCGCTCGAATTCTAGGGGCGCAAGCTCGGTCAGAAGTTCCCGCAGCTCGCGGCGGTACCGATCCAGGATCTGTAGCCCCTGAGAGACGCGAGCGAGGAGGGTATGGATCTCCTGAAGCTCGTATCGCCAGTCACCATGGAACAGGGTCACCTGATGGCTGTCCTCGGAGACGGCGATCACCAGCTTCCCCAGCTGCTGCGCCACCTGCTCCGCTACCCGGTGGCGGGTGCCCGTCTCCTGGGAAGGGATCGATGGGCTGGGCACGAGATGGGCGTTGGCGTAGAGGATCGTCTTCAGATCCTCATCCACCACCACCGCACGGTCCATCTTCGACAGCTCGACGATCGCCTGCGGGGTGAACGGAGCGTTGAGCTCAAACCCAGCGGCGATGATCGGGCTCGCCGCGGATCGATCCGCGACGAGGATGAGCCCGCCCCGCCCGAGGAGAACGATGCGATCGACCGCTTCCCGCAACGGGGTGCCAGGCGCAGTGCACCGCAGGAACTCCAGCCGCGGATCCTTCTTCCCTCCCATGTCAGGTCAACTCTAGCGCCTCCATCGCCTCCCGCAGGGTCGCGGAGCGAATCACCTCCAACCGTAAACGTTTGGGGATGGGCCCGCTCGGCACCACTGCCCGACCGAACCCGAGCTTGGCCACTTCCTGGAGGCGTTCCGGTCCCTTCCGCACGGGACGGAGATCCCCCGCCAGACCGACCTCGCCCAACACCACGGTGTCGGCAGGGATGGCCCGGTTCCGCAAGCTGCCCAGGATCGCGGCACAGACCCCGAGGTCCGCCGCCGGCTCCCGCACCTCGAGCCCACCGGCCACGGCGAGGTACACGTCCATCGCCCGCACGTGCACACCGAGGTACTTCTCAATCACGGCCAGGAGCACGGAGGTCCTGTTGAGGTCGAGTCCCGCTGTCCGTCTTTGGGGTGGGCCGAACCCGCTGCCCGGGGCGATGAGGGCCTGGATCTCGACGAGGAGGGTCCGCGACCCCTCGAGCACGGGGACGATCGCCGCCCCCGGCTTGGGCTCCCGGTCCTGGGACACGAAGAAGAGCGAGGGGTTGGCCACCTCGCTGAGCCCGGCTGGGCCCATCTGGAGCACGGCGACCTCGGCAGTGGATCCGAACCGGTTCTTCGCGCAGCGCAGAAGGCGGAGCTCCCCCTCCCGCCCCCCCTCGAGCTGCACCGCCACGTCCACGAGGTGCTCGACCGTCTTCGGACCGGCGAACTCACCGCCCTTCGTGATGTGGGACACGAGGAACGTGACCATGCCCAGCCCCTTGGCCAGGCGTGCCAGGTGCGCGGCGGCCTCCCTCACCTGGACGAGGCTTCCGATCTCGCCCCCGTCGGGGCGGGCGCGCACGGTCTGGAGGGAGTCCACGACGAGCACGGCCGGCTCGATCTCCTCCACCGCCCGCACGATCGCGAGGAGTTCCTGCTCCGACTGAAGGTAGAGAGAATCCCCTCCGATCCCCAACCGCTCCGCCCGCAGCTTGACCTGGGCCGGGGCCTCCTCGCCGGAGACGTAGAGGACCTTCCCGTAGGTGGTAAGGCGGGCGGCGAGCTGGAGGAGGAGGGTGGACTTCCCCACCCCTGGCTCGCCGCCGAACAGAACCACCGCCCCAGGGATAAGCCCGCCCAGGACGCGATCTACCTCCGGCATCCCCGTGGTCAGCCGCTCCCCCGTCGCACTGGGCACCGCGGCGAGGACCTGGGGAGGGACGCCCCCCGCGGACGTCCCCTCGCCAGCCCCCTCGCCCGCCTCCTCGAACGACTCCCACCGCCCGCACTGGGGACAGCGGCCCAGCCACTTTGGGGACCGGTAGCCACACTCCCGACAGCGGTAGGGCACCTATTCCTTCCGCACCACGATCTCCTCGTCCTGGGCCGCGGCCACGACCCGGCATCCCGCGGGGAACTCCTGGGTCAGGATCCGCTCCGCGATCGGGTCCTCCAAGAGGCGCTCGATGGCCCGCCCCATCGGGCGCGCCCCGTACTTCTCGTCGTACCCCCGCTCGGTGATGACCTCCCACGCCGACGGCTCCAGGACGAGCTCGATCTGATGCTCATCGCGCAGGCGACTGCTCAGCCGGCGGATGAACAGGTCGGCGATCTCCTTCACCTGCTCCCGGGTGAGGGAGTGGAACACGATCACATCGTCAAGCCGGTTCAGGAACTCCGGCGAGAACTCCTTGCGCACCTCCCCCATCACCCGGCTCTTCATATCCCGGTACGCCTGCTCGCTCTCGATGTCCACCGTGCTGAACCCGACCCCGGTTCGATCGACGATCAGCTTGCTCCCCACGTTGGAGGTCATGATGAGCACGGTGTTGCGAAAGTCCACTTTCCGGCCTTGGGAATCAGTGAGGATCCCGTCGTCCATCACCTGGAGCAGGATGTTGAACACGTCGCGGTGGGCCTTCTCGATCTCGTCGAACAGGACGACGGAGTAGGGGCGGCGGCGCACTGCCTCAGTGAGCTGGCCTGCCTCTTCGTACCCCACGTAGCCGGGCGGGGCCCCGACGAGACGCGACACGGCGAACCGCTCCACGTACTCCGACATGTCGATGCGGATCAGGGCGTCGTCGTCCCCGAACAGGAATCCGGCCAGGGTCCGCGCGAGCTCCGTCTTCCCCACGCCGGTGGGCCCGAGGAACAGGAACGAGCCAATCGGGCGGCGGGGGTCCTTCACCCCGGCGTAGGCGCGGCGGATGGCCCGCGCCACGCTCTTCACCGCCTCCTCCTGCCCCACGTACCGCTCGTGGATCTTCTCCTCCATGTGCACGAGCCGGGCCGTGTCCTCCTCCTGGAGGTGACGGATCGGGATCCCCGTCCATGCGGACACGGTCGCCGCGACCTCTTCCCCCCCCACCACGGGCACCAGCGGCTCGCGTCCCACCTCCTCGAACCGCTTCAGCTCCTCGATTTTCGCCGCCCTGCGGTCGCGGAGCCGGGCGGCGAGCTCGTAGTTCTGGTCCGCCACCGCGGCCTCCTCCTCGTCCTCAAGCTGGGTGATCTCGTCGAGGAGCTCCCGCGCTTCCGGCGGGAGTTCGGTCGCCGCCAGGCGGACCTTGGCCGCCGTCTCGTCGACGAGGTCGATTGCCTTGTCGGGGAGGAACTGGTCCGTGATGTAGCGGTCGGCGAGCCGGGCCGCCTGCCAGAGGGCCTCGTCCGTGATCTGCACCCCGTGGTGCTCCTCGTAGCGGTGCCGGAGCCCATGGAGGATCTTCACCGTGTCCTCCACGGACGGCTCGTCCACGTACACGGTCTTGAACCGCCGCTTGAGGGCGGGGTCCTTCTCGATCGATTTCCGGTAGTCATCGGGGGTCGCAGTACCGATGCACTGGAGGGCCCCGGAGGCGAGGGGCGGCTTCAGGATGGCCGAGGCGTCGATCGCCCCCTCCGCCCCGCCCGCCCCGACGACCGTCTGGAGCTCGTCGATGAACAGAATGATGTTCTCCGCGCTCATGACCTGGTTGAGGATCGTCTTCAGGCGCTGCTCGAACTCGCCGCGGTACTTCGTGCCGGCGACGATCCCCGCCATGTCGAGCTCGACGATCTCCTTCTGGGCTAGCGCCGATGGCACATCACCGGCGGCGATCTTCTGGGCGAGCCCCTCCACAATCGCCGTCTTGCCGACGCCGGATTCCCCGATCAACGCTGGGTTGTTCTTCTTGCGGCGGCAGAGGATCTCCACCACCCTCTCCAGCTCGCGGTCGCGACCGATGACCGGGTCGAGGGTCCCGCTCGCCGCCTCCTCGACCAGGTTGCGGCCAAACTCCCCGAGCTCCCCAGGGAGGCGGGCGTGGCTTGTCCGCACCCGCACCCCCCCGCGCCGGCCGGGGGCGAAGTGCTCGCGCGCCGAGCGCAGGTCGATCCCTTGCGAGCGGAGGATCTCCGCCGCCGTGCACTCCCCTTCGCGGAGGATCCCCAACACGAGGTGCTCGGGCTCGATCGCCTCCACCCCCTCCCGCCGCGCCTCCTCGTAGGCGAGCTTCATCACCCGCCGCAGGCGCTGGGTCGGTTCGAGCTCGTCGGCGGGGACGTGGACCTTCCCCCGACCCTTTTGGCGCTCGACAAACCGCGCGATCCGCTCGTAGGTGAGCCCCTTGGCATCGAGGAACCGCGCCACCCGCGACCCCTCCATACGCGCCGCGGCGAGCAGGAGGTGCTCCGTCCCCACGTAGCGGTGGCGCCAGTCTCCCGCCTCCTCCTGGGATGCGGCGAGGAGCTTCATGGAATCCTTCGAGAACTTCTCGTACATCGACGACCTCCGATCAGATTATACGGTCCGGCCTTCCCCCCTCACGGGAGAAGCGGTCCAGGGCCGTGGCCAGCCCGGAGGTGAGGAAAATCCACGCCAGTTCCCCAGCGCGGTCCACCGCACGAGACAGGGCCTCCACCTCCGCGGGGGGAGGGGGGGAGAGGACGTGCGCTGTCCAGTCGCCGCCCTGCGCCGGCCGGCCGATCCCGATCCGGAGGCGAGGCACATCGTCCGTCCCCAGCACGGCGAGGACGGATGCCATCCCGCGGTGCGTCCCTGCCCCTCCGCGCGGCTGCAACCGGAGGCTGCCCACCGGGAGGTCGGCCTCGTCGTAGGCGACGAGGATTTCGTGCGGAGAGAGGGTGAACCTGCTGAGGAGCTCGCGCACAGCCTCGCCGGACCGGTTCATGGAGGTGGCCGGCCGCAGGAGCACGCCGTGAGCGGACCGATGGACCTCACCCCAGGAATGGACCTCGCGGCGCCAGCTCGCGCGCGGGACGAGCCGCTCGACGACCCAGAACCCAGCGTTATGCCGGCTGGCCGCGTACTCCGGTCCGACGTTCCCGAGCCCGACGACGGCCCTCAAGCCGTGGCTTGCTCTCCTCCCGCCGGCTTCACCTCTTCACCCTCAGCACCCTCGGCCGGGACAACCGCGGCCGCCTCCTCAGCCACCGGCGCCTCGACCTCGAGCGCCCGCCGCGCGGCCACGGTCACGATCGCATCCTCCGGAGGAAGCTGGGGCTCGACGCCCTCGCCCCACGGGAGGTCTTTGACGAGGATCGAGTCGCCAACCCCAAGGTCCGACACGTCGATCTCGATCCGAGGCGGCATCTTCGCGGGGAGAGCTCGGACCGGGATGTAGCCATGCACCGCCTCCAGAATACCCCCGTCCTTGATCCCACGGGCCGTGCCCAGAAGGCGGACCGGAACATCCATCTGCAGGGGCCTCTCCGGATCAGCGACGTAGAGGTCGAGGTGCAGGAACCGCTCCGTGATCGGATGGACCTGGATCTCCTTGAGGAAGACGTGGTAGGTTTCCTTCCCATCTACTTTCACTTCGACCGGGGTCGAGCGCGTCACGTGGTCGAGGAGGTTCAGGAGCTCCTTCTCCAGAATTGCGACGTGCAACGAAGTCACGGGGCCACCGTACAGGACGGCGGGAACGTGCCCTTGACGGCGGAGAGCCCCTGCCTTCCCGGGGGGCCGCCGCACTGCATTCACCATCATCCCGATCCTCCTCCGCCTACAACGACAAGTACGCCAAGAGATCGGTCATCGACTCGTGGCGGTAGATTCGGCGAATCGCGTCCGCGAAGAACTCGGCCACCGACACGATCTCAATCTGGGGGGCCGTGCGGACCTCGTCACGGTGGGCAATGGTATCGGTCACCAACACCCGCTGCAACCATGGGGTATCGAGGATCTCCAGCGCGCCCGGTGTGAACACACCGTGGGTACAGGCAGCGAAGACCCGGTGCGCCCCTTCCCTCATCACCTCTTCCGCCGCGGTGACGAGGGTCCGGCCGCTCGCCACGATGTCGTCCACGAGGAGGACATCGCGGCCGGACACCGTTCCGATGACGTCCTTCACCACCACCCCTTTCCCCTCCTCGTCGCGCTGCATCACGACGAGGGCCAGCGGCAGCTCCCCATTGCCGTGGACGAGCTCGCCCAGGCGCTTTGCCATCCGTCGTGCCCGCCACACCCCTCCGATGTCCGGAGAGGCCACGGTGAGGTTCTCCAACCAATCCGGATGCTGGTCGTAGATGTACTTGGCGAGCATCCGATCCGACCGCAGGTGGTCGAGGGGCACGTGGAAGAAACCCTGGATCTGCCCGGCGTGGAGGTCCATCGTCAGCACCCGGTCCACCCCTGCCACCTCGAGGAGATCGGCCACCAGCCGCGCCGAGATCGGGACCCGCCCCGTCATTTTGCGGTCCTGGCGGGCGTAGCCGAGGTAGGGGATCACGGCACAGATCTCCCGACACGCCGCCCGCCGCAGGGCATCCACCAGGATGAGGAGTTCCATCAGATGATCGTTCACCGGTGGGGAAGTCGACTGGATCACGAACACGTGCTTCCCGCGCACCGTCTGCTGGATCTGCACGCGCACCTCTCCGTCCGGGAACCGGCCCGGAGTGTAGGAAGCCCCGTTCCCACACGGCGCATCGGCCTCGCACAGCTCGACCCCAAGGATCTCCCCGATGCGCTGGGCCAGCGGCAGGTTCGCGCTCCCGGAGAGGATCCGCAGCTCGCCAAGCTCCTGTCGCTTAGGCATGCTCCTCCCCTTCCTTCGCGCGCTGTGTCCACTCCAGCTTCACGACCTCGGGGGCCCGTTCCAGGGCCAGCGCGAACGGGGGGACATCGTGTGTGATCACCGATCCCGCCCCCACCACCGCCCCTTCCCCGATCCGGATGGGCGCGATCAAGGACACGTTGCTGCCGATGAACGCGCCCTCCCCGATCGCGGTGCGGAACTTCCCCTTACGGCCGGGCTGGAAGTTGCAGGTGATGACTCCCGCTCCGATGTTCGCCCCGGCCCCGATCTGGGCATCGCCGATGTAGGCGAGGTGGCCGGCCCGGACCCCCTCTCCGAGGGTGGACGCCTTGATCTCGACGAAGTTCCCGACTTTCGCTCCCCTCCCGATCCGCGACCCGGGCCGGAGGTGAGTGTAGGGACCGATCGTCGCCTCCGGCCCGACCTCCGCCTGTTCGACCACCGCGTACCACACCCTCGCCCCATCCCCGATCCGCGTATCGAGGAGGTAGGCCCCAGGGCCGATCGTGCACCCGGCCCCGACTGCGGTCTGCCCGAGGAGGTGGGTCCCCGGGTGGAGGACCGTGTCCTCCCCGACCGCGGCGTCCAGCGACGGGTAGACCGTGGCCGGGTCGACCACCGTGACCCCGTCGCGCATCCACGCGGCGAGGATCCGCGCGCGGAGGAGCTGCTCGAGCCGGGCGAGGTCAGCGCGGTCGTTCACCCCCCCGAGGTCATCCGCGCAGGGCCAGAGGAGGGCGGCGGCCTTCCTCTCAGGCGAGAAGCGGGCCACGAGGTCGGTGAGGTAGAACTCGCCCTTCGCGTTGGCGGTGGTGAGCCCGGCGAGCGCCTCCCACAGCTCAGAGGAGTTCGCGAGGCACCAGATCCCGGAGTTGAGTTCACGGATCGCCAGTTCTTCCGGTGAGGCATCCCCCGCCTCCACGATCCGCAGCGGCCTTCCATCTTCGCCCCGCACCACGCGGCCGTACGGGCCGGGATCGGAGGGCTCCATCGTGAGAAGGGAGACGGTGGCGTTGCGCTCCCGATGGAACCGAACGAGGGCGCGCAGGGCGTCGGGAGGGACGAGCGGAACGTCGCCAGGGAGGACGAGGAACGTGCTCGAAACCACCGCCCCCCGCGCCGCGAGGACGGCGTGGCCCGTGCCCCGGGGCTCCCCTTGGTCCACGAACGCGACCCTTCGTTCCGCGGCGGCCCGCACCTCATCGGCACCGTGGCCCACCACGACCACGACCCGCCGCGGGGAAAGGGAAAAGGCCGTGCGCAGGACGTGCTCGAGGAGGGGAAGGCCACATAAAGGATGGAGGACCTTGGGACGGCGGGAGCGCATGCGCGTTCCCTTGCCCGCCGCCAGGATCACGACATCGAGCGAGTCGTCCATCGACCGCTTCGACTATAGCCTCCCCACGTTCGCCCTGCAAAAAGCCTGACCGGAGGGAGCCCGTGCTTCCCCCCGATCAGGCGGCGACAGCCGACGGAGACCCGGCGACCTACTCCCGGGCTGGCCCGCGAAGCTGTTCGATCCAGGCGCGGTTCTCCTCGGAGTTGGGCGTCCCCGGGGTGGATCCCCCCGGGGCGTCCGAGACGATGACCCATAGCTCCGGGTCGTTGACCCCCTCGGCGCTCGACCCCACCGCCCATCCCGGCACCCACGCGCTCCCCACGTCCACCACCGCCATCAGGTGCGCTTTCCTCGTCCCCCCGGCGTACCGGATCTCCGTGAAGTCCGTCGACAGAGCCTGGAGGGGCTCCATCTCCCTTCCCCCAACGAGATCGAGGTTCCCTCTCCCCGTCCGGAGGATCTTCGCACCTCGGCCGGGGACGGGCCACCTTCCGCGGTAGGGCCAGATCCCGCATGCCCAGCACCCTCCGCAGCCGCTTGTGGTTCACCGGTACTCCACGGGAACGGAGTTCGGCCCCGATCCGCCGGGACCCGTACACCGGGTGGTCCCCCACCACCGCGAGAACCTCCGCCTTGAGCTCGCGATCCTTCTCGGGCGCTGCCGGACGACGCTGGCGGCGGTGCCAGGCTCCCTTGGACAGACCTAGGGCGCGCAGGCACATGTTGAGCCCGTACTCTTCCCGGCTCTTCTCCGCCAACGCCACCTTGTCCTCCACCGTCAGCGCCCCTTCGAGAAAGTTGTCAGGAGCGCGATCTCCACTTCCTTCTCCCCTACCACCCGCTCCAGGTCGGCGATCCTCTTCTCGCAGGCCTTGACCTCCTCTTTGCCCCCGAACACCTCCGGACCCCGCTCGAGGAACTGCCGCTTCCCGTTGGACGGGGTCACCGGGTGGATCCCGTACGCCCGCGCCACCTCGGCTTCTGTCCCGTGCCCCTCGGCGCGGAGCGCCTCCAACACCACCTTGAACTTAGACGCCGGACCGTACCTCCCGTTCTGCGTGCTCACCTTACCCCTCCTCTGTTCTCAGGGGAGGATGCACCCCCGGTCTCGTCGTTAGTCGTCCCGGTGGTTCCGCTTGAGGGGCGCACCTCAATCGCCGAGATCGCCGAGCATGCCGAGAAACCTGCAGAGGGAACTTCGTACGACACGAGCCATGGGTTTCAAGAGGATGAACTCCACACAACCTGATCCTCTCTGGGTTCTCCGCGTACGCGGCGGTAAGTGCGGCGGCCACATGCAAGATCTGGGTTCATCTTTCGGCTCGTAGCTTCGGGGTCCCCCGTTGCACGCGCCGGCAAGCGCAGCGGCCATGGGGAATGGCCAGGCTACGCGCTGCGTTCGAGGTCGATCACGGCGTCGCAGCGGTCGCGCACCAGGGGATCGTGGGAGAACACAACCACCGTAACCCCGGGGAACTTCGTGCGGACGTGGTCGAGAACCGTAGCTGCGGTGGGCTCGTCCAGGAACGCGGTGGGCTCATCGAGGAGCACCAGCGGCGCCTCCCGGACGAACCCCCGAACAATTCCCAGCCGCTTGCGCTCCCCTCCCGAGAGCTCGGAGAGCTTCGCCGAGGCCAGCCGCCGGGCCAGAAGCTCCTCCACGAACTTCCCCAGTCCCAGCTTCTGAGCCACCGCGCGGAGCTTCTCCTCGGGGACGCCAACGGCCGTGGCCAGGGTTCCCCCCTCGTCGGCGCTCACGAACTTGGGTTCCTGCTCCACCACTCCTACCAGGCCTACCCGCTCCGGAAGGGGGATCTCGGTCACATCGCGCCCAAACAGGAACACCTTCCCCGGAGGGACGGGGTACAGGCCGAGGACGAGGTTGAGGAGCGTGGATTTCCCCAAGCCGCTCCGGCCCATCACAGCCACCATCTGGCCCCGTTCGACCCGCAGCGACACGCCCCGCAGGATAACGGTGTCTCCAACCGCGAAGTGAAGGTCGCGCACCTCGAGCGCGTACAGGTGGTCGGGGAGCTCCTTGGGGAGAACTGGCTCCTCCACGGTCCAATGCTCGGGAAGGCTGAGCACGTCTTGAACCCGCCTCAAGGACACCACGGCCGGTTCCACCTCCGCCGCGAAGTTGGACATAAAGCCGACGAACACGTACAGCCAGTTCACATACTGGCTGAATGCGATCAAGGTCCCCACCGTGGCCTCCCCGCGGAAGATGAGCCACGCGCCGGCCAGGAGCACTGCTACCTCTGAGGCCACAGTGATCGCGGTCGTGAACCCGCCTTGGAAGAGAAGGGTCAGCTTGTACAGGGCGAACCCCTCCCGCAGGTAGGCGGTCAGGGCGCGGGAGAATCGGTCCACCACTCCATGCAGTCCGACCTGGACTCGCACCGAGTACAAGGCCGCCAGCCCCTCCTCCGCGGCCGCCACGTACCGCGCCTCGGCCTCCTGGCGCCGACCTGCCGCGGCCGGGGCCCGCTTCCCGTAGAGGCGGAAGCCCACCGTGTAGATGGCAACGAACGTCAGGGCGATTCCCGCCAGGAGCGGGGCCATGGCGAACATGAGGGAGAGGACGATCACCACCAGAACGATGTGTCCGACGAGCTCGGCGAAGTTCTTCACGATGAGGGGCGAGGCGCGGGGAACATCGCTCGTGAGTCGCTGTACGGCCTCCCCGGCCTTGATGGTCACTGCCTGGGCGTAGGGCATGGTGTGGTAACGGCGGTACATTGCAGTCAGGACATCCTGTTCCACCTTGAGCTCCAGCCGGCGGGCTGCGTACCCCCGGGCGTACATGAGGGCGACCTGAGTGATCTCTGTCCCCAGGAACACCGCGATCCACAGAACGAAGGCGCCAGGATCAAGGCCGGTCAGGGCGTCGATCACCCGCTTGAAGAAGAAGGGGAGGATCCCGCTCAGGGTGAAGAACAGGAGGTGCAGGCTTAGGGCGAGCGCCCACAGAGGGCGGTACCGGAACACGTGCTCCCGCCAGAACTCGAGAACCCGACCCAGCCGTTCTCTGATGACCCTTTCCTCTGCCCACCCGCCCCGAACTCAACGACGGAGGGAACCCCTTCGTGGACAATCGACGCGCGCCTTGTGAACCGGACCCGGTGGACGCACGAGGCGGAGCTTCCGAGCATTTCGGGGTCCGCAGCCGCCAGGACACACCGCGAGCGCGGCGCACAGGGCGCACAACGGAGGGCCTTCGCGTCCGGTCCGGTCATCCTGCGCCGTCACCTCCGGTGGCCGGGCCGTTTCCCTCCAGTTAATCCCAGCGGATTGCCCCGCCCTGGGCAAGAGAACCGGCCCCGGGGGAAAGCCGCACCGTGCCCCGCGGCGACCCGACCCGGGATGCATCGCCTTGTGGCCTGGCCGGAGCCCACCTATACTTCCCGCCTCAGGGAGGGATCCGTGCGCATCTTCTCAGGCATCCAACCGACGGGGGAACTCCATATCGGGAACTACTTCGGGGCGATCCAGCGCTGGGTCGAGCTCCAGCAGGGGAACGATTGCATCTACTGCATCGTCGACTACCACGCCCTCACGAACGAGGACACGGTGCCCGCGGAGCTCCGCACGGCGCGGCGGGAGGTCGCCCTCGACCTCCTTGCCTGCGGAATCGACCCCGAACGTTCGATCCTCTACGTGCAGTCCGATGTCCCGGAGCACACGGAGCTGTGCTGGATCCTGGGTTGTGTGGCGTCGTACGGCGACCTGACGCGGATGACCCAGTTCAAGGAGAAGTCCGCTCGGCAGGAGTTCGTCAACGGGGGACTGTTCTACTACCCCGTCCTCCAGGCCGCGGACATCCTCCTCTACCGCGCCGACCACGTTCCGGTGGGAGAGGACCAGGTCCAGCACCTGGAGGAGGCGCGGCGGATCGCGCGGCGGTTCAACTTCCGATTCGGGGACACGTTCCCCGAGCCGGAGCCGATCGTCGGCGAGGGGGCGCGGATCATGTCCTTGGCCGACCCAGAGCGGAAGATGAGCAAGTCCGCCGGCCCGGACCACTACATCGGCCTCAGGGAGCCCGAGGAGAGCATCCGGAAGAAGGTCCGCTCGGCGGTGACCGACGTCGGGCTCACCCCGGGGCAGGAGATGTCCCCCGGGGTCGCCAACCTGTTCTCGCTGCTCGAGCTCGTGGCGCCAAGCGAGGTAGTGGAGACGTTCCGCCGCGACCACAAGGCGGGGAAGCTCCTCTACCGCGACCTCAAGGAGGCGCTCTTCACCCACCTTGCGGCCGCCCTGCGTCCGATCCGGGAGCGTCGGGAGGAGCTCGCCGCCCGCGGCGAGGTGGACGAGGTCCTCGCCCACGGCGCCGAGCGGGCACGGACGATCGCCCGGGACACGATGCGCGAGGTGCGGGCCCGGGTGGGACTCGACTAACCCCGGAGTTCGGTGGGTACGAGCTTCTGAAGCTCGGGGAGGAGCCTCGGCAGCTCCTCCACCGGTAGGGTGGGGCGGCCCCGCCACGTCTCGTTCACCAACCGCTTCCCCTCGGGAAGGAAGAACGGCTGTAACACGTAACGCCGGGCGCCGCGGATCTCGCCGGCGATCGCGATCAGGTCTTGCCGAGCGAGTCCGGGGGCGACCGTGGTCCGGAACTCGTAGTCGGGGACGCGGCCACGGATAACGGCTATCGACTCCTGAATCCGCGCCACGAGATCGGACATGCCCTCCGGCGGCGAACGGCCATGGTCCGGGAAGAGAAGGCCGGTGAACTCGGGGTACCGCGCGAACGGCGCTTTGACGTCGAGGGCCACGTAGTCCACGAGCCCTTCATCGAGGAGGCACCGGAGGACGTCGGGTCGGGTCCCGTTCGTGTCGAGCTTGATGAGGAATCCCAGCGCTTTCAGTTCCCGTAGGAACACGGGGAGATCGACGTTCAAGGTGGGCTCTCCCCCGGTAACGACGACCCCGTCGATGAATCCGACCCGCTCCCGCAACACGGCAAGGACCTCCTCCCGTGGGACCCGCGGGAGATCCTCTCCCACCTCCGGCAGGACGAGCTCGGCGTTGTAGCAGAATGGACAGCGGAGGTTGCACCCCACCGTCCACACCACCGCCGCCACCTTCCCCGGGTAGTCGAGGAGGGAGAGGAGCTGGAGATGGGCGACCTCCATCCGCTAGCGGGGGCGCTCGTCCCCGAGAGCGGGGCGAAACGCCTTCCGATCCGCGAACTCGGCCTGCTTCCCCGCGTTCCACTGCTCCACCGGGCGCAGGTACCCCACGACGCGGGAGTAGACCTCGGCTCTCGTCCGCTCCGCCTCCGGGATGAGCGTGCCATCCTCGAGGACCAAGTTCCCCTGTTCATCCTCACGGTACGTGGACACAAACGCCTCCTTTAGCCTTCTCCTGGCGTACGATGATCTCCTCATCGCACTTGGGGCAGTAGCGGTTCTCCCCAGGAAGGTACCCGTGCCGGGGACATACGGAGAACGTCGGGGTGAGGGTGAGGTAGGGGATGCGGAAGTTCGTAAAGATCTTCGCCACGAGGGACTTCACAGCTTCAGGCGCTGGGAGCCGTTCCCCAAGCCAAGCGTGGAACACGGTCCCCCCCGTGTACAGGGCCTGAAGCTCCTCCTGCAGCTGCAGAGCGCGGAACAGGTCGTCGGTGAAGTCCACCGGGAGCTGGGACGAGTTCGTGTAATAGGGGGCAGCCCCCTTCTCCCGCACTGCGCGCTCGTTGGCGACCCGGATCCCCGGGTAGCGCTCCCGGTCGAGCATCGCCAACCGATAGGCCGTCCCCTCGGCCGGGGTCGCCTCGAGATTCCACAGGTGACCGGTCGCCTCCTGGAAACGGACGAGCGTGTCACGCATGAACCCCAGGGTCCTCTGAGCGAACCGGATGCCCTCTTCTTGGGCCAGGTTGACCCCAAGCAAGTTCAACGCTGCTTCGTTCAGTCCAATGACTCCGATCGTCGAGAAGTGATTGGCCCAGTACTCTCCGTGCTGTTCCTTCACGGAAGACAGGTAGAACTTCGAGTACGGGTACAGCCCCTGCTCCGTGAGGCGCTCCAAGAGCTTACGTTTGGTGATGAGCGATCGCCCCGCAGTCTGCATGAGCGCGCGCAGTCGCTCGAAGAACTCCTCCTCGCTGTTCGCGACGAACGCGAGCCGCGGCAGGTTGAGGGTCACCACGCCGATCGAACCCGTCAGGGGGTTCGACCCGAACAGCCCACCTCCACGGCGCCGGAGCTCGCGCACGTCGAGCCGGAGCCGGCAGCACATGCTGCGGGCGTCCTCCGGCTTCATGTCCGAGGAGAGGAAGTTCGCAAAGTAGGGAATCCCGTACTTGGCCGTCATCTCCCACATCGGCAGGAGGTCAGGGTCGTCCCACGGGAAGTCGGGGGTTACGTTGTAGGTCGGGATGGGAAACGTGAACACCCTTCCCCGAGCGTCGCCTTCGGCCATCACCTCGGCGAGGGCACGGTTGAACGTTCCCATCTCCCTCGCGAACTCGCCGTACGTGCCGAACGGCTGCCCTCCCACCAAGGCCGGCAGCCCCGCCATGTGCGCCGGCGGCCGGAGGTCGAGGGTGATGTTCGTGAACGGTGTTTGGAACCCCACGCGGGTGGGGACGTTCAGGTTGTACACGAACTCCTGGAGGGCCTGCTTCACTTCACGGTAGGACAATCCGTCGGCGGCGATGAACGGGGCAAGGAGAGTGTCCACGCCCGAGAACGCCTGGGCTCCCGCAGCCTCGCCCTGCAGGGTGTAGAGGAAGTTCACCGCCTGCATGAGCGCCACGCGGAAGTGCTTGGGTGGCCGCGATTCGACCTTCCCCCGCGCCCCGCGGAACCCGAGCCGGACGAGATCCGCGAGGTCCCACCCCACGCAGTACGGGCCCAGGGTGCCGAGGTCGTGGATGTGGAAGTCACCCTCGGTGTGGGCCCTCCGGATCGGTTCAGGGTACACCTTCGTGAGCCAGTACTGGCCGATGATCTTCTCCGTGAGGAACACGTTCAGGCCCTGGAGGGAGAACGCCATGTTCGAGTTCTCGCGCACCCGCCAGTCCTGGCCGTTGAGGTAGCTTCCTACAAGCTCGGGATCGACAAGCTCCTTGATCTCGCGGAGCTGCTTGTGCTGGTGGCGGTAGACGATGTACGCCCGCGCCGCATCGGGCAGGCCCGCCGCCATGAGGGCCTCCTCCACCGCGTCCTGGATCTCCTCCACATGCGGGGGACCGAACAGGGGGCCGAACCGGAGCGCGAGGGCCTGCTCCACCTGAAACGCAAGCGCGGCCGCCAGAGGGGCATCGTCACGCCCCACCTCGGCCAGGGCACGCTGGATAGCTGACGCGATCTTCTCCTTCTCGAATGGAACGACGCTCCCATCTCGCTTGCGCACCTGGTCGATCACAGTGATCTCCTTGTGTAAGGGAATGTAACCGACGTTACCTTAGCGGCAGTCCTCGGGCGCGGCAAGAGGACCTTCGTCCCGCCCTTGCGGCCGCGCGGGGGAGGGGCTACCATCGCGCCTGGCATTCGCAACCAAGGAGGAGATGAGCCATTCCAATCAAACGCTCGGCCAAACGGGAGGAGCGCCGGAGTTTGACCCGGCGGCGCCGCAACGACGCGCGCCGAAGCGCGATCAGGTTCTGGCGGCGCAGGGTGGAGAAGCTTGTCGCCGCTGACGAACAAGAAGCGGTCCAGCAGTCGTTGCCGCAGCTCCAGAAAGCGGTGGACAAGGCCGCTGCCCGTGGGGTGATCCACCCCAACCGCGCGGCCCGGCTCAAGTCCCGGCTCGCCAGGTCCCCTCACCGTTCGTGACCGAGGAGCCCCGATGAGCGGCTTCGACTTCCTGGGCAAGACGCGGTACTTCGCTCCTCTATCGGCAGCCCTTGTGCTGGGGAGCGTTCTCGCCATGCTCACCCTCGGCCTCCAGCCGGGGATCGAGTTCACAAGCGGCATTCAGCTCGTCATCTTCTACTCACCAGGGGAGGAGCCGACGAGCGACGCGGTGCGGGCTCACGTTTCCCAGCTCCTCTCCGACGCGGGGGCGACCGCCCCGTTCTCCATTCAGAGTGTGACCGCTGACCGAGACGGCACCCCCGTGGTGGGAAGGATGATCACCGTGCAGACGACCTCCGATGAGCTCATGGACAAGCTCCAGGACGCGTTCATCCGCCCGGAGCCGGGATCGGGGATCCCCCGGCCGCTGGTGACGAGCACCGGGGGGCCCGATGTGAGCGTCACACGGATCGAGCCGATGGTCACCCAGGAGATCCGGGACCGAGCGTGGCAGGCGATCCTCGTCGCGCTGGGGGCGATGCTCATCTACATCGCGTGGCGGTTCCGCCTCCGGTACGGGGTGGCGGCGGTGATCGCCCTCATCCACGACGTGGTGATCACGCTCGGCGTCTTTTCCGTCGCCCGGCTTGAGTTCAACCTCCCCGTGATCGCGGGCCTTCTCACGGTGGTCGGCTACTCCCTCAACGCGACGATCATCATCTTCGACCGGGTGCGGGAGAACGTGCGCACGGCGCGCAAGGCCTCGCTTGGCGACAACATCAACCGCGCGATCAACCAGACCCTCACCCGAACCATCAACACCGGGGTCACGACCCTCATCCCGATCATCATCCTGTTCGTGTTCGGAGGGGTTCCCCTCCGTGGGTTCGCCGTGGCGATGCTGTTGGGGGTCTTGGTGGGAACGTACTCCTCCCTGTTCGTGTCAAACCCGGCGGTCTACGCGTGGAGCCTCGCCGCGGACCGCGCCCGGGCCCGCCGGCGCTAGCCTAGTCCACATCCGGCTCGATGACAACGCGGCGGTTGTGCTCCCGTCCCACGGAATAGGTCCGCACCCCTGGCATATCGGCGAGCGCCATGTGCACAACCCGCCGATCATCCGCCGGCATCGGGGCGAGTTCAATCCGACGGTTCTCAGCCAGCGCCTGCCGCGCCAGCTCCCGCGCCCGCTGGGCCAGCTCCTCTCGGTGCGCGACGACCTCGCCGTTGATGTCCACGAGGACGGGGACATCTTGGCCGTGGCGGCTCTTCAGGTGAAGGCAGGCTATTCGGGCGAGGGCGGACCGGAACTGCGGATCCCCCGCCGGGAGATGGCGGAACCCGCCGCGGAGGTCCACGTATACCCCTCCCCCTTCGGCCCTCACCACGGCCTCGCCCCTCTCCCCCACAACCCGGAGGAGCCCGAGGCAGAATCCGCGCACCTCTTCAAGGAGTCGGGGGTCCATCCGCAGCCGGGGCCCGGTTCGTCTCTCGCGCCATCTCCAGATCGAAGATGAACTGCTGACCGATCTGGAGGAGGGTGGAGAGCAGCCAATACAGCCACAGCCCGGCGGGGAAGCTGAGGAAGAGGAGGGCCATCACGATCGGGAACACCCACCCCATCAGCTGACTCCCCCCGGTCGGGGGTTCGGGCATCCGGCGCTGGGTCAGCCACTGCTGGAGGAGCTGCGCCCCTGTGGCGAGGATGATCATGATGTAGTACGGGTCCGGCTGCGACAGGTCGCGCAGCCAGAGGAACCCCGGCGAGATGTGGATCTGCTCCGCGGAGTGCATGATCGCCTGCCAGAGGAGGATCAGGATCGGGAACTGGAGGATCAGGGGCAGGCACCCCCCGAGCGGGTTCACCTTCTCCTGGCGGTAGAGCTCCATCATCTGCTGCTGCAGGGTCTGGCGATCGTCCTTGTACTTCTCCTGGAGCCGCTTCAGCTTGGGGGCCAGGCGCTGCATCTTCGCCATGGACCGGTACTGGTTGCGCATGAGGGGATAGGTCACGATGCGGGTGATGATCGTGAACAGAATGATCGCCCAGCCGTAGTTCCCGGTGAAACGGTAGAGCCACTCGAAGAACTTCATCACCCACACCAGGAACTGGGAGAAGAAACCCACCGGCGCCACCACCCCCAGGCCCGCCTTCTCGAGGAGCACGTAGCGGTTACGGCCCGTGTATAGGATCCCCCGGAGCGCAATCTGGCCCGTTCCCTCGACGCCGAATACGGGATGCCCAGCCTCGTTCACGCCAAGGAAAGGAACTGCGTCCCCTCCGTCCAGACGGAGGAAGTACACCCGATCCTTGCCCACCAATCCCAATCCCTGGAACTGGGCGTAGCTCCCTGGTGCGAGGGGGGCAGTGGACGTCTTCCCATCGTAGAGGAACAAGAGTTCCATCTCGCTTCCACTCGGGCGGTGACCAAGGACAAGGCGAATCCTCTGGCCGGGGGCGCTAACGTCCACCACCACATCCATCGTGTACAGAGCGTCCCACCGAACCAGAAACTCCTTGGTGGCGACGAGGTCATCCCCCGCATGGCTGAGAACGACCACTGCCTGATCGGCCCCACGCGTTTCGGCCGCAGCGACATAGGGTCGAGGGTCGAAGGTATCCCCCCCTACCCAGACCTCAAATGGCAGGCTCACCCGATACCCCAACGTCGGTTGAGCACCGCTGCTCCAGCCAGGGACAGCGTCGAGGACCGTTGTCCCGTACCCAGCGAAATGAACGAACGCGCTGCGTAACGTCCCACCCGCTTCGGAGAACCGGTAGCGAACGAGGCTCGTCGTGACCTGAACGATCTCCGTCCCCTCCTCGACCATGCGGAGGATCTCCACCGGCTCCGCGACGGCGAGGAGGGAGCACGCGAGGGCGGCGAGGATGCCCAGGACCAGGATGCGCTGGTGCATAACCTCGCGACTTTACCGGGGAGATCTCCTCTCCTCAACGTGCCTTGGGGAAAACCAGCGGCGGACGTACACTCGCCCACGATGTTCACCGGAATCGTGCGCGTCCTGGGCGAGGTGGTGGAGCGGTCCCCCCACCGCCTCGTCGTGGACAGCCCCGATCTCACCCCCGCCCCAGGGGCGAGTGTGGCTGTGAACGGGGTGTGCCTGACCGTGACCGAATCAAGAGGGAGGAGAATGACGATGGACCTCTCCGCGGAGACGATCGCCCGCACCACGCTCGGCGATCTCCGGCCGGGGGACCCCGTCAACCTCGAGCCGGCGCTGCGGGCCGGGGACGAACTGGGGGGGCACCTTCTCCTCGGCCATGTGGACACGGTGGGGAAGGTCGCTTTGATCGAGCGGAAGGGGGAGGACGTGCTCCTTGGGATCACGTTCGCCCCCCGCTACGCTGCCCTTCTCTCCGACAAGGGGTCGGTGGGGGTGGATGGGGTCAGTCTGACCCCGTTCGCGGTGGGTGACGGCACGTTCCGGTGCGCGATCGTCCCCTACACATGGGAGCACACCAACCTCTCCGCGCGGCGGGTGGGGGAGCGGGTGAACCTGGAGTTCGACATCTTGGCAAAATACGTGCACAAGTGGAGGGAGAGGTGACGCTGGCGACGGTCGAGGAGGCGGTGGAGGCGCTCCGCGCGGGCCGAATGATCATCGTCGTGGACGACGAGGATCGGGAGAACGAGGGCGACCTCGTGCTGGCGGCGGAGAAGGCAACTCCGGACGCGATCAACTTCATGCTCCGCGAGGGGCGGGGCCTGCTGTGTGTCCCTCTGCCCCGGGAGTGGGCGAAGCGGCTGGAGCTCAGGCCGATGGTCGAGCCGCCGGAGGACAGCCACGAAACGGCCTTCACGATCTCTGTCGACGCCCGCCGCGGCGTCTCCACCGGGATCTCCGCCGCCGACCGGACGCGGACGATCCTCGTCCTCGCCGATCCCACCAGCGGGCCGGAGGACCTCGCCCGCCCCGGGCACGTGTTCCCCCTCATCGCCCGCGAGGGGGGGGTCCTCCGTCGGGCCGGGCACACCGAAGCGGCGGTGGACCTGTGCCGCATCGCTGGACTCCAACCTGTGGGCGTGATCTGCGAGATCATGAACGACGACGGGACGATGGCCCGACTGCCCGAGCTCACGGTTTTCGCCGAGCGACACGGCCTTCCCATCCTCACCATCGCTGACCTAATTGCGTACCGCAAGAAGCAGGAGAAGCTCGTGGAACGGGTCTGCGAGGCCGAGCTCCCCACGCGATACGGGCGGTTTCGGATCGTCACGTTTCGGGACATCCTCACCGGCCAGGAGCATATCGCCCTCACCAAGGGCGACCTGGGCGGAGACGAGCCGGCCCTGGTGCGGGTGCACTCGGAGTGTTTGACCGGGGATGCGCTGGGGTCGCTCCGCTGCGACTGTGGGGACCAACTGCGCACTGCGCTGCAGATGATCGAGCGCGAGGGCCGGGGGGTCGTCCTCTACATGCGTCAGGAGGGGCGAGGGATCGGGCTCCTGGGGAAGCTGTGCGCGTACCAACTTCAGGACCAAGGCCTGGACACGGTGGAGGCAAACCTGCGGCTCGGGTACCCGGCGGACCTGCGCGAGTACGGGATCGGGGCCCAGATCCTGGTCGACCTCGGGGTGAAGCGGATCCGACTCCTCACCAACAACCCGCGCAAGGTGGCCGGCCTCGCTGGATACGGCCTGGTGATCGTGGACACCGTGCCGATCGAGGTCGAGCCCAACCCCTACAACGTGCGCTACCTCAAGGCGAAGAAGGAGAAGCTCGGCCACAAGCTGGACAAGGTCTAGCCAAGGAGGAGAAGATGGCATCGTACGAAGGCAAGCTGGATGGCAAGGGCCTCAAGGTTGGGATCGCCGTGTCGCGGTTCAACGACCTCGTGACGAAGGAGCTTCTGGGTGGGGCGCTCGATCGGCTGCACCGGCTGGGGGTGGCGGAGAAGGACATCTCTATCGCATGGGTCCCGGGGGCGTTCGAGCTCCCGCGGGCGGTCCAGGATCTCGGGGCATCGGGGAAGTTCCACGGCGTGCTCGCCCTTGCCGCCGTGGTGCGCGGGGCCACCCCCCACTTCGAGTACGTGGCCGCCGAGGCCGCCAAGGGCCTCGCCAAGCTCAACCTCGAACTTCCCGTGCCGGTAGCGTTCGGGGTTCTCACCGCGGACACGATGGACCAGGCCCTGGAGCGGGCGGGCGGCAAGGTCGGGAACAAGGGCGCCCAGGCCGCCGAAGCCCTCGTGGAGATGATCAATCTCGAGCGGGCGATCGGCAAATGAAGGTGGAGAGCGTCCGCGGGATGCGCGACATCCTCCCCGAGGAGACCCCGCTCTGGCAGAAGCTGGAAGCGGAGATCCGCGCCGCGTTCGCCCTCTACGGGTACCGCGAGATCCGCGTCCCCCTCGTCGAGCGGGTCGAGCTCTTCTCCCGCGGGGTCGGCGAGGAGACCGAGGTCGTGGACAAGCAGATGTACGTGTTCCCCGACCGGAAGGGCCTCCCGCTCGCCCTGCGGCCCGAGGCGACGGCGTCCGTGGTCCGGGCCTACGTCGAGCACGGGCTCCACGCCAAGGGCGACCTCGCCAAGCTCTACTACCTGGGGGCGATGTTCCGCTACGAGAAGCCGCAACTGGGCCGCCAGCGCCAGTTCCACCAGTACGGGGTCGAGGCGATCGGGTCGCTCGATCCCGCCCTCGACGCCGAGGTGATGGACCTCGCCTGGCACCTCATGGAGCGCCTCGCCCTGCGGCGGGAGGGTCTTCTCCTCCGGCTGAACTCGATTGGGTGCCGGGACGACCGCCCCGTGTACCGCGAGGCCCTCCAGGGCTACTTCGCGGCCCGGGTGGGGGACCTGTGTCCGGAGTGCCGGAGGCGGCTCGAGACGAACCCCCTGCGGATCCTCGACTGCAAGGAGGAGGGGTGCCGCGCCCTCGCGCGGTCGGCCCCGCGCTCCGTGGACCACCTCTGCCCAGGGTGCCGTCAGCACTTCGCCGATGTCCAGGCCCACCTCGCGGACCTCGGGCTCGCCCACGAGTTTGACCCGACCCTCGTTCGGGGCCTCGACTACTACACCCGCACCGTATTCGAGCTCTGCTCGCGCGACCTCGGGGCCCAGGACGCTCTCCTCGGCGGCGGGCGGTACGACGATCTCGTGGAACTCCTCGGCGGCCCCCCTACCCCAGCCGTCGGGTTCGCGGGCGGGATGGAGCGGCTGGTCATCGTCCTTTCCGCCCAGCAGGGCGCGGAAGGGGCGTCGGCACCCGCGCTCGACCTGTACCTCGTCCCGATCGGGGACGACGCCAGGCGCGAGGGAGCGAAGCTTCTCGCCGCCGTGCGCCGGAGCGGCCTCTCCGTGGACACCGACTACATGGGGCGGTCCCTGCGCAAGGCGATGCAGGTGGCCGGCCGCACCGCACGTTACGCGGCGATCTTGGGCCCCGACGAACTCGCCCGCGGCGAGATCAAGCTCAAGAACCTTGCCACCGGGGAGGAGAAGGCGGTCCGCCTCCCGCAGTTTGCCGCCGACCCTCACACCCTCATCCGCTGACCTGCTGAAGCAGGTTCATACGGAAGACCCAAGCCGCATCGCCGACCACGCCGAGGATGCCGAGAACGGCCGGTTCAGGTTTGGGTTAAACCCAAAGCTTCCCAGGTCTCCTCTGCGCTCTGGGCACGCTCGGCGTGCATAACCTTCTCCCCTTGGGGACCCACATCTTCTCCGCATGGCCGAACGTCCCACGGGCCATCCCCACACATCCTGTCCGCTCCTCATCCAGCGACGAATCGTCAATCCGTTCCCGAGTCCCCCCCCTCGCCGCGGATCGAAGCTCCCCTTCCAATGAGGACGTCCTTCAATCGAACATCCCGCACCGTGGCTCCCTCGTCCACCACAACTCCATCCAACACCGCTCCCTCAATGCGCCCTGGCCCCATGATCACAGACCGCGTAATGGTGGACCCCACCACCTGTGCCTCGGGATGGACCCAGCTTTCGCCGCCCGTGTACCGCAGGTGGGCCTCGATATAACTCTCACGGCTCCCAATGTCAAACCACTCCCCCTCAAAGAGGAACGCCTCGACGGGATGCTGGAATAGGAGCCACTCCAGGAAGTATCCCGGGCTGTCCTGATGGCCAACGGCCTGGTCCACGAAAGCCCTGAATAGGGGAAGAATGGACCGCGGGAACAAGAAACAAGCTGCGCTCACCAGGGTCGAGCAGGGACGATCAGGCTTTTCCTGGAAGGAGACTACCCGGTTCCCCTCGACCACGGCCACCCCATAGCGCCGGCGAGCGAGGTCGGGACGCTTCAGATCGTAGAGGGCAACCAGGGTCTGTCCCTGGAACGCGCGCCGGAAGTCCGCCAGGCTCAAGCTCAGTAGGTTATCCCCTCCAATCACCAACAGGTCATCATCGAGATGCAGCCTGTCTACGAGATAGGCAAGGGCCCCCACCGATCCCAGCTTTTCCTCCTCGGAGGCCGATGGCTCCACGACCACGTCCACCGCCCGCCCCTTGGCCCACGCCGCGAACTGGGCCTCGAACCGCCGGTTCACAGCGAGGATCGGCCGCTCTGGTCCCGATAGCTGATCCATGATGTAGTCCAGGATCGGCCTCCCAACCACAGGAAGGAGCGGCTTGGGACGGTCGCGGGTGATCGGCCAGAGGCGCTTTCCATACCCACCGGCGAGGATCACCGTTCGCATGGTTCACGTCCTGTCCCTGGCCGGCCCTGGAGGGCTCCGCTCACCAGACGGTCCAGTTTCTCTTTGAGGATCTCGAGGGAGAAGCGCGCTTTGCCGAGGGCATAATTGTGCTCAACGAGCTTGCGGTACCGATCCGGCCTGGAGAGGAGATCGGCAACCTCTTGCGCCGCACGGCGGAGGGTGGGCTCAGGCACCCGAGCAAGACCGTCCTCATCTCGCTCATAACTGTGCCCGAGCGATACGTACTGAAACCCTGCCGGAGCGATGTCGGACCGGAACACGGGATATTCATAGACCGTCATCGGCAATCTCGCCCATACCGCCTCCAGGAACTGGTTGCCCCAGCCTTCCTGGAGTGACGGGTAAGTGACGAAGTCCGCGCACAGGTACGTGTCCCAAAGCGAGAGGCACCCTGGGCGACGCGTGGAGGCCACCTGGTCCGACACGAACCGGGCGTCGACGCCCAGACGAGCGGCACGCTCCCAGAGAGCCTCGCAGTACCCTGGGTCCTCGACGAGGTTGGGGAGGAGAACCACCGGCCGCCCGGAGAAGCCGCCCCCCCGCTCGCGGACGCGGCGATCAAGGGCGCCTCGGTGTTCGGGCAACCCCAGCCGCGCCACAAGCTCGAGCGCGATCTCAATACCCTTGCGACGGACGATCCGGGTCGCCTGGAGGAATACCACGTCAGCCAAGGAAAGACCCATATGCTCAAGCAAAGCCCAGCGGGACTCCCCTTGGGTCGGCGAAGAACGAAAGTCGAACACATTGGGAACCACGGTCGACGGAATGCCCCGTCGGCGCAACTCCTCGTGCGCGATGCGGTTGATCACGATGTGCGTCACGCGGGGACTACGGGGAGGGAAGTACTTGTCCACCAGGTCTCGTACCCACGCGGCAGTGGGACTTCGGTACTCGTCCCGCTCCCAGTGGAAATCATGGTGGTGGGCCAGCACGGGTAGCTGGAGCGCCTCGACCGCTCGCCACACACCCACCGTGGCAGGCAGGTTGAGCGGTAGTCCCCACAGGTTATGCACTACGAGGAGATCGAGGCCGAACACGGAGGCGAACTCCTTCACCTCTACCTCGATCCGCGCCGCCACGTCCTCAAGATGATCTTCCAGGTCCCTTTCGGTACGGTAGTCCGCCAGGCGCTCAAACGCGTTCCGACGGATTTGCAGGACCTCCGGATGATCTAGGGACATCTCAGGGACGACGAAGGCTTCTTCCCCCGTCCCGCAGCGGCCCGTGCACACAAACGTCTGATGCCCCAACTGGTGCAAGACCTGCCGACTCTTATCGATCTCGAGCGAGACCCCATCAATGTCCCCGGTACGGAAATGGCAGATCCCAATGCGCCCCATCTGACCAAGATTATACGGTACCCGCCGGGGTGGAGGTATCTCCCCGAGGATGCAGGGCCGTGCCTTCTCACAGACTGCTCATCGTGCCAGGCAAACACCCCGTTGAGCATCCTTGGGCAGGGGGTCTATAATCAATCAGCAAGATGAGAATGAACCTAGATAAGAAGATCGCGGTCCCGCTCTACCAACAGCTGAAGCAAATCCTGGAGGAGGGGATTGAGCGCGGAGACTACCGTCCCGGAGACCGTATCCCCACTGAAGAGGAGCTCTGCCGGCAGTTCGGCGTGAGCCGGGTCACGGTGCGCCAAGCCCTCGGCGCACTGGCCAACGAGGGACTTGTTCTTCGCCACCAGGGAAGTGGAACGTTCGTCAACCACCGTCTTCCCGCGAAGGTGGTTCCCCTGCGGGCCGTGGTTCCTGAAGAACATTGGGTTCCATCACTTAGGAAGGCGTTCCAGGTTCACAGAAGGCAGGGACGGGGCGGGGTACTCCAGCCCGACATCAAGGTCCTGGGACGCCCCGAGCTCCACGCTAAGATCGTCTCCGCGGTGGGCAGAGGCGTCGCCCCTGATCTAGCTCTTATCGACTGGGTATGGCTCACCGAGTTCGCCGATCTTCACTACCTCGCACCCCTGGATGAGATCGACAAGAAGTGGGCGGCAGCGTTCAAGGCTGACCTGCTTCCACTGTTTGTGGAGAACAACTGTTACCGGGGCCACCTCTACGGGATGCAGCCCGAGGCCAATGTCTCGCTCGTTTGGTATCGAAGGGACTGGTTCGAGGTCGAGGGGCTCTCCCCTCCCCGCACCTGGGACGAGCTTGTGGAAGCCGCACAGCACTTCAAGGGGGAGGACGTCCAGCAGCGATACGGATTGGGCCCGTTCCCGCTCGCGTTCCCGGGAGGCCCAAACGCGGGTGAGACAACCACCTACATCCTAAGCTCTCTCATCTGGTCGGTAGGAGAGGAGATCTGCACTGAAGACAGGATCATTCTCGGCGAGGGGGCCCGGCAGGCCGTTGGGTTTCTCTATGATCTGGTCCACACGTACCGGCTGGCATCACCCACTGCATCCCGGTACGGGTTCAACGAAGTTCCGCTCCTGTTCGCCAGCGGGACAGTGGCGCTGGCGTTCGGGGGAAGCTACGAAAAGGCCTTCATCCAGCAGGTCTCAGGGTGGGATGACAAGGCATTCCGGCAGAGGGTGGGGTTCGTCCCCATCCCTGCCGGGCCGGGCGGGAGACCTGCTGCCACAGTAGGTGGAATGGTGTACGTCGTCTTCCGCCAGTCGCCCCACCCAGAGGCGGCTCTGGAAGTCCTAAAGATCCTTGCCAGCCCCTCTCTGATGATGGAGATGTGCCGTCTGATAGGGCGCAAACCGACCAGGGTCTCGGTAGTGCGCTCTCTCGATCAGGAACGAGACTGGTTCATCTATGAGACCAGCCGGTTGCTGGAGATAGCTCATGTGCGGCCGATCATCCCTCGCTATGCTCAGGTATCGACTCAGCTACAGGAGATGATCGCCCAAACGCTGGAGAGAAGACGGTCACCCACCGAAGCCATCGCTCAGGCCCAGGCGATCATAGATTGCTTGGCGTAGCCTCCTTGACTCACTTGCACCAAGAAGAACTTGACAACGCGCTCCTTGCCATGCTAAAGTTGTTATAACAACTCTCATCGCTGTTGGAGGAGGTAGCGAGGCGCGGTCCTGCAGAGAGGCGCCAGTGTTCACAGGTCCAACCGCGCACCCTGCACACTTCCCAGACCATTGGTGGGAGTGGGGGAGCGTGGAGCCGGGTTGACACAAGGATCGGAGATCAAAACCTGCTAGGAGTTAGGAACAGGAAGGAGGTGAGCATCGGGAGGAAAATGTGAAGGTCTTCCAACCGAGAAGTGTGGGATCACCACCAGCAGTTGAAGAAGGAGGGAAGTTGAAATGAGGCGGCTAAGTGTTCTTCTTCTCGCAGGGTTGGTGGCAAGCGCGGCGACGGTGGTTGCCGCGTCAGACCTGACGTTCATGTCGACGCAGATGCGGCCCATAACGGAGGCAGAATGGGTCCGCACAGTGCTTCTTCCCCCGTTCACGACGGCAACCGGTATTCCCGTTGTCTTCCTCGGGGCAGAGGAACCGGAACTGACGAACCGAATCCTCGCTGAGTTCGAAGCTCGCCGCGGCTCACTCGATCTCGTCGGCGACCTCCACGGCAACTTCCTCGTCTACTACAACGCCCTGAAGGATCTAGGGGCCGAGTTAGTCCAGCTCGAAGCCCTGGGCGATCGGACCCTAGCGAGGTCGTTCGTGGAGTTGGGGCGCATCGGAGGTGCCCAAGTCTACATCCCCTGGATGCAGGCCACCTACGTCCTCGTCGCCAACAAGAAGGCGCTCCAGTATCTTCCTTCGTGGGCCGACCCCACGACCCTGACCTATGACCAGCTCTACCTTTGGGCCAGGAACATCTTCGAGGCGACCGGGGAGCAGAAGCTTGGGATCCCGGCCGGACCTCGCGCCCTACTCCACCGCTTTCTCCATGGCTACCTCTACCCCTCGTTTACTGGGGCCCAGGTCACGAAGTTCACCTCGCCGGAGGCAGTCCTGATGTGGGAGTACCTGAAGGACCTCTGGCAGTACGTGACACCGTCGGCACCTCTTCTCGACTCGATGGACACCGCGCTCCTGTCCGAAGAGGTGTGGATCGCGTGGGATCACACGGCGCGGGTGAAGACAGCGGTGATGGAGCGACCGGACGACTTCGTGGTGCTGCCGGCCCCCGCTGGGCCCAAGGGTCGCGGCGTGATCACGGTCCTCGCGGGGCTCGCCATCCCCCAGACGGCGCCCGATCCAGCGAGGGCTTACCAGCTGATCGAGTACCTCACACGCCCGTCCAGCCAGGTGGCAATCCTGGAGGGCGTAGGGTTCTTCCCGGTGGTCGCCGAGGCAGCCGGTGCAGTCCCCACGGGGGGGCTGAAGGTCCTTGCTGACGGCGTCGCAGTCCAGTCGGCTTCGCCGGACCTCCTCGTCTCCATCATCCCCGGCGGGCTCGGTGCCCGAGGTGGGGAGTTCAACAAGGTCTATCTGGACTCGTTCACCGAGATCGTGATCCGCGGCAGGCCCATCCAAGAGGTGCTCGCCCAGCAAGGGGCGCTCCTTGATGCGCTGTTCCGGGAGACGGGTGCGCCAACCCCGGTGCCCGACGTGTATCTCCCATAAGAGGAGTGCCGGGCCGGGGGCATGCCCCCGGCCCGGCTTCATTCATGCCCTGTACTCGCCCGCTGCGCGCGCTGGCCTCCGAGAAGGCCCTCCCCTATTGGTTAATCCTCCCCACGATCGTCTACGTGGCCGTGTTCTTCCTGGTCCCGGTAGTCCAGGCTCTCCTCTTGGCATTCCGTACCCAGGATGGGCAGTGGACGACGCGCTTCCTCATGCGCATGGTCCAGGACATTCAGTTTGGCAGCGCCCTCCGGTTCACGTTGCTCCTCCTGGCGATCGTTGTCCCCCTACAGCTGGTGACAGCCCTCTTCATCGCCCTCCTCGTCAATACGAGGTTTCGCGGATCGCGAACCTTCCTCTACATGTGTGCCATCCCACTCGGCATCTCCGACCTCGCCGCGGGACTGATCTGGTTCTCCCTCTTCACCCAGCATGGATACATCAACTCCTTCTTGTACGGTCTAGGGATCATCGAGAGGCCGATCTTCTTCCTTTCGGCGCAGAACACCGGATGGGTCTTAGGGTCAATCGTGCTCGCTGAGCACTGGCGTGCCACCGCGATCGTGCTCGTAATCCTCGTTGCCGGCCTGCAGATGATCTCCCGTGACTACCTCGAGGCTGCGGAGGTGTTCGGGGCTCGCCCCTGGCAGAGGCTGTGGCACGTCACGTTGCCTCTCCTCAAGCCCTCGCTACAGTCGGCCCTCATCATCCGAACGATCCTCGCCCTGCAGATGTTCGCCGTTGTCGTCGCGATGGGGGGGCGAATGGTCCCTGTGTTGGCGGGCGAAGCCTACTACTGGTACTACCTCTATCGCAATGCGAATGTGGCTTCCGCTTATGCCCTTCTTCTCATGGTCATCTCGGCCTTGCTCGCCTGGGGATACCTGCGGTTCCTCCGCCCGCGGGAGGTACATTCGTGACGTTCCGTCAGCTCCAGCGCCGGTTTCTCCTGTACATGGTGGTGGTGGTAATCGCACTGTGGGTCCTCGTTCCGCTGGTCCTCATCGCCCTCGCGGCGTTCACACCTCGGCTCGAGCTGTACCGATGGCCACGGACGGTACTTCCCAGCGCTTTCTCCACGGCAACGATGGCGTTCTTCCTTCGATCGTACGGTACCCTCACCTCGCTGACGAACAGCGCGCTGGTGGCGCTACTGACCTTGGGGATGACCCTTGCCCTCGGCGCACCTGCTGGATACGCCGTGGCGCGGTACGTCTTCCGCGGTCGAGAAGCATTCCGCATCGGCATCCTCATGACCAGGATGTTTCCCACGTCGTTGCTAGCTATCCCTCTCATCGTCACGTTCATCCGGTGGCAGCTCTACGATACGCTCATCGGTGTGGCGTTCATCCACACCGCGATGGCTCTTCCTTTTGCTGTCCTCATTACCTCAGGCATTTTCTCGGGGGTTCCCAAGGAATTGGAGGAGGCAGCGATGACCTTGGGGTGCAGCCGATTGGGGGCGTTCGTGAGGGTGGCACTCCCGTTGGCCCTTCCAGGGCTGGCCGCAGCCGCCATGTTCACCTTTGTGATCTCCTGGAACGAGGTGTTCGCTGCAGCTATTCTCACCGTCCGGAACCGGACCCTTCCTGCCCAGGTGCTGACATCGCTCGAGGTTGCTCCTCTCGACTTTCGGTTCGCGGGGGGGTTTTTCATGATCATCCCCGCCTTGATCTTCATGGCCCTGGCCCGGAGGTATCTGTTCCAGATGTGGGGCGGTGCGATCTCAGAGAGGTGAGCGGTGGCCGAGATTAGGCTCGAACAAGTACGGAAGACGTTTGGCCGGGTGGTGGCTGTCCGCGACGTCGACTTGACGATCGAGGATGGGGAGTTCCTCGTCCTCCTCGGACCATCCGGCTGTGGGAAGACGACCACACTGCGGTGCATCGCCGGCCTCGAGCGGGCCAACAGCGGGAGAATCTTCATCGGCCGCCGTGACGTGACGGGACTGCCTCCTGCTCGGCGGGGGATCGCGATGGTCTTCCAGAGCTATGCCGTCTTCCCACACATGACCGTGGCACAGAACATCGGGTTCGGGCTCCGCATGCGCCACGTCCCCAGACGACAGATCCAGAAAGATGTCGAGGAGGCAGCGGCGCTCCTTCGGATCGACGAACTCCTCCAGCGATACCCTGCCCAGCTCTCCGGCGGGCAGCGACAACGGGTGGCCGTAGCGCGCGCCATCGTGATGAAACCCCAGGTCTTGCTCATGGATGAGCCGCTCTCCAACCTCGATGCCCTTCTCCGCCTTCAGATGCGCGCCGAGTTGAAACGACTCCATCGCGAAATCGGGACGACCACCGTGTACGTCACCCACGACCAGGTGGAGGCCCTTTCGCTTGGGGATCGCATCGCGGTGATGATGGATGGGACCATCGTGCAGCTCGATCACCCCAGCGTTGTCTACGACAAGCCGGCATCAACGTTTGTCGCCGGGTTCATCGGCACCCCGCCAATGAACTTCCTCGAGGCCACCGTCGCTGCTCGCGACGAGAGCGTCGAGCTCGTGGTGGGAGACTTCACCCTGCTCGTACCGGCGATGTGGACGGATCAACTGAAAGAGAGGGCGGGCCAGACCGTGATCGTGGGCATCAGGGCTGAGAACATCACCGTCCATCACGGGCCGGTGCCGGGGTCTCTTGCCGCCACGGTGCTGGTGTCGGAGCCGCTGGGTTCTCAGCAGCTGCTGACGGTCCAGGTCGGCCAGGATGTCCTCAAGGTCGCCACCGCCCCCGAGCCGCTGTTGGCAGCAGGGCAGATGGTGGGGTTGACCCTCGTAGGTCAGAAGCTCCGCCTATTCGACAAGGAGACGGGGAAGGCCCTCCCTGTGCCAATTCCCCCGCCGTCCGAGGGAGGGACGTGATGAGTGCCGTAGTGTTCCCGTTCAAGCGCGAGGATCCCGACGTCCTGCTGAAGAACGTTCGCACAGCTTTGGCCCACCCGCGAGTGCGGCGCGTCGTGTGCGTAGGGGCGGAGGAGGATGAATGTTTCGCAACCGTGGCCCGCGCTGCCCCCAACATCGCTCGTTCGAGCGGCAAGGAAGTGGTGGTCATCGTTCAGGAGAGGATCGGCACCAAGAGGCCCGGAAAGGGCGACGGGATGAACAGCGCCCTCCGGTACCTCCTGACCAACACAGAGCACGACCGGATCCACTTCTACGACGCCGACATCCTCTCCTTCTCCGAGGAGTGGATCGCGAAGGCGGAGGAAGCCGCGGACCAGGGGTACCAGGTTGTACGCCACTACTTCCCGCGGGCGAGCACGGACGCGATGATCACCTGGTTCATCACCCGAACAGGGTTCGCCATCCTGTTTCCACGGTCCGAACTCCCGCGGATCGAGCAACCGTTGGGGGGCGAGCTTTTGGTGACGAGGAAAGTGGCGGAAGCGCTTCTCGCGGATCCGCGGGTCCAGGCCCAGAGCGACTGGGGAATCGACACGCTGTACACGTTCGCCACCGTCGCTCAGGGCTTCAGCATCTACGAGACGTACATGGGCGTGGGGAAGGTCCACAAGCTCTACGGTTCCCTGGGCGACCTACGCACGATGCTGATCGAGTGCTTCGAGGCCCTCTCGTCGCTGGCCGGGGCATCGGTCGCCGGAACCACATTGCACCACGTGGAGTACCAGGGCCCGGTGTCGGAGGCCATCAAGGCCAAGGTTGGGTACGACGTCGACGCGACGCTGGCCCTGCTCGCTGAGGGTTGGACGGAGCGTCAGGCGGAGCTCCTCGACCACTTCCCGCCTGAGGTCCGGGATGGGCTAAACCCATCGCGGCGGATCCCCCGGGTGGGGTGCATGGACGACAAAGCCTGGTACGACACGTATCGCGTTCTCCTTCGGGAATACCAGAGCGAGAATCCCGAGTGGCAAGATCTCCTGTTCCGACTTTGGGCAGCCCGGGTCCTGGCGTACACCTTCTCGGTGGCGCTCCGGGGGTACGACCTGGCGATGCACCACCTGCACCAGATGGTGGAGTGCTATTGCCGGCGCGCGGCGGGGGGGTCCTGACGAGGGGTGAGAGGCATCCAGTCCCCCAAGTTCACCACCTTCCCGCTGATCCGAGCCTCCTCGGCCGCGAGGGCCCAGAGGTGACTGGCCAAGGACGCATCCAGGGAAGTAAGGGGGGGTGGAACAGGTCCGACTCGTGCCTCACGAACCCTCTTCAAGAAGGCCACCATCAGCCCATCATCGCCCCCCGCGTGCCCGCCACAAGCAGGGGTGCGGAATCGCCGTGGGGGAAGGCGGGAGAACGGGAGGACGGAGACCTCACCCCGGCCGAGGTGCCCCCGGATCTCCCCGTGGGTGCCCATCAGCTTAACGGTGCGGGTGTTTTCGGCGGTGAAGGCGGAGACGACCAACGTGGCCACCACGCCTCTCTCGAACTCCATCACCACGACCTGCTGGTCGGGGACGTCATTGTCACATCGGAAGACACAGCGGCTGTAGGGACTCTGGGCCAGCACCGATGCCCGCGCGGCCGGATCAGGGGAGATCACCGACCCAGGCCATCCCCTGTCCTCGCCGAACCGGCGCAGGTAGATCTCTACCGCTGAGTAGGGACAAGCGGGCTCGTGTGGGCAGGGGTCGGTGCACCGTTCCGTGGCGGCGGGGGGGGCGTTCTCCGGTCGGAAGAAGGTCAGGCTTCCCACCGACCGCACGGACTGGCAGTTGCTCCCGACGAACCAACCGAGGAGGTCCAAGTCGTGACAGGCCTTGGCCAGGACCAGCGGGCAGGCGCGGTCAGCCCGTCGCCAGTGCCCGCGAACGTAGGAGTGGGCGAAGTGCCAGTACCCGATGTTCTCGACGTGGATCACGGACACGAGCTGGCCAACCGCCCCCTGATCCAGCAGATCCTTGACCGTGCGGAAGAACGGCGTGTACCGGAGCACGTGGGCCACCGTCACCGATCCGGAGGAACGGTAGGCGGCTTCCCGGAGGCGAAGGAGGTCCTCCCTGGACGTGGCGATTGGCTTCTCGAGGAGGACGTGGTAGCCGCGTTCCAGGGCAGCGAGGGCGGGCTCGGCGTGGAGGTTGTCTGGTGTGGCCACGATGAGCGCTTCTGCCAACTGGCCACGGGACAGGAGGTCGTCCCAGGAGGGGAACAGCCTGGTGGAGGGCACTCCGTGGGCGCGGCCGGCGGCAGCGCGGCGCGCGGGGTTCGGCTCCGCCACGGCCACAACCCTTGCTGAACGGGGGTGGGCGAGAATATAGCGCCCGTAGACATCATCTCCCCTTTGTCCCGCGCCCACGAGAGCCACCGTCACCGGACCAGCGCGTCCCATGTTCTCCCTTGCCCGTCTCCTCCCCTGCGGGAGTATACCCACCTGCCCATCGCACGCCGCTCGTGAGAGGGGGCTGTCCGTCAGTTCAAGGACGGGGGTCCCTGGTGGCCCCTGGCGCAGGCGGACCGCGGGAACGATCATCGCAAGGACGATGATGGAGGCTGAGGAATTGCGGCAAGCCGTGACCCAGATCGTGCAGGAAGCCATCGCTTCCGTGAACCCTGGTGTGTGTGTGAAGCGCGTCCTCGCCAAGGCAGGGGAGCAGGTACGGGTGGGGGCCCGCGGCTTCCCTGCGCGACGAGTGGTCGTGGTCGGTTGTGGGAAGGCGGCGGGGACCATGGCCCGGGCCATCGAAGCCGTTCTGGGGGAGAGGGTTGAAGCCGGGCTTGTGGTGACGGCAGACGGGTACGGGGTGGAGTGCGAGCGGATCGAGGTGGTGGAGGCGTCCCATCCGGTGCCCGACAGCCGTGGAGTAGAAGCAGCCCACCGCATCGCGGCCCTAGTCGATGCGGCCGAGGAAGGTGATCTGGTTCTGGTGGTCATTTCGGGTGGGGGCTCCGCCCTCCTCACCCTCCCTGCCGACGGCCTCACCTTGGACCACCTCCGGGAGACCAACGAGCTCTTGCTGCGCTCCGGGGCCCCGATCCAGGCGGTGAACGCTGTCCGGAAGCACCTCGACCAGCTGAAGGGGGGCCAGCTCGCGCGCCGCGCCGCCCCAGCCCAGGTGGTATCCCTTATCCTGTCCGATGTCCCCGGGGACCCCCTCCACGTCATTGCCTCCGGCCCCACGGTTCCTGATCCGACCACGTTCCTCGATGCGCACCGCGTTCTTCAGAACTACCGGCTGTGGGAGATAGTCCCAGAGGCGGTCCGCGTCCGCATTGCTCAGGGGCTAGCGGGAGAGGCCCCCGAGACGCCAAAGCCGGGCGATCCGCTGTTTCACACGGTGCACAACGCAATTGTGGGCAGCGGGGTCACCGCGGCCGAGGCCGCCCTGAAGGCGGGAGAGAGGTCAGGGTTCACAGGATTGATCCTTACCACCGAGCTGTGTGGAGAGGCCCGGGAGGTGGGGCAGGTCGTCGCTTCTCTGGCACGTGAGGTGGTGCGACGGGAGCGCCCCGTTCCCCGTCCTGGACTTCTCATCTTTGCCGGGGAGACCACGGTAACTGTGACGGGGAGCGGCAGAGGGGGGAGGAACCAGGAGGCCGCTCTGGCCGCTGCGTTGGGAATCGCTGAATTCAAGGATGTGGTCGTGTGCTTCGTGGGAACCGACGGGCGGGATGGCCCTACCGATGCTGCAGGTGGACTGGTGGATGGGGGGTCTATGGGACGGATGGTCGCGGGCGGGGTGGACCCCCGAGCAGCACTGCTCAACAACGATGCCTACGCCGCCCTCAGCGCCTCGGGAGACCTCGTGATCACGGGACCCACAGGGACCAATGTCGCCGATCTGTGCCTAGTAGCAGTGGGAGCCAGGTCCCCGTAGCAGGCAAAACATGCCGTTCATCGTCGGAAAGCCTTCGTTGACTTCGCGCCTGACACGGATTTCCGCGGGATCGCAGTTCGAGGCGTCTCTGCTGAAGGAGAGAAAGCGGTTAGCTGCACTGTGCAGGCATACAAGACCCAAGTGCAGAACAGCCCAGGTCCATGGCACATGAATAGGCGAACTCCACCACGGGTGGTCCCCTTACCATAACCCTTTCCCCCGTTTGGGGGAGCCGTTCTCAACCACCCTACCAGCGACCGACGAACCGTCAAACGGCCGTCGGGAACAAGCGCCGGGGCTACGATACCCACTCACTCCGGGACTACGCAGGGCCCGGAGCCTTGACCCGCTTCGCCATCAGGATATCGGGCTTGCCGAACCCGTTGGCGTCCAGGATCAGGCCCACCACCACGAACCCGCACTTCCGGTAGAACTCAAACGGGTGCCCTCCCACGTCCTCGATCCGCGCCGCCCACGAGAGGACGTCCGGGTAGAGGTCCACCCCGAAGAGGTTCGTCCGGCCATCCTCGTCGTCCGTGCCCACGAAGATCGTGTCCACACCCCGCTCGCGGGCGAGACGCTCCAGATCCGCGACCAGATCCCGGCCGATCCCCTGCCGCTGCCGGTCGGGCCGTACCACAAGCGGATGAAGCTCCCACACGTGGCCCCCGTAGGAGGGGATCGCCCCGATCCAGCCGACCACATCGCCGTTTTCGTCCAGGGCGACGCGGCTCACCCGGTCCGGCGCCAGCGACTCCCGCACCTCCGCGAGCCACTCCTCCAATGTGTGCCACCCGCTCGGGATGTGGGCAAAGCAGCACACGAGCAGCTCCGCCGCCTGGCGGATCGCCCGTTCGCCCTGAGGACCAAGATCGGCGATCGTCATGGGGCCTCAGTCTAGCACCAACGCAGGCGTGGCGCCGAGCAGGGTATACTCCCCTCCATGACCGAGAAGAAGCTGCCCCATTGGGATCTATCGCCCCTGTTCCCGAGCCTCGACGCCCCCGAGTTCGAGGCCGCGTGGACGGACCTCCAGGCACGCCTCCAGGCGCTGGAACCGCTCTTCAACAAGCACGAGGTCGGCCCGCGGCCGATGCGCGACTCGGACGCCGCCGCGTTCGAGGAGATCACGACCGCGATCAACGGCTTGCTCGAGGCGTTCCTGCCCGTGCGCGCGTTCGTGTCGGGTCAGGTGGACACGGACAGCACGAACCAGGCCGCGCAGGCCAAGCTATCCGAACTCCAGCGAATGTTCCTCCTCTACGAGCGGCTCCGGCCGCGGCTCACGGCGTGGCTGGCGCGGCTCGACCCGAAGGCGATCAACGCCGGCCCGTACACGCTGATGCTCGACGAGGCCCGCGTCCAGGCCGAGCACATGATGAGCGAGCCGGAGGAGATCCTCGCCGCGGAACTGCGCCTCTCCGGCGGAAGCGCGTGGACGAAGCTCCACGGCAACGTCTCCAGCCTCATCACGGCCACCGTGGGGGGCAAAGAGCTCCCGATCACCGCGGTCCGCAACCTCGCCCACAACCCGGACCCCGAGGTCCGCAAGGAGGCCTACGACGCGGAGCTCGCGGCGTGGAAGGCGCACGAGGTGCCGCTCGCCGCGGCGTTGAACGGGGTCAAGGGCGAGGCGTCGACCCTCAACCGCAAGCGGAAGTGGGGCGATGATCTTGAGCCCGTGCTCGTCCGCAACCGAATCTCCCCCCAGGTGCTCGCGGCGATGCAGGAGGCGGTTGTGGCGAGCTTCCCGCTGTGGAGGAGGTACTTCGTGGCCAAGGCCCGGCTCCTGGGGAAGCCCAAGCTCGACTGGTGGGACCTCGCCGCGCCGGTGGGCAGAAGCGAGAAGACCTGGACGTGGGACGAGGGGGCGGCGTTCATCGTGGAGCAGCTCAGGACGTTCTCCTCCTCCGACGCAGCGGTGGCGGAGACGGCGTTCGCCGAGCGGTGGATCGACGCCGAACCGAGGAAGGGCAAGCGCGGCGGGGCGTACTGCATGCCGATCGGCGGGGGGAAGAGCCGGATCCTCGCCAACTTCGAGGAGAGCTTCGACTCGGTCTCGACGCTTGCCCACGAGCTCGGCCACGCCTACCACAACCACTGTCTGCGGGAGAGGCCGCCGCTCCTCCGCATGTACCCGATGACCCTCGCCGAGACGGCGAGCATCATGAACGAGACGATCGTGGTCCAGGCCGCGCTCAAGACGCTTCCCAAGAAGGAACAGCTCCCGATCCTCGAAGCGGACCTCCAGGGGGCGGCCCAGGTGGTGGTCGACATCCACTCCCGGTTCCTGTTCGAGAAGGCGGTGTTCGAGAAGCGGGCGAGCCGCGAGCTTTCGGCCGACGAGTTCTGTGCGCTCATGCTCGACGCCCAGAGGGCAACCTACGGCGACGCGCTGGCGACCTACCACCCCTACATGTGGGCGGTGAAGCCGCACTACTACGGGACGGACTTCTACAACTTCCCGTACACGTTCGGGCTCCTGTTCGGGCTCGCCCTGTACCAGAAGTACGTCCAGGAGAGGGAGGCGTTCGTGGCCCGCTACGACGACCTCCTCGCCTCGGTGGGGATCTACCCAGCCCAGGAGCTTGCGGGGCGGTTCGGGTTCGACCTCGAGTCGCGGTCGTTCTGGGAGGGGGGATTGGCCGTGCTCGGGGAGCGGGTCGCCCGGTTCGAGGGGCTCGCGAAGTAGGCCCTGCGGGCCGTGGTCCGGGGGCCGTGAGGACACGGGGCGCCTTCCTGACCGGGGCCTTCGGACAGCCGCATGCCAAGGGCACAGAGTTACCAAGGGATCTGAAGGGTCCCGAAACAGGGAGCTTCTGGATCCGCCGGTCCCCACTTCGTGTCCTTGGGCCTTCGCGGCCGATTTGGAGTTGGCCGTCCTCGGCGATCTCCGCGTGCTCGGCGGTGAGAGCTCTCAGTCCACCGTCAGGGTCTTGCTCAGGTTGCGGGGGAAGTCGGGGTCGATGCCCCGGGCCACGCTCATCCGGTAGGCGAGGAGCTGGAGGGGGACCACCGCCAGGAGGGGGTTGAGGAGCGGCCCAGCCTCGGGGAGCACGATCAGGTCGTGGGCGTTGGCCCGGAGGCGGGGATCCTCCTCGGCCACCGCGATCGCGCGCCCCCCGCGGCAGGTGACCTCGTTCACCCCGCTCACCACCCGCGCCACGTCCTCCGGCCCGCACACGAAGACCACCGGGTATCCCTCGGTCACCGCGGACAGGGGGCCGTGCTTGAACTCGGTGGACAGCATCCCCTCGCAGTGGGCGTAGGTGACCTCCTTCATCTTGAGCGCACCCTCGAGGGCGATGGGGTAGGTCAGCCCGTACCCGAGGCAGTACAGGTCGTCGCGCCCCGCGAGGCCGTCCACCAGCTCAACGATCTGGCGGTCGGCGGCGGCGATCGTCTCCTCCAGGAGCTCGGGAACCCGGCTGAGCTCCGCCGTGGGATGCCCGCCCATCCGCAGGGCGAGGTACAGGAACGCCAGGGCCTGGTTGAGAAACGTCTTCGTCGCCGGGACGCTGATCTCGTACCCGCACGCCAGGGGCAGGTAGGCGCGGCTCCGGTACATGAGGGTCGAGCCGATCACGTTGAGCAGGCCCAGGGGCACAAGCCCGCGCGCCACGGCGGCGTCCAGGGCGAGGAGCACGTCCTTCGTCTCTCCGCTCTGGCTCACGAACAGCCCGACGTCCTCCGGCCCCAGGGCCGGCACGTACTGGGGGACGAACTGGGGGGCGAGGACGGGGATCGCCGGACGCCCGGCAAGGCGGGCGATGTACGTCGCCCCGAGGAGGCAGGCGTGGTAGCTCGTCCCGCACCCAACGAGGTACAGGTTCCGCGCCCGCCCCATCCGTTCCGCGAGGGTCGCCACGTGGGGGGAGGCGTCGTAGAGGTGGAGCAACTCCCGCGCCCGCCGCGGCTGCTCGTGGATCTCCTTGAGCATGAAGTGGGGGTACCCCTCCTTCTGGGCCTCCTCCATCGTCTCGGCCACCGTCTCGATCTCCCGCTCCACCCGCGCCCCATCCTCGACCCGCCGCAGCTCGATCCGTCCCGGCTCGAGGACCACGATCTCTCCGTCCTCGACGCGCACGATGCGCCGGGTGAGGGGGAGGATCGAGGGGAGGTCGGAGGACACGACCGCGATCCCATCGGTGAGCCCAGCGACGAGCCCCGACCCCTTCTTGAACGCGTACAGCCGGTTCTCCCCCACGCGCCCGATGACGAACGAGTAGTCGCCCTCGAGGTCCCCGTAGGCGCGGCGAATCGCGTCGAGCATGGAGTGGCCCCGGTCCACATACCGCTCCACGGCGTGGACGCACGTTTCGCCGTCGTTCGTGGACCGGACCGTCATCCCTTCGGCGATGAACGCCTCCCGGAGCTCGACGTTGTTCACGACGTTCCCGTTGTGGGCCCCGACGAGGTCGCCGTCGGAATCGATGTGGGGCTGAGCGTTGGCCCGGGACGGGGCGCCGAACGTGGCCCACCGGAGCTGGACGATCCCCCGCGTCCCCCGCATCTCGTGGAACTGAAGACGCCGTGCCACGTCGTCCACCTTGCCCACGTCCTTGCGCAGGTCGACCGTGCCGTCGGCGCGGATCGTGGCGCACCCCACGGAGTCGTAGCCCCGGTAGGAGAGGCGCTTGCCAGCCTCGACGAGCACGGGGCCCAACGGACGCTCCTCGCTCGTCACGATGCCGAAGATCCCGCACATCCTAGCTCCCGAGGGGACGATGATGGGCTGAGGCCACGCGGTAACCACGATTCACGACAGATATTCTACCGTCCTCTCCCCTAGATCGCAGCCGATCCCGGCGGATCAGGATCGTACCCAGCGGCGGTGGGAAGAGAGGAGGACCGGAACCAGCACAGGACAGATCCAGCCCTGATGGCTGGCGACACCCGGCCCGAAGAGGAGAGCCCGGTCGCCCCGGCTGACCCGCTCGATCCCGCTCACGTCGGCAGCGACGCTGTCCATCCCGAGCTTGCCGAGGAGCTCTGCGACCTGATCGTGGATCACCACCCGCTTGAGCTCGGGCCGGAGGCCGTCCCCGTACCCAGCGGCGAGGATCGCCACCTTCCGCGCATCCGGCGTCACGTACCCCCGACCGTAGCCTATCGGCCAGCGGCGAGGCAGGTCCCGCACCGCCGCGACCTCGGTCCACACCTGCGCCGCGGGGACGAGCTCCACTGGCGGGGGCACCGGGCCCTCCGGATAACCGTAGGCTGCGGTCCCCACCCGAACCATGTTCAACGGGGCCGCGGTTGCCTCATCGAACGCGAGCACGGCCGCTGAGTTGGCGAGGTGCCGCCATGGGATTTCGATCCCCCGCCGCTCCCACTCCTCGAGCACCTTGCGGAACCACCACACCTGAGCGCGGGTGAAGTGGAGGTCCTCGGCACTGCAGCCGTTGGCCGAAGAGAGGTGGGAGTAGACGCCCGCGATCTCGATCCGGTTCCGATCGATCCTCTGGAGGGCCCCTTCCGCCTCCTCCGGGAGGAGGCCGAATCGGCCCATCCCCGTGTCCACCTCGATGTGAACGAGGGCCCGCCGGCCCGCGCGGAGCGCCGCCGCCTCGAGCTCGGGGATCATCCCGCTGTCCCCAACGGGCAGGTGGTACCCCTCGCGGATCGCCTGGACGAGGGGATGGCCCACCGGAGGAGTCATGATGAAGATCGGCTGCGCGAACCCCGCCCGGCGCAACGCTCGGGCTTCACCTAGGTAGGCAACACCGAACCAGTCCGCTATTCCCTGGGCGGCGCGCGCCACGGGGAGGAGCCCATGGCCGTAGGCATCCTCCTTCACCACGAGCAGGATGGACAGGCGGCGGGGAAGCCATTCCCGGATCCGCTCCAGGTTCTCCCGCACCACCCCCGTGTCCACGCTCGCCCTTACCATGCGCCCCCCATTCCACCCCTCGACCTCCCCTGCTCCAACCACCCTCGTCCGTCCGCGGCGGGACAGAGGGGAGGCCCAGGGGACGCGCCAGAGCCAGGTATACTCGCCTCCCGATGGCAGACCGCGTCCGGCAGAGGATTCACGTGGTGGGGACCGTCCAAGGGGTCGGGTTCCGCCCGTTCGTGTACCGCACCGCGGTCGGGCAGGGCCTGGCGGGGCACGTGCGCAACCTTGGGGATGCCGGGGTGGAGATCGAGGTCGAAGGCGACCCCGCCTCCCTCGCCCGGTTCATCACCGCGCTCCGTCATGAGGCGCCCCCCCTCGCCGAGATCGAAGACCTGGAGCTGACGGAACTTTCCCCCAACGGCGACAGGGAGTTCCGCATCGCCCCCTCTCTGGGCGGGGGAGGGGGGAGAGGCACGATCCCCCCCGACGTCGCCACCTGCGCCGCTTGCCTGGCGGACATCGCTGCCCCCGAGAGCCGCTACCGCGGGTACTGGGCCACGAGCTGCACCGACTGCGGCCCACGGTTCACGGTGATCGAGGGGCTCCCTTATGACCGGCCGCGGACCGCGTTCCGAGAATTCCCGATGTGCCCGGACTGCCAGCGCGAGTACACGGACCCCCTCAACCGCCGCTACCACGCCCAGACGATCGCCTGCCCGAGGTGCGGCCCGCGCCTGCGCTACGTCGAGGCCGGCCACGAGGCGATCGAGGACCCGATAGCGCGGGTCGCAGTGGCTCTCTGCGCCGGGAAGGTAGTTGCGATCAAGGGCCTCGGTGGAACCCACCTCGCGTGCGATGCGACGCGGGAGGAGGTCGTGGCCGAGCTCCGGCGGAGGCTCGGTCGCCCCGGCCAGCCGTTCGCCCTCATGGCCCGGGAGGACCAGGTCGAGCGGTTCGCCCGCCCCAACCCTGAGGAATGGGCCCTCCTCCGCTCGCCGCGGCGGCCGATCGTCGTCCTCCCTCTCAAGCCAGGAACCCTCGCCCCATCGGTCGCCCCAGGGCTGGACACGGTGGGGGTGATGCTCCCCTACACCGGGCTCCACCACCTCCTGCTGGAAAGGTCGCCGTTCCCGCTCGTGATGACGAGCGCGAACTACCCCGGGCGGCCGATGCTCATCGACGACGCGCGGATCTTGGGCGAGCTCTCCAACGTGGCCGACAGCTTCCTCCTCCACAACCGGCGGATCGTGGCCCGCTGCGACGACTCGGTGCTGCGCCTCACGGGTGGGGCCCCGACCTTCCTCCGCCGGTCGCGGGGCTGGGTCCCGGAGCCGATCGCCGTCGACCTCGGGGAGGACCCCCTCCTCGCCTTGGGCGGGGACCTCAACGTAACCCTCGCCGTCTACCGCCAGGGCAAGGCCTACCTCTCCCAGCACATCGGAAACACGGAGCACCTTGACACCCTCGAGTTCCTGCGCCGGGCGCTCGACCATCTCCTTCACCTCGCGGGCATCCCTCTCCCCACGCGGATCGCGTGCGACCTCCACCCTCGGTTCGCCACGACCCGCCTCGCTCAGGAGCTGGGGGAAGCAATCCCGATGCAGCACCACGTGGCCCACGTCGCCGGGCTCGCCGGGGAGCACGGGGTCGAGGAGCTGGTGGGGATCGCCGTCGATGGGTACGGGTACGGGACCGACGGCGAGGCGTGGGGTGGAGAGGTCATCGTGTGGAAGGGGGGGGAGTGGGAACGGGTGGGGTCGCTCGCTCCGGTACCGATGCCTGGTGGGGACCTGGCGACCCTCCGCCCCGGGCGGATGGCGGCGAGCTACCTCCTTGCCGCCGGGCTCGACCCTGCGGCATCGGGCCTGCGACCAGAGGAGACCGAGGCGGTGCGGATCCAGATCGAGCGGGGGGTGAACTGCCCCCGGACCACGAGCGCGGGACGGTTCCTCGACGCGGTGGCGGCGTGGCTGGGGATCTGCCGCGAACGAACCTACGAGGGGGAGCCGGCGATGCGGCTCGAGGCCGCGGCAGCCGGGGGGACGGCAGCAGAACTCCCCCTTCTGCTTCGAGAACGGGACGGGCGACGGATCCTCGACACGGTCGATCTGTTCCGAGCGCTCGACGCGCTACGGGCCGAGGGAACGAGCACAGGCGACCTCGCGGCGACGGCCCAGGATGCCCTCGCGCGGGGCCTGGCCCGGATCGCAGTCGAGGCCGCCCAGGAGCGGGGGATTGCGGCGGTCGGGCTCACTGGGGGGGTGGCGGTGAACGACGCGATCGCCACGGCAACGCGGTCCGTCGTTGAGAAGGCTGGCCTGCGGTTCCTCGCCCACCGGCTCGTCCCGCCCGGGGACGGCGGGCTCGCGTTCGGGCAGCTCGTCCACGCTGCCTGCCAGGGGTAGACTGAGGGGATGGACCTCCGCGTGTTGGGCCTCGCCCTCGCCGTGCTCCTCGTGGCCGGACTCCTCCTCGCCCCGCGGGATGGGCGGCCGGGCGAAGGGACGTTCCCCATCGTCGGGCAGAGGGCGCCGGAGTTCACCCTCTCCGGCCTCGGGCCGTTCAGCACGGCTGACGCGCGGGAAAGCCCGATCGTGATCGCGTTTTGGACCACGTGGTGCGGGGTGTGCAAGCATGACCTGGTCGTACTGGAGGAGTTCCACCGCCGCTACGGAAACCAGATTGCGGTGGTCGGGGTGTGCCCGGAGAGGTGGCCCGAGGTCCCGGCGATCGCGTTCGAGCGCGGGATCACGTTCCCGGTCGTCCACGACCCGGGGGCAGTCGTCACGCGCCGCTACCAGCTCTCGGAGAACCTCCGCTACCCGTTCACGGTGTTCGTCGACGAGCGCGGCGAGGTGGTCGGGGTGTGGGCGGTCGCGATCCGCGACCTCGATCACCTCCAGGAGCTCCTCTCCCAGTCGGGGATCGCCCTCCCCAACCCTGTCGACCTAAGGTGACAGGGGATGATCGCTGTGGATGACCTCGGTGTAGATCGAGTGGTGGGGTGCACCGCCGATCTCCACCGGTCGGAGATCAGTCGTGATCTCGAAGATCTGCTCTTGTCCCGGGGCGAGATCACCCAGGATCTTTGACCTCTCACGAATGAGGTTCCAGTCCTTGTCGTAAAACCGGACCGCCACGCGGCCCTCGTTGATCCTCCGATCGCCGATGTTGCGCACCCGGCCAGTGACCTTCGTCCCGAAGTAGACCTCCTCCACCCCCCATTCGATCACGTCCAGGGGGTAGGAGACGCCCACGATCACCGGAACCTGGGCTCTCCCCGTCCGCCCCCGGTCCGACGTCACGGTCAAGGTGACGAGGTGAGTCTTCTCCTCCCGAAACCAGTGCGAGGCGACCGGGCCTGAGGCCACCGCCCCATCGCCGAACTCCCACCGGTACTCGACGATCGTGCCCCCGGGGACGGTCGATAGCGTGGCGTCGAACCCCACCTTGAGCGGTGCCTCTCCCTGCACGGGGCTGTACGTCACCACGGCCACCGGCGCCTCCCCACCAGGTTGAGGAGCACACCCAACCAACGCTGCCAGCAACCCAAGCAGACAAAACCCGAAGATCCTGTGCCTCATGATCCCCCCTTGGTTCCACCGTGCCCATCCCTCCATCCAGCTCGATCGAACCACGCCTCCGCCGGTACGGTGAGCCCATCCGCCGCGGCGATGATCTCGACCCCCACCTTCTCGGAAAGCCCCTGGGCGAGCTCGCGGGGATTGCCCCGCAGCATCGTAGTTCCGAAATGGGTAAGGACTGCAAGGTTCGGCCGCACAGCAGCGACGATCTCCCCCGCCTGAGGAAGGGACAGGTGATCGATATCCGGTTTCCAATCCTTCATCACCACGTTGAGGACGAGGAGCTGACAACCCACGTAGTTGCCGGCGAGGTCGGAGGTGAATCGGCAGTCGGTGACGAAGCCAATCCGTCCCGCGGCGGAGTCCAGGACGAGGCCGTACGTCTCCACCGCACCATGGAGGTGCGGCACGGGGCGGATTCTCATGCCCTTGACCTCGTGCTCGTCCCCAGCCTGCCAGGTCTCGATCCGTTCCAGGAACGGACGGACGTAGCGGAGCACCACCGGGTCGTCGCCCTCCAGCGCGTCGGCGGGGGCGAGGAGCACCCCCCGCCTCTTGTACCCCCCGTCGGCCATCGCCTCGACCATGATGTTCACGTCCGTCGAGTGGTCGAGGTGCTTGTGGGAAAGGAGGATCGCGTCGAGCTTCGTCGGATCGAGGGGCGGCCGGCTCTTGCGGAGGCGAAGGAGCGTCCCCGGGCCGGGGTCGAGGAGAAGCCGGGTCCCCCCGAGCTCGATCCACGTCCCGGCCGAGAACCGGAGCTGGCGGGCGACGACGAACCGCGCCCCGGCCGTGCCGAGGAACTTCACGTGCCCCATGACTGTGATCCTATCCCCGAAAGAGGGGACCGTGAAACCAACCTGGTTACCCCTGTGTACATGTCCGTGTCAGGGGGTGGTCTGCATGCGAAAGGGCGCGCTGCCGTTCGTTCTGTTCCTGTCGTTGGTTCTCCCGGTTCTCCCCGGGCTGGCGGACGGGATCATCATCCCCATCCCGGGGCCGGAGATCCCCAGTGCTCCCCTGCGCTGGCTCACCATCGTCTACCACCACGTGACGGTGACGATCCAGGACGGGGTGGCGACGACGAAGGTGGACCAGGCGTTCCGCAACGAGACCCGGTTCCCCATCGAGGGGACGTACGTGTTCCCCCTCCCGCCGGGGGCCGTAATCCAGGGATTCACCCTGTGGGTCGATGGGGAGCCCGTAGCCGGCGAACTCCACCCCGCCGACGAGGCGCGGGAGATCTACCTCTCCTACCTCCGGCAGAACCGCGACCCGGCGCTTCTTGAGTACATCGGGGAGGGGGCGTTCCGAGCGCAGGTGTTCCCGATCGACCCTGGAGAGACGCGGCGGATTGCCCTCGAGTACGTGGAGCTCCTCTCCCCGGAAGGGGGCGTGTTCGGGTACCGGTACCCGCTGGCGCCGGAGCGGTTCTCGGCGCAACCCCTCGAGGAGGTGTCCGTCACGGTGGTGATCGAGGGCACCCGGCCTGTGGGGAGCGTGTACTCCCCCACCCACACCGTGGCCGTGACCCGAGGGGCCCCCACATCTGCCCAGGCCCTCTACGCCGAGAAGAACGTGCTTCCGGACCGTGACTTCCTCCTCTACTACGCCCTCACCGGCGAGGCAGTGGGGGCGAGCCTCCTCACCCACCGGTCCCCGGGCGAGGACGGGTGGTTCCTCCTCCTTCTTTCCCCGCCCGCAGTGCGGGACGAGGCGCCGCTTCCCAAGGACGTCGTCCTCGTCATCGACCGCTCCGGCTCCATGGGGTGGGATGGCGGAGAAAAGATGGTCCAGGCCAGGGAGGCGGCGGCGTTCATCGTGCGCCACCTTGGGCCCGCGGACCGGTTCGGCGTGATCGCCTTCGACAGCTCGGTCTCCGATCTCACCCCCGGCCTCGTCCCCGCGACGGGAGAAAACGTAGCAAACGCGCTCCGGGCGATCGCGGCCCTGGTGGCGTCGGGCGGGACGAACATCCACGAATCCCTCCTCCGGGCGATGGGCTGGCTCGAGCCGGCCGACCGGCCGCAGTACGTCCTGTTCCTCACCGACGGAGAGGCGACCTCCAGTGTCACGGACACCGACCGGATCGTCCGTGAGGTGACCGCGGCCAACAAGGCCCAGGCCCGTCTGTTCACGTTCGGGGTGGGGTACGACGTGAACGCCCACCTCCTCGACCTCCTCGCCGAGAACAACCAAGGCGCAACGACCTACGTCAAGCCCGACGAGAACCTCGAGGCGGCCCTGTCGAGCTTCTACACGAAGATCGCCAAGCCGGCCCTGTCCCACCTAGGCCTCGCCGTGGACGGGGTGACCGTGGGCGAGACGTTCCCCGTCCGGCTTCCGGACCTGTTCTACGGCTCGCAGATCGTCCTCTTCGGCCGGTACGCGGGTGCGGGTCCGGCCGTGGTGACCCTCACCGGTCGGCGGGGGGCGGACGAAGTGAAGTTCGCGTTCGAGGTCAAGTTCCCCGCGGAGGAGCCGGGCGCGGAGTTCCTCCCCCGGCTATGGGCCGCGCGGAAGATCGGGCACCTCCTCAACATCATCCGGTTCGAGGGAGAGACCGAGGAGATCAAGAACGAGATCATCGCGCTGGCCACGAAGTACGGGATCGCCACCCCCTACACCTCGTTCCTCGTGCGCGAGGAGGAGCGGACCGCAGCCTACTACGCGGACCCATTGGCGATGATGGTCCGCACCGGACCAGCCGCGGTCGGGACAGCCCAGGCCACCCAGGCCCTGACCGAGGCCGAGACCGTGCAGCGGGCGGACCACGTCCGCGAGGTTTCCGGACGGGTGTTCCTGCTCCTGGACGGGGTGTGGCAGGAGAGCACGTACGAGAAGAACACGCCCACGGTGGCCATCGTGTACCTGAGCGAGGCTTACTTCCACCTCCTGGACGAGTTCCCGGAGATCGGCCCGATCCTCGCCCTGGGTGAGGTGGTCATCTTCAAGCTCGGCCAGGTCTGGGTACAGATCGGCGAGGAAGGACTCACCGAGCTTACCCCGGAGGTTCTGGAGACCTTCCGCCGCTGATCTTATGTCGATCCACAGAGGGAAGGGGAGCGCGTCCTGTCGCGCCCCCCTTCCCTTGTTCGTGAGCGCATCTTGGAGCAGGTTGTTAGTCAGGATCCCCTTCTCGACGTACAATGTCGTGTGTCCGCGGACGAACCTGCGGACGAGGGAGGAACGATGATCAGACGAATCGGAGTCTTGACCATGGTGGGGGTGGCCTTCGCGGCCTGAGCGCGGCGGGGGCCGTGGAGATCTGCGACTACAGGCCGCCGCAGACGGACCTGACGAACCTCTGGCTCGCAGGGAACTACCGCTACTTCAATGACCCGGCCACTCCAGACGTGGACGTGAACGCGGGTCGGGCGACGCTGACGCTCAACAAACTGTTCGACTCCCCAATGTTCGGGTACAGCCTGTCCGGCCTCGGCGAGCTCGGCCTGGTCAACCTCGGCCTGGCGAGCATCGCCGCCCAGGGAGCAGGCACGGCGCGGTATTACTTCGTCCACGGCGAACCACTGTTCGGGTTCGGCGGGCTCAACGTGGGCTACGCCACGGGACAGCCCCAGCCGGGGATCACCCTCAGCGTGGGCGCGGGCTACGGGCGGTTCGCCGACGTGACGCCCCTCGCCAAGGCGTTCCGCATCGAGAAGCTCCTCTTGGACCGAAAGGTGATCACCCAAGGTCTGCCCGACAGCGTGCTCCTCGCCGTGGGCGAGGAGATCGGCCGCTGGGAGGAGTACGCCGTGGGAAAGACCCCTGCCGATGCGGCGAAGGACCTCGCGGCCGCGGTGGTGCTCCGGATCCAAGGGGCAACCGGGGCCACCGTGGACCCGCGAACCGTACTGGCGATCGAGGACGAGATCCTCGCCACCGGCGCTGAACGCTACTGCGGATGGGCGCTTCAGGCTGGGCTCGGCTACGAGCTCGTCGACCCGTACGGCAACCCCCAGGACGTGGTGGTGACCGTGTCCGCCGACGCGGCGTACGCACCCGCACCTGGGGCCCAGCTCTTGTTCCGGGCGCTGGCGTTCGGTCCGTTCGACATCGTGAACCAGCACACGCTCACCGTCACCCTGGCCTACGAACAGGAGCTAAGCGCAACCTCGGCGCTCCAGGCGAACGCGATGTTCCACCGGGTGAACCGGCTTGACCTCGATCCAGAAGACTCGCTCTCCGCGAGCGCCCAGCTCGCGTTCACGCTGGGGAAGGCAAGCCTCGGGATCGGACTCGCCCTGGGCAAGGCCGCGGACGCCACGGGGTGGTCGGTGGACTTCAGCCTGTCCGTCTCGATGAAGATCCTCTAGGCGCGGCGCTACCCTTCGAGGTCGGAAGGACCGAACGCGCGGGGGAGGAGTTCGGGAAGCGATGTCACTTCCCAGCTCCTCCCCTCTCCATCGGCGAGGATCACCTTCAGGTCCGGCGCGAACTCGTTCAGCGCCTGGCGGCAGGCCCCGCACGGGGAACAGGGGGCATCGCCGCAGGCGACGGCGATCGCCTCGAACTCCCGCACCCCCTCGGACACGGCCTTGAACAGGGCCACCCGCTCCGCGCACACGGTTAGGCCGTAGCTGGCGTTCTCCACGTTGCACCCCGTGAACAGGCGCCCGCCCTTGGAGAGGAGGGCTGCCCCCACCGGGAACCCGGAATAGGGCGCGTACGCCCGGCGCCGGGCCTCCGCCGCGGCCGCCACAAGTCTCGACTCGTCCATGACAACCTCCTTCTCTGCTGGAGGCTCAGGCTGTCTGACGGCGTTCGTGGTCGCGCTTCCGCAGCTCGGCCCGCTTGATCTTGCCGCTTGAGGTCTTGGGAAGCTCGGACACGAACTCGATCTCCCGCGGGTACTTGTAGGGGGCAGTCACCTTCTTCACGTGGTCCTGGAGCTCGGCCACGAGCGCTTCGGACGGCTGGTACCCCTGGGCGAGGACGACGAACGCCTTCACGATCTGGCCCCGCACGGGGTGGTTCGCTCCGATCACCGCGGCCTCGACCACCGCGGGGTGGGAGACGAGCGCGTCCTCGACCTCGAACGGCCCGATCCGGTACCCGGAGGCCTTGATCACGTCGTCGGCCCGGCCCTCGAAGAAGAAGTACCCGTCCTCGTCCACGCGGACGAGGTCCCCGGTTCGGTACCACTTGCCGGACAGGACCTGGGCGGTGAGCGCGGGATCCTTCCAGTACCCGTCGAAGATCCCCGGGTTCCCCACCTCGACGGCGATCTCCCCGATCTCGCCTGGCTTCACGGGAACCCCGTGCTCATCGATCGGGGTCGCGTTGGGACCCGGCGTGGGAAGGCCCATCGACCCCGGCTTCACCGGAAGGCCCGGCGGGTTGCAGGCCAGACACACGGATTCCGTCTGGCCGTACCCGTCGCGGATCGTGATCCCAAACGCTTGCCTGAACACCTCGATCGCCTCGGCGTTGAGGGGTTCCCCGGCGGAGACGGCGTCGCGCAGGGCCACCTTCCACTTCCCAAGGTCGGGAACCTGGATCAGGAGCCGGTACTCGGTGGGGGTGGCGCAGAGCTTGGTGACCGGGTACCGGGCGAGGAGGTCGAGGTACCGCTCGGCGTCGAACCGGCCGTGGTACATGAGCTGGGTGCATCCGGTGGTCAGCCCCACCCCCATCGGCGCCCAGTACCACTTCGCCCACCCCGGGGCGGTGGTGGCCCAGATCACGTCGTCGGGCTCCGCGCCCCAGAAGTAGCGGGCGGTGATCCGAGAGTGGCCGTACATCCAGCGGTGGCGGTGCATGACAGGCTTGGGGTTCCCGGTGGTTCCCGAGGTGAAGTTGATCGTCAGGGGGTCGTGGGCGGTGAGGGGGATCGGCGCCACGGGTCGGGCGCTCTTCATCGCCTTCTCGAACGACGTCCACCCCGGCTTCTCTCCCCCGATGAGGATGAACTGCTCCAAGGGGCACTTCCCCCGCACCTCCTCCACCTCGCCGATCGTCGAGACGTGGGCGATCACCGTGCGTGCCCCGGCTGTTTCAGCCCGATAGATGATGTCCTTGGCGCGGAGCATGTCGGTGCCGGGCACGGCCACCCCGCCCGCCTTGAACGTACCGATCTGGGCCACGAACGCCTCGGGGATCCGCGGGAAGATGTGCATCACCGGGTCGCCCTTCCTCACCCCGAGGGCCATCAAGACCGAGGCGAACCGGCTCGACTGGTCCGAGAGCTCGCCCCACGTCATCGTCCGCCTCTCGCCCTTCTCCGACTCCCACAGGACGCACGCCTTGTCTGGATGGGCGCGGGCGTGACTGTCCACCGCCCCGGCGATCGTGTACCCGGCGGGGATCTCCCACCGGAACTCCCGCTTCTCCCGTTCGTACTCTTCGCGTGTGAAAACCATCCATCACTCCTTTGCCGTGGTCGGCCTCGTTGGCTAGTGTTATAGCATGCCCAACGACCGGAACGCAACCGAACGACGGGCGATCGTGGTCCTGCCCCCCGGCGCGGCGCGCCGCCTCATCGCCCGCGGCGTGGCGCGCCTCCCCTCCGCGCAGCACGCCCTCCGGGAGGGCCTCGTCGTCGTCACCCTCGGCACGACGAACGCCTACGTGGCCGAGGAGCTCCTGGGAGCGCCGATCGAGCGGGAGCGGTTCTGCGCGGGGTACATCGGCGAGACCCTGACCTGGGTCCCCCCCGAGCGGCAGGCGCATCCCCTCGTTCTCGACAAGGGGACACGCGTGGACTTGTCCCTCGACGAGGCTGTGACCCAACTGAAGGCGGGCGACGTAGTCGTCAAGGGGGCGAACGTCCTCGACCCGTCGGGGGTGTGCGGGGTGTTCATGGCCTCCCCGGCGGGGGGAACGGTGGGGAAGCTTGCGGTCCCCGCCCTCGCCCGGGGCGTGGAGGTCGTGATCCCGATCTCGGCTGCAAAGTCGATCCACGGGTTCGTGGCCGACCTCGCCCCCGAGGTGGGGATCGGCAGGGTGGGCGACGCGACCGGGTTCCCGATCGGGCTCTTCCCGCTCACGGGCACCGTGGTGACCGAGGCCGAGGCGATCGCGCTCCTGTACGGCGTGCGGGCCGAGCACCTCGCGACCGGAGGCGTGGGGCCGGGCGCTGGCGGCGTGACCCTCCTCCTCGTCGGCGAGGAGGCGAACGTCCGCCGAGCGTTCGCGGAGCTCTCCGCCCTCGCCCGGACCGAACCCCCGCCCGAGGTGGGATGAACGGGATCTCCCGACCGGCCGAGGCGAAGCTTGTCCGCGAGCGGTCGCGGTTCCTCGCCTACGCCGTTCCGGTGACCACCCCTGCGGAGGCGGAAGGCGCCCTCGATCGCCTCCGCAAGGAGCACCACACCGCGCGCCACGTCCCGTACGCGTACCGGCTTCGTTCGGGCGAGGGCCGGGCAAGCGACGACGGGGAGCCGTCTGGCTCGGCCGGACGACCGATTCTGAGCCTGCTCGAGGGCGAGGACCTCGGGGACGTCCTCGTCGCCGTGGTCCGCTACTTCGGCGGGGTGAAGCTCGGGGTGGGGGGCCTCGCCCGGGCGTACCGCGATGCGGCCCGGGAGGCCCTCACCGCCGCGGGAAGCCGCCCCCTCGTCCCCGAGGCGCGGATCGTCGTGGCCACAGACCTCGCCCACCTTGGGGCCCTCCTCGCCGCGGCGCGCCGGAGCGAAGCACGCGTCGTTGCCCAACGGTTCAACGACCGGGCGGAGGCGGAGCTTATCCTTCCCAAAGCGAACGTTAGACTGTTCCAGACCGCGGTCGCCCCGTGGGGAGAGGTCCAGGAGGTGGGCGATGCTTGAGTTCGTGGAGGGGCCGGTGATCGAGGCCGGCGAGGAGTCCCTCGTGATCGCGGTGGGGGGGATCGGACTGAGGGTCGCCGTTCCGGCGCGGACGGTGAACGAGCTTCGCTCGAACGACACGGCGCGGCTCCTCACCCACCTCATCCTCCGCGAGGACGGGATCGAGCTGTGGGGGTTCGCGACCCGGGAGGAGCGGGAGATGTTCGTGGCCCTCCTCTCCGTCCCCCAGGTCGGTCCGAAGCTCGCGTTCCGGCTCGTGTCCGCGCTGCCGCCGGCCGAGCTCTCGGCCGCGGTGCGACAGGGGGACCTCTCCGTCCTCGACGGGGTGAAGGGGATCGGCCGCCGCACCGCACAGCGGGTGATGGTCGAGCTCTCGGGGAAGCTCGCCCAGTGGGCTCCCGTGGGGCCGTCCCCGGCGTCGGAGAAGGCCCAGGTCGTGGTCAAGGCCCTCACGTCGAAGGTCCTCGGGTTCCCCGAGGCCGAGGCCCGCCGGGCGGTGGAGAAGCTCATGCGGGAGGCCCCCGACGCCTCGGTGGAGGAACTCATCCGGCGGGCGCTCACCCTGCTCGCCAAGGGGTGACAACCCGTGACGGGTAACGGGCAACGAGTGACGGGTGAGACGGAGAGGGGCGGATGAGGGTTCTGGGGTTGGACATCGGGGACCGGCGGGTGGGGATCGCCCTCTCCGACGAGACGGGGACGATCGCCAGTCCCCATGGGGTCCATACCCGGAGGTCTGCACGGCAGGATGCGGTCTGCCTCGCCCAGCTTGTCCGGGATCTGGGGGCCACGGCCATCGTGGTGGGGCTCCCGTTGAACATGGACGGCACCGAGGGCGAGCAGGCGCGGAGGACCCGCGCCCTCGCGGAGGCCGTCGCCCGGGAGGCGGGGCTTCCGCTTCACTACATGGATGAGCGCCTGACCTCAGCCGAGGCCGACCGGGCGATGATCGAGGGCGGGCTGTCCCGGAGGGCCCGCAAGGAGCGGGAAGACGCGCTCTCCGCCGTGCTCATCCTCCAGGCGTGGCTCGACCGCGGGGTACCGCCCTAGTCCTCTCGGGTCCTCCGCCAGGCCTCCACGGCTTGGGTCACTCCTGGCAGCCACCGCCTTCGGGTGAAGACGAGCACCCCCACGAGGATCTGCACAGCGGGCCGCACGATCTCGCGCCAGAGCGGCCCCCCAAAGTAGGGCTGAGGAACAAGCGCCCCCACCAGAGACGGAACGCCCAGGATGATCAGGTAGAACCCAATGGCGGAGAAGAGGACGGACTGGAGATCGTCCGCTCCCAATCCCAGGGCGAGGCTCTTCTCGCCGTCCTCGCGGACCAGCCACCGCGCGATCGCCCGCGGGTGTCTGAGAAGGAGAAACGCCGTGGTCCCGTACACAACGAGCGCCAGCGCCCAGGGAAGGAGAAATGCAACGCTGGCTGCGCCAGCGAACGCGGTGAGGTAGATGATCCCGTAGAACGCCAACCGCACGCCGACAAGCCGCACCACGAGCACGTACAGGTCCAGGAGCTGCATCCTCATCCCCCCTTGCAGCGTGGATTCGCCGCAAGGAGTGTAGCTAGGTTGTGTGGGTTGTGGAAGCGAGGTCGAGCCCCACGAGGTCGGGGCGGTTGCGGAGGGTCTTCCGCCACGCCTCCCGCTCGCGCCAGCGGCGGATCCTCTCGTGATCGCCGGAGAGAAGGACCTCCGGGACCTCCATCCCCTGGAACACGCGGGGACGGGTGTACTGCGGGTACCCCAGCTTCGGTCCGGAGTAGAACGAGTCCGTGGCCGCGGATTCGTGGCGGCCCACGACCCCGGGGACCATCCGCGCCGTCGTCTCCAGGACCACGGCCGCGGCGAGCTCGCCCCCCGCGAGGACGTAGTCGCCAATCGAGAGCTCGAGGTCGCACAGGGCGGCGACGCGCTCGTCCACCCCCTCGTACCGGCCGCAGAGGAGCGCCACCGCCCCCCGCCGCGCCAGATCGTGGGCAACGGCCTGGGTGAACCGGACGCCCTGTGGGGAAAGGAGAACGGCGTACGGACGGCGGCCCGCTGCGGCTGCGATGGCCTCCAGCGCGCGCGCAAACGGCTCGGGGCGCATCACCATCCCCGCCCCCCCCCCGAACGGCCGGTCGTCCACGATCCCATGCGCGTCGGGTGAGAACAGCCGCAGGTCGTGGAGGTGGACCTCGATTAGGCCCTTGTCCTGCGCCCCGCGGAGGATGCCCTCGGATGCGAAGGGAACGAGCATCTCCGGATGGAGGGTGACGAGGTCGAACCTCATCTCCAGTCGACGATCACGGTCCGCCCCGCCTGCCCCCCGATCGTCTCGATGACCCTACACAGCGCCTCCCGATCGCGGGAGGTAAGGGCGTCTCTCTCGTGGCCAGGGACGCGGAGGAACAGGAGGTCCACCGGGCCGGATTGGATGTGCTCCACCTGGACCTCGCCCGGCCGCGAGGTCACCGCGCGGAGGAGGTACCGCGCGAGATCAGCCAGCATCTCCTTCGCCTGGCGCACCCTCCCGCCCGGAGCGAGCCTCGCCCAATGCCTTGAGGACGCCGCTCTTGGCCAGGATGCGCCGCGCGGCCGGCGACGGTTGGGCCCCTCGGTTGAGCCAGGACAGGGCGGCCGCAGTGTCCACCGTGACCTCCGCGGGCTCGGCGAGCGGGTTGTAGTGACCGATCGTTGCCACCGCCCGCCCCCCTTGCTTGTCCGCCCCCTCCATCACCACGATCCGGTAGCTGGGCTGCTTGCGCTTGCCCACCCTCATGAGCCTGATCTTGACCATTCCATCACCTCGTCGCCTGAGGGCCTCCGCCCCACCCGGGGGGCATCCGCCTTTTCCCGAACCCGCGCACGAGTCGCCGCGCTTGCTCGTATTGGGACAGAAGCTGGTTCACTTCCTGAACGGTGGTTCCCGAGCCACGGGCGATCCGCCGCTTCCGGCTGGCCCCGATTATATGGGGGGCACGCCGCTCCTCAACCGTCATCGATTGGATGATGGCTCGCGTGCGCCGGAACTCGTCCTCGATCTTCCCCTCCTGGGCGAACTTCCCCAGTCCAGGGATCCGGGAGAGGAGCTGGTCCAGGGGACCGGCACGGCTCATCGCCTCGATCTGGGTGAGGAAATCCTCGAGGGTGAACGAGCCCTCCCGCACCCGCGCCGCCACCGCTGCCACCCTCTCCCCTCCCGCCTCCTCGAGCTTCTCCGCCAACCCGGCGAGGTCGCCGAACCCCAGGATCCGGTCCGCCATCCGTTCGGGGTCAAACGGCTCGAGGTCATCCAGCCTCTCCCCGACCCCCACGAACACGACCGGACGCGCAAGCCGGGTGGGGAGCGAGAGGGCCGCTCCCCCACGGGCGTCCCCGTCGAGCTTGGTGAGGACGAGCCCCGTGAACCCAACCGGCACGAACGCCTCCCCCAGCCGCACCGCTTCCTGGCCCACAAGCGCGTCGAGGACGAGGAGCACATCGCTCGCCCCCCCCGCGGCCGCGATCTCCCCCACGAACGGGGGCGGGGCCACGCCCGGAGGGGGCCCTGGTGTGTCCACAACGAGGACGTCGCGGAGCTCCCTCCGCGCCATCTCCGCGGCGCGCTCCACGTCCTCTCGCGGAGCCCCCACTGCCGACACGAACGGGATTTCAAGGCGGCAAGCGAGGGCCGAAAGCTGCTCCTCTGCGGCGGGGCGTTGCGGGTCAGCACATACCAGAACGGGCTTCCGCCCCTTGCGCAGGAGATGGCGGGCGACCTTGCCCGCGGTCGTCGTCTTCCCCGACCCGGCCGGCCCCACGAGGAGGACGATCGCCGGCCGACCGGAGAGGCGAAGCTTGGCTGCCTCGCCCCCCATCGCCCGTGCTATCTCGCTCCGCACGATCCCCAGAAGCTGCTCAGCGGGGACGAGCGATTCCACCACCCTCTCCCCCACCGCGCGTTCCTCGACCCGTGCCAGGATCTCCCGCACCACCCCGTAGTGCACGTCCGCGGCGAGGAGCGCCTGGCGGATCTCGCGCAGCCCGGCCTGCACGTCGGCCGGGGTGAGCCGCCCTGGGGCACGGAGCTTCCGGAACGCCTGCGAGAGCCGCTCGGTCAGGGACTCGAACACGAAGAGAGTCTACGGCCCACGGATCCCGATCACAACGGCACGAGCAGACCGGGACGAGGATGGGGCAAGCTAGACTATAATGTTGGTTGAGGTGATGAAGAGGTGAGCATAGAGTCGCAAAGTATCATCCTCTTTCTTCTTCTCTTGTTGTCGGCTTTTTTCTCCGCTTCCGAGACAGCCCTCTCATCAATTTCTGAGCTGCGGGCCTCCCATCTCCTTCGCCGGGCCGCCGCGAAGCAGAAGAAGCGGGCCCTTGAGCACCTGTTGCATGACCCCAACGACTTTCTCACCTGCATCGTGATCTACAACAACCTCGTGAACGTGGGGGCATCGAGCTTGGCCACGCTCCTCTTCCTGCGTCTCCTTCCCGCACCGCTTCCCTCGTACGTGACCAGCATTGTCACCACCCTCGTGTTGACCACGTTCCTCCTCCTCATCGGGGAGATCACCCCCAAGAACCTCGCCCGCAACCGGCCGGAGGCCCTCACGATGGCGGTGATCGTTCCCATGTGGCGACTCACCCGCGCGACCCACCCCATCGTGCGGCTGTTCCGGTGGACAGGGGCACAGATCGTCAAACCCTTCGGGGTCGAGTTCTTCACCCGGGAGCGGACGCCCCTGTCCAAGGACGAGCTCGTGTCCATCATCGAGATGGGGGAGGAACGGGGGGCCCTCTCCCCTGAACACGGGGACATGGTGCGGCGGATCCTCGCCTTGGACGCGATCACGGCCGAGGAGATCATGGTCCCCCGCACCGACATGAAGACGATTGAGGTGAACACACCGCTGGCGGAGGTGGCGAGATTCGTCGTCTCCGATGGCCACTCCCGCTATCCTGTGTACCAAGGAAGCCAGGACAATGTGGTCGGACTCCTCCATGCCAAGGACCTCCTCTCCCACTTCGGGGAGCCACGGGCGGACGTGTCGTTGGCCGCGCTCCTCCGCCCCGTGTCGTTCGCTCCAACCACGAAGCCCATCAGCGCCCTCCTCCAGGAGTTCCAGCGCGAGCGATCCCACATGGCGGTGGTCGTGGACGAGTACGGCGGGGTGGCGGGGATCGTAACCCTGGAGGACATCCTCGAGGAGATCGTGGGGGAGATCGAGGATGAGTACGATCGGCGACGGCCACGGCCCCTCATCCGCCGTCTGTCCCCCACCGAGGCGATCGTGGGCGGCGATGCTGAGGTACGGACGGTGAACCGAAGCCTCGGGGCGGAGCTGCCCGAGGACGAAGCGGTGACGATCGCCGGGCTCGTGTTGGAACGGCTGGGCGACATCCCCGAGACCGGGACCAAGTTTCGCATCGGCCGAGCCGAGATCGCGATCGAGCAGGCGAGCGCCCGCGAGATCACGGCGGTCCGCCTCACCCTCCACCCTGAGCCGCCACCCGAAGAGAAGTCGAACTAAAAGGAGAATCCGTGCGTATCCTCTCCGTATGTGGTGCGTTGACCGTCGCGGCAGGGGCCCTCGCTGCCCCGATCCAGATCGAGGCCACGTTCCTCCCCGAGGAGCACGTCATCGCGGGGGCGATGCGCGTGAGTTGGGACGATTCCCCAACGGAAGCGTGGTTCGCCCTCCTCGCCAACCTCGGGCGGGAGCCGAACCCGTACCTTTCCCCGCTGGCGCAGGATGGAACCTATGTCGCCGGGTTCGACCCGGCGTGGACGGTGATCGAGCGGGTGGCGTGGTCCGCCGGTGCCGGGGAAGAGGAGATCCCGTTCGAGCTCCTCCCCGCTCCGCCCTCCCTCCAGACCTATTCCCTGGACGACGTGCTCCTCCGCGTGCCCCTTCCCCCGGGGGGTGGAGAACTCGCGATCGAGTTCCAAACAAGGTTCCCTCACACCTGGGCCGGGGAACCGGGGAGGCTGGGGGACCTCTACACATGGCGGTTCGGGTGGCATCCTCTTCCGTTCTCCCCGCCCGAGGATGGGCGGTGGCCGTTCCTCCTGCCGGCCCACGACTACCGGGTGGCGCTCAGGGTCCCCGCGGGATGGGATGCAGCGTTGCCCGGAGAGGTGGGTCGAGCGGAAGATCGCGAGGGGACCCTGTTCACGGTTCGCTTCGCCGCGCCTGTGCGGTCGGTGTCGCTCTTCCTCGCCCCAAAGGGGACCCTCCGCCGGGCGGTGTTCTCGTTCGCGGGGATCACCGTTGAGGCGGTCGCCCTGCCGGGAGACGAGGACAAGGCCCGGGCCCTGGCGACCTACGTCCCAGAGATCCTCGCCTCCTACGCCGAGCGGTACGGCCCCTACCCCGAGGGGCGGGTCCTCCTCGTCGAGCACCCCAACGAGGTCGGGGTTGCCATGACCGCCGATGGGGTCGTGTACCTTCCCCGGTGGTTCTTCCGCCGCCTCGATCTCACCGCAGGGGGAATCCTGTCCCGCTACGGGCGGTACATCCTCGCCCACGAGCTTGCCCACCTGTGGTGGGGGATCGGGATCGGGGTGGACCTCGACGCGGAGAACTGGCTCTCGGAGGGGATGGCCCAGTACATGGCCATTCGCTGGTACGAGGACCCGTTCGGAGCCGAGGGGGGAAACGTGTTCCGATTCGAGAACAAGGGGCTTGGCGAGGAGATGGCAACCCATCTTGTGGGGTTCATCAACCTCCGCCAGCACTTGACCGAGCTTCCCTACCTCTCCACCGCGTTCGAGGGGTTCGATGAGGCGGTGGTCAAGCCTTCGGCCGAGGTGCGGTACGAGCAAGCGTCGGCGGTGCGCCTGTACGACAAGGGATACCTCGTCCTCCGCGCCGCGGCGTCCCTGACGGGAGAAGACGCGTTCGACGGCGTGCTGCGCGCAGCCCACGCCGTGGCCCGGGGGGGGACGTTCACCGCGGCTGACCTCCAGGAACTCCTCGAACGGACAACAGGTGAAAGTTGGGAGCCGTTCTTCTCGCAGTGGGTGTACGGTGAGGCGTGGGCCGATTACGCGGTGGCGGGATGGACGCAGGCCCAAGACGGGGAGGAGCATCTGACAGCGGTCCACCTCACACGGAAGGGAACAGGGTCGATGCCCGTGATCGTGGAGGTCCGGGCTGGGGCGGGGGAGCGCGCGTCCCAGATCTGGGGAGCGGAGAGCACAGATGCCACGATCGAGTTCCGTACACCGTTCGCGGTCCGCGAGGCCGTGGTCGATCCCGACCACCGTGCCCTCGACACGGACCGGCTCAACAACACCTGGCCGCGGAAGTTCGTCGTGGCCCTCGACCGCAACGAGTTGCCCCTCGACGCGTACCTCATCGAGCCCGATCTCTCCTCGGAGGGGATGACAATCCGCTATCTCGACCGGTTCGGGTGGGGGGTGTACCCCCAGGAGATGGCGGTGAGCGGCTGGGTCCGCTACGGCCGGGAGTGGGCGCTGTCGGGATGGGCCGCAGTGGGGGAGACGCTGGTGGGGGCCTTGTCCCTCACCCGCTACCTGTGGGCGACACCCCACCTCGGATCCCCGGGGACGTATTGGGAAGCGGTAGGTGACCTCACCCTCACCGTGGCCCGCCGCCCGGAGTGGACGGTCGGGGCCGATCTCGGCTGGCGCGAATCCCTCACCCGGGCCCACAGCGGAGGGCTGTCCCTCCTCTGGGTTTCCCCGACAGGGTGGCGGGCCGAGGTCCGCCACACCGAGCTCTTCGGGATCGCCCCCCACGCCTACCTGACCCTGACCGGAGGGGTTGGCGTGACCAGCCCAGGGTTGCCCCCCCGGTTCTTGCCCACCCTGACCGAGTTCCGGACGAAGTCGCTTGCCGACCTCCCCCGGGGGGAGCGGAAGCTCTTCGCCTCCGGAGGGATCTGGCTCCCGCCGTTCCGACCCGACTACTCCCTCGGCGGAGCGGCGCTCGTGACCGAGGTTCGGCCCCGGCTCTACGCCGCGCTCGCCCGCCTGTGGATGGAAGGGGAACGAGAAGAGATAATCCCGACCTACATCGAGGCCGGTGCCGAGGCGACGATCCAGGTCGAGGCGTTGGGGGGGCTCCTCGGGTTCACGGTGGTGGTGGGGATCGGCTGGCCCCTGCTCCCCAGCGGGAACGGCATCCTCTACTTCGGCATCCTTGGCCTCTAGGGAAGAGGAGGAGCAGTGCGGGCATCCCTGAACTGGCTTTCCGAGTACGTGGACCTCCCGGAGATCCCGGCCGAGGCCCTCGCCGAGCGACTGACGTTGGCTGGGCTCGAGGTGGAGCGGATCGAGGATCTCGTCGCGGAAGGGGTGATCGTGGCCCGGGTGGCGTCGATCGAGCCCCACCCTCAGGCGGGGAACCTCGCCGTGTGCCAGGTCGAGACGGGGCAGAAGCACCGGACGGTGGTCTGCGGTGCTGGCAACGTCCGAGCAGGAGGCCTCTTCCCTCTCGCCCTCCCCGGAGCGCGCCTTCCCGGGGGGGAGGTGTCCGTGGCCAAGATCCGCGGCGTGAAGAGCGCGGGGATGCTCCTCTCCCGGAAGGAACTCGGCCTGGAGGCGAGATCGACCGGGGTGTGGGACCTCCCCGCGGACCTCCCGGTGGGGGCGGATCTGGCACCCCTGATCGGGTTCCCGGACATCCTCCTCTCCCTGAAGATCACGTCCAACCGCCCCGACCTCCTCGGCATCCTGGGGATCGCCCGCGAGATCTCCGCCTTGTACCGGGTCCCGCTCCGCGACCCGGAGATCTCGTACCCGGAAGCGGAGCCCGCTGCGGCCACCCTCACCGCAGTCGAGATCGAGGACCCGGCGGACTGCCCCCGCTACGTGGCCCGGGTCATCCAGGGAATCGTTGACCGGCCGTCGCCGCTCCTGATCGAGGCTCGGCTCCTCAAGGCCGGGATGCGCCCCTTATCGCTCGTGGTGGACGTTACGAACTACGTCCTCCTCGAGGTGGGGCACCCCCTCCACGCGTTCGACCAACGGAACCTCGCCGAGGGACGGATCGTCGTGCGGAGAGCGAGGCCCGGGGAGCGGATCCGGACCCTGGACGGGGTAGACCGGGACCTCTCCCCCGAGGTGCTCGTGATCGCCGACGCGCAGCGGCCGGTGGCGGTGGCCGGAGTGATGGGCGGGGCGGAGACCGAGGTCAGTCCCGACACCCGCGACATCCTCCTCGAGGCGGCCGCGTTCTCCCCGGTTCGAGTGCGGCGGTCCTCGCGGGCGGTCGGGTTGCGCACCGAGGCGAGCCTGCGCTTCGAGCGGGGATTGTGCCCCGAGACGGCGGACCTCGCATCCCGCCGCTGCTGCACCCTTCTCGCCCGCCATGCCCCCGTGCGCATCGCCCACGGGGCGGTCGACAACTACCCCTCGCCCGCGAAGGCATGGGTGATCCCCCTCCGCAAGCGACGCATGGCGGAGGTCCTCGGGGTCGAGGTCCCGCCGGCCGAGGTCGAAGACGGCCTCACCCGCCTCGGCCTCACCACCCACGACCAAGGAGGGAGTTGGAAGATCGTGGTCCCGCCGTTCCGACAGGACCTCGCGCGGGAGATCGACCTCATCGAGGAGGTGGCTCGTCTGTACGGGTACGACCGGGTTCCCACCCTCCCCCCTCGGGTCGAGCCGCGGATCGGAAAGAAAGATCCCGGGGAAGCGTTCGCCGATCGGGTGCGGGATATCCTCGCCGCGCTGGGACTCCTGGAGGCCTATAGCCCCGTCCTCGTCCCAGCAGCAGAGGCGGAGGTGAAGTTGCGGAACCCCCTCGCCCAGGGGGGGGACGGGCTGAGGGCGGATCTCCTGCCAGGGCTCCTTGGTGCGGTGCAGGAGAACCTCGCCGCCCAGGCTCCGGGCGTCGCCATGTTCGAGGTCGGACGGGTGTTCCGAAGGCGGGACGGCCACGTGATGGAGGAGGACCGTCTCGGGATCGTCCTCGCTGGCCGCCCCCCCCTCCCCCTCTCCGGAAAGGGGGAATACTCCCCAGCTGACCTAAAGGGAATTCTCGATGCCCTGCTCGACGCGCTGCGGGTCGAGGGTATCGCGCTGGGGGAGGTCGAGGATGCCCGGTTTCACCCCCAGCGTCGGGCCGGCATCTACCTGACCTCCCGTGAACCATCGCCCACGGACCGCGGATCACGGATGCTGATCGGATGGCTCGGCGAGCTCTCCCCCTCCTTGAGGGCAACCCTGCCTGGGGAGCGGCGGGTGCTGGTGCTGGAGCTGGCCCTCTCCCCGCTCCGCGCGGTGGCCCGCCCTCCCGCTCACCGTCCCCTTTCCCGTTCCCCGGCCTCGAAACGCGACCTGTCCCTCCTTGTCCCGGAGAGGGTTCCCGAGGGGAGCGTGCGGGCGGCGATCCTCGCCGAGCGTCTGGTGGAAAGCGCGTTCCTCTACGACCTCTACAAGGGCGAAGGGGTCCCCGCTGGCTCCGTCAGCCTGACCTACGAGGTCGTTTTCCGCCACCCGGAACGGACCTTGTCCTCGGAAGAGGTCGAGGAGGCGGTGGGGAGGATCCTCGCCCGCCTCGCTCCCCGCGGGGTGCGGATCCGGACCTAGATGGAACGTATCGTCATCACCCACGGCCCGGAGGAGACGGAAGAGGTGGGGTTCGGCCTCGCCGAAACCGTTCGGGACGGGGACGTGGTAGCCCTCGTCGGCGAGCTCGGGGCGGGGAAGACCACGTTTGTGAAGGGCCTCGCCCGCGGCTTGTTCGTGAAGGACCTGGTCCTGTCGCCGAGCTTCCTCCTCGCCCGGAGCTACGAGGGCCGGATCCCGTTCCACCACCTCGATGCCTACCGGATCGTTGATCCCGACGAGCTCTCCGAGGTCGGCCTGCGGGGCCTGCTCCCCCCCGAGACGGGGGTGACGGCGGTGGAGTGGGCGGATCGGATCCCCGGCCTCATCCCGCGGGGAGCGGTCTGGGTCAAGCTCGAGCACGCCGGGAACGACCGCCGCCGGATCACCCTCCGCCGCTAGCTGAGAGGGAGTTCTGGGTCCGAGAGACCTCTGACACGCGAGCCTCTGGCATGGCTCCCGCCTCTCCGCAACGCCATCCCTACCCGCACAGCTCTTCACCGCCGGGAGCGCCGAGATCGCAGAGAAACTGTTCTGGAGTATGGGTTCCTGTCTGTCAGTGAGTGCGCTCCGGGTTCCCTCGGCGAACTCTGCGTGCTCGGCGGGGGAGCCCCTGCCTCCCGCGCGGATCCGGTCCTCTCCGCGTAGGGGAGGACTCCGCGGCGAGTCCTCTCCCAGGCCCTACGACCAGACGCCGGCCACGACCTCTCCACAGCCGGGACAGCGGCCGTCGGCGAGCTGGTTCTCCACGACGCGGAACCCCTCTCGCCGGATGACCGTCTTCCCGCACGATGGGCAGGCCGTGTCCTCGCCCTCCCCCGGGACGTTCCCCAGGTACACGAAGCGCAGTCCCACCTCGCGCCCAATCTCCCGGGCGCGGCGCAGGGTCGCGACCGGAGTGGGGGGGACGTCGTGGACGAGGTACGACGGGACGAACCGCGACACGTGCCAGGGGAGGTCGGGGGAGATCCCCGCCAGGAACTGGGCGATCCACCCCAGCTCCTCGTCGGAGTCGTTTCGGCCGGGGATGACGAGGGTCGTCACCTCGACCCACAGCCCGAGTTCCGTCATCCGCTTGATCGCGTCGAGCACCGGCTGGAGCGACCCCCCGCAGTAACGGCGGTAGAAGTCGTCGGAGAACGCCTTGAGGTCCACGTTGGCCGCGTCGAGCCACCCCCGGGCGTCGTCGAGCGCCTCGCCGGTCATGTACCCATTCGTGACGAAGGCGTTGCGGATCCCCTGCTCCCGGGCCCGAACCCCGACGTCACGGCAGGTCTCGAAGAACACGGTCGGCTCGGTGTAGGTGTAGGCGATCGTCGGCGCGCCCGCTCCCTTCGCTCCCCGCACGACCTCCTCCGGTGCGATCGGCTCTCCGGGGATCCCGCCCCGGTGCTCGCGCGGGTACTGCGAGATCGCGTGGTTTTGGCAGAAGTCACAGCGCAGGTTGCAGCCCACCGTCGCGACCGAGAGGGCCAGGGAACCGGGGAGGAAGTGGAATAGGGGCTTCTTCTCAATCGGGTCGAGGGCCTGCGACACGAGGCGTCCGTAGACGAGCGAGTACAGGGTGCCCCCCCGGTTCTCCCGGACCCCGCACACCCCGCGGCCATCGGGGGCGATGAGGCAACGGTGCGCGCACAGGGCGCACCGCACGCGCCCCTCGCCGGCCGGCTCCCACAGGACGGCCTCGTGCATCACGGTTCGATCGTACGACGCGGAGTCCCGATCTGGCAAGGGGCTCTGTCTTCGCGGTATCCTCCCCGCGATGGCGGCCGAAGCGATTGCCGAACGTTGCCGGGCCGTTCTGCGGAGGGTCCCAAGCGGGGTGACCGTGGTCGCGGCCACGAAGGGAAGGTCCCCCGACGAGATCCGGGCCGCGCTCCGTGCCGGGGTCACCCACCTCGGGGAGAACTACGTCCAGGACGCGGAGGCAAAGCGCCCCCACGTTCCCGAGCCGGCCGTGTGGCACATGATTGGGCACCTCCAGCGCAACAAGGCAGGGAAGGCGGCCCGCCTGTTCGACTGGGTCCAGACCGTGGACACCCCCGAGCTCGGCCGGAGGCTCGCCGCGGCGCGTCCCCCCGGAGCGCCCCCCCTCCCCGTGCTCGTCGAGGTGAACATCGGGCGGGAAGAGCATCGGCCGGGTGTTCTCCCCGAAGGGGTGCTCCCGCTCGTCCAGGACCTGGCCCGTCATCCCGAGCTCTCGGTGCGGGGGTTGATGGCCGTCCCGCCTGTCCCCGAGAGGCGGGAGGACTCGCGGCCCCACTTCCGCGCCCTGCGGCACCTCCTCGAGGAGCTGAACCGCGAGCGAGTCGTCGATCCGGCTTTGGACGTCCTCTCGATGGGGATGAGCGAAGACTGGGAGGTCGCCGTGGAGGAGGGAGCGACGATGATCCGCCTGGGGACCCTCCTCTTCGGCCCCCGGCCGTAGCGGGGTTCAGGCGCGGAGGGCGGCCCGCGCGAGGAGAGCGAGGACAAGTCCGAGCCCCGTTGTCCCCAAGATCACGATCCCCGTCCGCCGCCACCCCAGTTCCCGCCCCAACGCCCCCACAGTGGCCAAGCACGGAACGTAGAACAAGACGAACACGGTGAACACGATCATCTGGGCCCAGGACAGGGTCTCCACCCCGCCCGGGAGCGCCCCGTCGAGCATCACGAGGGACAGCTCCTTCCGGAGGATCCCTAGGACGAGGGGGACCCCGGCCTCGGCAGGGAGCCCCATCGGCCAGGTGAGGAACCGGACGGCCGCGTTGAACCCTCGTGCCCACCCCAACGCCTCGGCCAAGGCGAGGAACGCGCTCGACACGGCGAGGAGGGGCAACGCGAGCATCACGAACCCCCGCAGCCGGAGCCACGTCTTCCCCACGAGATTCCTCCCCCGCGGCCAGCGGTAGGGGGGGATTTCGAGGATCAGCCCCGGCCCCACCCCGGGGAGGACCTTCGTGAGCGCCCATCCTGCCAGCGCGATCACGAGGACGTTCCCAAGGTAGAGAAGGAAGGCGACGACCGGACCCACGTACCTTCCCACGAGGCCCATGATGACGATCGTCCGCCCCGCACAGGGGACCATCACCGCCAGGGCCGCGGTGACGAGCCGGTCCCGCTCGTCGTCGAGGATGCGCGTGGCCAGCACCGCAGGGACCGTGCACCCGTAGCCCAGCAGGAACGGGATCACGCTCTTGCCGTGGAGGCCGATCCGGTGCATCAGGCCGTCGAGGAGGTACCCCACCCGCGGCATGTACCCCACGTCCTCGAGGAACGCGAGGAGGAACAGGAACGGGATCAAGTAGGGGAGGACGAGCGCGACTCCGGCCGCCAGGCCGTCCCAGGCACCCAGAAGAACGGCCGCGAGGGGTCCTGTGCCAAGCGCAGCGCTGATCTGGCCCGATACGGCATCGAGGAGCGGGGAGAGGAGACCCTCGAGCGCATCCCCGACCACGAACACGGCCGCGAACAGGCCGAGGAGCGCGAGAAGGAGGAACGGATACCCGAGGAAGGGGTGCATGAGGACGTCATCGAGCCTCTCCCTCCACCCGATGTGGGGCTGGCCGACCCGAGCCACCGCCTCGAACAGGCGCATCGCCTGGGCATGGCGCTCGTCGGCGAGGATCACCCCCGGGTCCTCCCCCCTCCCCCGAGCAAGCGCGGCGCGGGCTTCCTCGACCGCTTGAGCCATTTCTGCGTCAAGCACCGCGTCCGCCCCCGCGAGGAGCTGGGCCGCCCGATGGATGGGGGACGGGCCTTGGAAATCAGGATTTCTGGTGATCGCCTCCACGATCCGGGCCAGGGCCCGCTCCACATCAGGGGTATAGGGAGGGCGCCGCACCGGCCGCGCTTGGGGAAGGGCGGCGAGGAGCTCCACCACCCCCTGCCCCCGGCTGGCGATCGCGGCCACGACCGGGATCCCGAGGAGAGACGACAGGGCCTCCCGATCGATCGCGATCCCCTTGTGCTCCGCCTCATCCATCATGTTGAGGCAGAGGACGGCCGGGATCCCGAGCTCGGCGAGTTCGAGCGTCAGCTCGAGCGACCGGCCGAGGAGCGAGCTATCCACCACCTGGACGATCGCGTCTGCCTCCCCAGCGAGGAGGAAGTCTCGCGTTACCCGCTCCGCGACGTCGCCACCGAGGAGGGAGTACGTCCCCGGCAGGTCCACGACTTCAGCCCGTTCTCCATCGATGCTCGCCTGGCCGCGCAGCGCCTCGACCGTGGTGCCAGGGAAGTTCGCTGCCACGGCCCGGTACCCGACGATCGCGTTGAACAGGGTAGATTTGCCGGCGTTGGGCTGCCCGACGAGGGCCACCCGGCGGATCCTAGCGGGTCCCGTGACCACGGGTGACACCGGGTGGATTGAGGGGCTCAACGAGGATGTGCCGGGCGAGGCCCCGGCCGACGGCGACCCGGCAGCCATCCACCTCCACGAGGACCGGGCCGCCCCATCCCCCCGCGGCCACGATGCGGACGAGGGCCCCTGGCCGCAACCCCAACCGCCGCAGGCGAAGGGCTTGACCTCGACCGCCATGGATCGCCACCAGCCTCCCCGCTCCCCCCGGGGGAAGGGAGGCCAAGGACACAGGGAAATCAAAACTCATTCTCAACGTGAGGAATCTACTCCACAGGTCGTGTCCTGTCAAGGGTCGCAGAACGGGCACCCGCCAAGGGACATCCGCCCCGCCGCACCTCCGTCCTCTCCCCTATCCTCCCGCTGTGCCCAAGCCGGCCATCGTCCTCCTCCTGTTCAGCCTCGTCATCGTCCTCACGGTGGCGATCGTGGCGACCCTGCCCCGAGCTCCGCTCGAAGCGGTGGTCATCGTGATCGACCCCGGCCACGGCGGGCACGACCCCGGAGCCGTCGTCGCCGGAGTCCAGGAGAAGGATGTGACCCTCGCCCTCGCCCTCCGCGTCCTGAGGAAGGCCCAAGACCGCGCCGATCTCCGGGTGATCCTCACCCGAACGACCGATCTCTATGTGGATCTCGTCGACCGAGTGCGGATCGCCGAGGAAGCGGGCGCCCACCTCTACCTCTCCATCCACGCCAACTACTACCGCGACCCCACCGTGTGCGGGATCGAGACGTGGGTGGACACAGGTGCTGAGGGGGAGAGCCTGCGGCTGGCACAGATGGTGCAGGGGGCAGTCACTGCCACGACCGGAGCCCCCGACCGGGGGGTCCACCGCCAGACCCTGTACCTCCGCCACACATCGCTGCCCACCGCACTCCTGGAGGTGGGATACCTCTCCTGCCCCGCGGAGCGGACGAAGCTCCTCAACCCGGCGTACCAGGACAAGATCGCCGCCGGGATCCTTACTGGAATCCTCGCCTTCCTCCAGGCTCCGTAGGCGGCAGATTCTCGCCAATTGGCGCGGCGCGGGGTCACGGGGTCAGGTCTTGCAATCCAACATCGCTGGACCGCCCGTTTTGTCGCTGGCAATGCGGAACACGGATTCGGGGCACAGCACCACCCGGGAGCGGACTCTGAGCTGTCACGCCATGGCGGGAGCATCTTGAGCCGCCTGAACGACTGCAGGCTGTATGATTGCAAGACCTGACCCTAACGCTCCTAACGCTCTCAAACCCTGGCACCAGGTTCTGGCGTTTTTTCACCCCTCGGTGCGATCCCGTCTGCGTTCTAGCCCCTGGCACCGCCGGGAACTGTAGAAGATGGGCTTGAGAGGGGGGGTAGGTGCCTATATAAATAGGAGTCATCATCACGGGGGGTGATGATGTCAAAGTGGATGCAGGTGCTGGCGGTGGCCCTCGCGGCCGTGGTCGGTTTGGTTCCCGTGTTTGCGCCGCTCGGTTACGCTCAGGTGCTCCCCTCTCCCTCAGTAGTTCTGCCGGTTGGCGACGAACTGGAAGAGGAAGATCTCCTCGATGCCGAAGGGGAGTTCTGGCACTGGATCGTCGCTGGTTGCCTTGGACTCGCCCATGCGATCGCTTGGACGATCTACGATGCTTTCTTCGACGGGGAACCCGGATTCCAGCACACCCGTATGATGGTCGGTGGTTCCTTGCTGCTCTATGCCGGGACTTTCGCTTTGGGCGCCCAGATTAGCACTGCGATCACCGTTCTGAGCTGGTTCCGATGATCGGATGAAGGGGGCTTACTCAGGCCTGTTCTGTCGGATTCGGATGATGGTTGTACAAGCGCAGGCAGTTGGGCCTTCATGTATGTGCGCTCGGAAAGAACGGTGAGAACCCCGAAGGAGTTGTGGCGGACGCTTGTGCTTGCCCTGGCACTCAGCGTGTTGCTGTTCGTATGGTCCGTCGTCGTGTTGCCAGCTGTGAGTGGGGAGGCAAGAAGCCAGCGGCTTGTCCTGTACTGGGCAGTGGCGTCTCCGATCGCAGGCACTGTCGTAGCAGTGGTCATCCGTGCAGTGGGGCGAAGATGGCCAGGGCGAGCACCGGCACGGCCACGTTCTACCCGAGCGATCGTCCTCAGGAGCTTGGCCTTTGGCGCTCCGGGAGCCCTTGGGGTCATGCTCTTGTGGGTTATCCCGCGCGAGGTCACGCTCTCTGATCTTGTCTGGTGGCGAGTTGCAGGATGGATTGCGACCTTCGTCGGATTGACGATTGCGATCGGGTTTCTCGGAGGAGTCCTCCCGGAGCTGACGGCGCGCTGGGGAAGGAGGAAACGGGCAGCGCGGGAGGATGAGGCTGATCCGAAACGGTGAGCTGGTGCCCCACCGGGACCTGCGCTACGAGTGGGTGGTGGGGCAGAGGGCATGCGCACGCGCCAGACCCCATGCTGCGCTGATTCCGCGCGCGCGCTTCGGTAGGAGGGGACGAGCGTCCATCGTCGGAGGACGTGACAGAGAGGGGGGTAGGTGCCTATAATAGGAGCCATCATCACAGGGGGTGATGGGGATGTCAAGGTGGATGCAGATGGTGGCGGTGGCCCTCGCGGCCGTAGTCGGTTTGGTTCCCGCGTTCGCTCAGCTGGGCTATGCCCAGGCGGTTCCGGCGCAACAGCCCTTGGTCGTACTCCCTCATGGTGAGGAGCTGTCAGATACAGAGCTTCTCGACGTCGATGGAGACGCCGGCCCGCTCGCCAAGGAGGCGGTCGAGCGGCTCGCATCGGCAGTGGTTATTGGCGGAATCGCGGTGGCAGGCGATCTGGCGCTACAACAGTACGAGATCGCACGGGGAGACAGATCGTCCCTGGATCCGGTGCGACTCTCAATCGTTGGGCTGACGGGCTTCACTTACGGTGCGTTGTCACCGTTCAAAGGGGCTGACACAGTTGCAGAGAAAGCCATACAGACAGCACACAAGGTCCACGGGGGTCTCCACACAATCCATGTAGGCCTCCACACCCATGTACGGATGCCCGTGCAGAACGCCGTCACCACTGCCTGGAACTGGATCTGGCGTCGCTGATCGTCCTCGCGCTGAAGGATAGCCGGATGAGCGCGATGCTGAAGTTCCTTGGTAGCGCTGTCTGCTGGATAGTACTGATGTTTGGCACCATCCACGTGGTCTTCAGACCCCTAAGGGAAGGGATAGGGGTTGCCGAATCGGTACGGTCCGGGCTTGCCGCCTGGGCCGATCCGGTGGTTCCGGCTGTCTACATAGGTAGTGCAGTTGTGATAGCAGCACTGCACCGAGGGATGGTAGTATCCCTTGTACGCGGGCTTGGGCGCTGCCTAAGAGGGAAGGGGAAGTAGCGACCCTGAGAGTGGGTACGATCAGCAGCGGAAGCCGGGGGCGAGCGTCTTTGCTCGTAACAGTGGCGGTCCGCAGCCAACAGGCGTACTCCTCTGCGGGACCTGCGCTACGAGTGGGTGGTGGGGCAGAGGGCATGCGCACGCGCCAGGCCCCATGGTGCGCTGTTTCCGCGCGCGAGGTGCCGCAGGATGGGACGAGTGTCCACCATCGAAGGACTTGACAGGGGGGGGGGGTAGGTGCCTATAATAGGAGCCATCATCACAGGGGGTGATGGGGATGTCAAAGTGGATGCAGATGGTGGCGGTGGCCCTCGCGGCCGTGGTCAGTTTGGTTCCCACGTTCGCCCAACTCAGCTATGCCCAGGCGGTTCCGGGTGCATGGACCGCGCCTGTTCTTCCCATCGGCGAGGAGATGGACGACGCAGAGCTGGCAGAGGCGGACGGGGAAGCGGTTCTCGCCGCCCTCTTCTTCCTTGGGTGGAAGCTTGGGAAAGCTGCCGCATTGGCGGGTGCCGGAGCAGCAGCGCTGATGCAGAGAGGATGCGATGTGGCCCTGCAAGTCGGTACTCGCGCAGGACACGTCGTGCAGCACATTACAATGAGAGGTCTCTCGTTTACAGCGCAGCACCCCCTGGCAACCAGTGTCGGCCTGGGCGCAGGAGTAGGGGGTCTTAGGGGTGGGCTCGCGTCAGACGCGCCCACGCTGTCAGGGAGGCTGATCGACGCTGCGAAGGAAGCTGGAATAGGGGTTGGCCTTGGCTTGGTGGGATATGGCTTGACACACCCGCGGTGGCGCAATCCCTGACCGCGGAGTTGACTTTGGACGGGGTTGGAACCCCGGTTCCAGCCCCTTCCGTTCGGGGTTAGGTGATGAGGAAAACCACAGCAGCTGTGCTGGGCGCAACGGTGTGGCTCGGGGCAAGTTTTGCCACGTCGTCGTCATGGCAGAACCGCTTGAGCAGCGACCCGTGGTGGCACAACCTGCTGTGGTCTGTACTCTGGTGGGGAGTATCATTCCTCACGCTTTTTCTTGGCCTTAGCATCCCTGAGTGGGCCAAGCGCAGAACGCAGAAACCAGAGGGGCCAGAGAAACCAAAGGGAAGGATTTGACGCTTGTGTAGAGCAAGGAATAGTATGCTGGTCCCTGTTCCCGACCCGCCAGTCGAATTGGCACCGGAAAGGAGCGCCAGGATGAAACCGATTGGCCCACTGCTCAAGGACAGCGCACGGTTCGCTACGACTCTTACCCCGTGGATCTTCGTCGTGCTGGGGATTCTGGGAAAGGTTGACTTCTCAGAGCGCTGGGAGCTGGTCGGGCGACTGGCGATCGCGTGGGGGGCGGTCGCGCTTGTCGGCATACCGTTCGACATCGTGATCTACGCCCTGGAAGAGAGGCTGAAGCGGAAGAAAGCAGAGCAACAGGCCGATCGGGGATCTGAGACCTAGGGCTCGCCGCTGCGGCTCGCGGGGACGGCCCGAGAGAGGGAGGGGAGTTGGCGGAACTGCTCTTGCTCGTGGAACTCCTGTTCCAGCCCCTGCCGCACCGGGATCTGCGCTACGAGTGGGTGGTGGGGCAGGCGGACTGGTACACATGTGGGCCAGCGGCGGTGGCGACGCTGCTCACGCACTACTACGACATTGCCACCACGGAGGCCGAGGCACTGGAACTCGCCGAAGGGTTCATGGTCGCGGCGGGCCGCGAGCCCGGACAGGCGCTCACCGCCCTCGCCCTCCGGCAGACCCTGGAAGCCAAGGGCATCCCCACCCGAGGGTACCGAGTGTCTCCCGAGGCGCTGGCTGATTACTTCGCCCGCGGCGGGCTGCCGGTGATCCTCCACCTCACCGAGCCCCAGAGGCACTTCGTGGTCGGCGTGGGGATGGTGGGAGACCACATCGTCCTTGCCGATCCGTCGTGGGGGCAGACCCGACTTTGAACTTCTGAGGGCGGTTTCCCGCCCCTCGGTTCCATCGTGACGATGTTAGCGTAGTGTTGGGTTGCAGTCCAGGGCCCCGATGTGGTGCCACGAAGGTGACGTATGTCTCCTTTTCAGGATCTGGGATGTGCTGTACACTGCGGTGTCATGTTCGTCCGCGAGAAGAAGCGCCGGAACCAGGACGGGTCCGTGGTCACCTACCTCCAGCTCGTCGAGAACAAGCGGGTCGAGGGCAAGACCCGCCAGCGGGTGCTCTGCACCCTGGGCCGGGCTGACGACCCCAAGCTCAGGGCCGACCTCGGGCGGCTCGTCTCCACCGCCCGCCGGTACGCCGAAGAAGAGGCCCTGGTGGTGGACGCAAGCACCCGGGTCGAGACCAAGACCTGGGGGGAGCACCTCGTGTGGGGGAGGCTGTGGGAGGAGACGTTGGGGCCGGTTCTGCGGGAGGCCCTGTTCCCGGAGCGGCTGGCGAAGGCCGTCTACCTGATGGTCTTGGGGCGGCTCGCCTCCCCGAGGTCGAAGTGCGCGACCCACGCCTGGTCGGGTGACGTGTACGGCGCGGGGTTCGAGGAAGTCGAGCTCCACGATCTCTACCGGGCGCTCGATGTCCTCTCCGAGAGGAAGGAGGTTCTGGAGCAGGGGTGGTTTGAGCGGCACCGGGACCTGTTCACGGACACGGACCTTCTCTACTTCGACACAACGTCGACCTACTTCGAGGGGGAGCACCCCGAGGATCTCGCCCAGTTCGGCTACTCCCGGGACAAGCGGGGGGACCGCCGCCAGCTCGCCCTCGGGGTGGCGGTGACCCGGGACGGGTTGCCGGTGGCGCACCTCCTCCTTCCCGGCAACACCGCGGATCCGGCGGCGTTCCGGGAGGCGCTCCTCTACCTCCAGCGGGTCCTGGGGGTGAGGCGGGCGGTCGTGTGCTGCGATCGGGGGATGGTGTCGGAGGGGAACCTCGAAGCGATGCGGGAGGCGGGGCTCCCCTACATCGTGGCCACGCGCCTGCGGGGGAGCAAGCTGGTCACGGAGGAGGTCCTGGCCCGTGCGGGGCGCTACCAGGCTGTGGCGGACAACCTCCGGGTGAAGGAAGTGAAGCTTGAGGACGCCCAGGACCGGTACATCGTGTGCCTGAACCCCCTGCGGGCGGAAGAGGACCGCCGTAACCGGGAGGGGATCTTGGCGCACCTGGAGGAGAAGCTTGCTCATGGGACGGCAAAGGGTCTTCTCCGGGGGGCGGCGCGCCGGTACGTGCGGGTGACAGGGGAGCGAGTGACCCTCGACCGGGCGAAGATCGCCCACGATGCTCGCTACGATGGGAAGTGGGTGTTGCGAACGAACACCGACCTTCCGTCCCGGGATGTGGCGCTTGCCTACAAGGGCCTCTGGCAGGTTGAGGAGGCGTTCCGGGTCCTGAAGACCCCGCTTGAGCTACGGCCGATCTACCACTGGACCGAGGGTCGGATCCGGGGGCACGTGATGGTCTGTTTCCTGGCGTTCGTGTTGCGGCAACTTCTGCGGGCGAGGCTCGACAAGCTGGGCTGGGAGGGATCGTTCACGGAACTTCTCGCGTCCCTGGGGCGGGTGCGGGTGAGCGTGTTGCGGGGCAAGTGCGGGCAGACGTTCCGGCTGCGGGACGAGATCCCGGCCTGGGCGATGCCGGCGTTCCATGCTGTTGGGATGAGAGCGCCTCGCCGCCTGGAGCGGCTCGACTGAACCCACCCTCGACCGCCCCCCCCGTAGTGCCACATCGATCCATCACAAGGTGGTTGTCGCCTTCTGTCTTACGTTCTTCTTGGTGACGATGTCAAAGTCGGGGCAGAGCAGCCTCCCGTTCTCGACCTTCGTGGATGAGCGAGGCTACAGCGAGGTCGTGTTGGTCCCGATCCCGCCGCTGGAGCTGTCTTTCCTGGTTCAGGAGCGGCAACAGGAAGCGCTTCGCCGCGCGGAGGAACGCCTTGCGGCCCTGGCTCGGCTCCGGGAGAGGTTGCCGTGAGGGCGTGGCCCTCCCCCTGTCCCCTCCCAGCCGCGGGAGGGTTGAAGGGGAAAGGCTCAGAGGCTCTCACCGCCGAGCGCGCCGAGATCGCAGAGCAACCCCGAACTACACCACCAAGGGCACGAAGGACGGCACAAGGAGCTCGAAGGGATTTTGGGGTTCCAACCTCAGAGTTCATGCTTGTTGTTCTTCGTGTCCTGGGTGCCCGTTGTGGTGGGCGCCTCAGTCGGCCGGCTGTCCTCGGCGGCCCCGGCGTGCTCAGGGGTGAAGTGCGCTCGTGGCGGTACCCTCTCTCCCTCGGGCGTGGGGCGAGGGGAATTGTAGCTGCCCTCATTCTCCTCTCCGTCACGGCGTGGGCCCAGACCCCGATTGATCCCCTGAAGCGGCCGGACGAGGCCACGGGGGAGTACACCTGGCAGCTCGGGCTCGGCTACACCCCGTCCGGCCGGGAAGGGTTCGGAGTGGACGCGTTCGGCCAACCCTACGGCTTCACCCTCCTCTCGCACGAGTGGCGGCTGAGCTTGACGGGAACCGTCCACTTCGGCAGCGGATGGAAGACAGGGATCGCGGTCTCGCAGAGCACGACCACTCTGGACGAGGTCCGGCGGTACCCGTGGGGCGAGGAACGCCTGTCGAGCAGCGAGCGTGGAATGGCGTACTCGGTGTTCCAGGAGTGGCGGATCGATCCGAAGAACCCGTGGGATCCCCGCGTCTCGATGTCGCTTGGGCACCCGTGGAAAGGCGGGATCGGAGTGGCGGCGAGCTTCTTGCGCGACCCGATGGTGCTTGTGGGGGAGGTCGGCCTGCGGAGCCAAGAGGAGGAACCCCACGCGTGGTTCACCCTGGGTCTGGGAGCGGGGTTCGTGGCCAACGCCTGGATCAGCGTCAGCACCTCCGGGAGCCTGGCCGTGCCCGTGCTCGGGGTGGGTGTTCCGGTGACGTCGCTCGGCGTGCGACTTCGCTACGCGCTGGACCCGCGGGGCAAGGGGGAACTCGGGGTGCGCGCCACGCTGTCCCTTCGCGGGGATCGGGCGTGGGTGTCGCTGGAGGCGGAGTGGACCGGGCGAGGGCCGTAGCGGGTCGGTCCTGCTATACTGAACTGCGGAGGAGGTGCGCGATGAGGACGATGGTCGTGGTGGCGCTGGCGCTCGTGTGGGGTCTCGTCGGGTTGGGATCGGAGACGGTCGTCGTCCCTGATCCCGGGCTGGAGGGAGCGATCCGTGCCGCGCTCGGGAAGCCCGAGGGCGATCTCACGGTGGGTGACCTGGCGGGCCTCACGGAACTCGAGGCCATGGGACTGGACATCGAGGACCTCACAGGACTGGAGCACGCGGTGAACCTGAGGAAGCTCGCCCTCGTCGATAACCAGGTGTCCGACCTGTCCCCTATCTCTGGCCTCTCGGCGCTGGAGGAGCTCTCGATCGGGTGGAACCGCGTGCGCGATCTTTCCCCGGTGTCCAACCTCCCCCGGCTCAGGACGTTGGAGGCCGCGTTCAACGAGATCGAGGACCTTTCCCCTCTGGCCGGACTCACCAGGCTCTCCCACTTGGGCCTCGGCCACAACCGGATCCGGAACGTCGCTCCTTTGGCTTCGCTCCACGCCCTCGAGTGGCTGGACCTCACCTTCAACGAGGTCTTGGACCTCGCGCCCCTGGCGGGGCTCAAGAACCTGAAGTGGCTCATGCTGATGGCGAACAACGTGTTCGACCTCTCCCCTCTCTCCGGCCTGGTCAGCCTGCGCTGGCTGTGGATCGACATGAACGCGGTCACGGACCTGTCGCCGCTCGCGACCCTCACGGAGCTTCGGGAGGTCTCCGCGATGCAGAACGCTATCGCCGACGTCAGCCCGCTTGCCGGTCTTCGTAACCTTGAGAAGCTCGTTCTCTTGGGGAATGGAGTCTCCGACCTGCGCCCTCTGTCCGAGCTTGGCCGCCTCCGGTACCTGGACCTGGGCCACAACGCCGTGGCGGACCTCTCGCCTCTCGCCTCCCTCTCCGATCTCCGGTACCTGGACCTGAGCGGGAACCGGGTGGCCACCCTCGAACCGCTGGCCGGGCTCGCGAGGCTCGAGACGGTGGCGATCTCGGGGAACCCGGTGCGCGACCTCGCACCTTTGGCCGGGCTGAGGGAGCTGAGAGCGCTCGTCGCCGCCGGGGCGCGGATCGCCGACCTCTCTCCGGTTGCAGGTTCAACGAAGCTCGCGACCTTGAACGTTCAGGGAAACACGATTCGATCCGTCGAACCCCTCGCCAGCCTCGTCAGCCTGCGGGATCTCCTCCTTGGAGGGAACAACGTGTCCGACATCGGACCGCTGGCAGGGCTCCCCCTGGAGATCCTCGACCTGTCGGCCAATCCGGTGGCGAGCTTCAGCCCACTCGTGGAGATCGCTTCCCTGCGTGTGGTGAACGTGATGCGGATCCTTCTCAAGCCCGAGGCGCGGGAGCTGCTGGACGAGTTGGAGAAGCGCGGGGTCCGCGTCCTGCGCTGACACGCGACCCAGGGCGAGCCGAAAGGTAGGGGTCCCGGCCGGGGCTCACCACAGCGACCCCGTTCGGGCCCGCTCAGCGGGCAAGCCCTGACCACGAGGCCTGCCCCACGGGCGCCCACAGCGTCTCGCCGGGGGTCCGGGCAACGGGATGCGCGACGAACTACGCCTTCTGCGGAGCCTGGCCCGCCTCCAGCCAGGACCAGATGAACGGCCACAGCTCGCCGTCGAGCACGGCCTGGACGTTCCCCACCTCGACCTCGGTGCGGTGGTCCTTCACCAGTTGATACGGCTGCAGGACGTAGGATCGGATCTGGTGCCCCCACTCAATGTCCGCCAGTTCCCCGCGCAGCTCGTCCAGCTTCCGCGCCTGCTCCTGCTCCATCAGGGCCCGAAGCTTCGCCCGCAGCATCCGCATCGCGGTCAGCTTGTTCTGCATCTGGGAACGCTCATTCTGGCACCCGACCACGATCCCGGTCGGGAGGTGGGTGATCCGGATCGCGGTCTCGTTCTTCTGCATGTGCTGCCCGCCCGGCCCCCCGGCGCGGAACCTCTGGGGTCAGGTCTTGCAATCACACAAGCCCCAGGGCACACTCCCGCCGTGGCCCGACCGCTGAGAATCGAGTACCCAGGTGCGCTCTACCACGTGACCTCCCGCGGCAACGCCCGCCAGGAGGTCTTCTGGGACGACGTGGACCGGCGGGCGTTCCTCGAGGTTCTGTCCCAAGTGATCGAGCGGTTCGGCTGGCTGTGCCACGCCTACTGCCTCATGCCCAACCACTACCACTTGCTGATTGAGACCCTGCAGCCCAACCTGTCCCGGGGGATGCGCCAGCTGAACGGGGTCTACACCCAGGCGTTCAACCGCCGTCACCGCCGGGTCGGCCACCTGTTCGGAGGGCGGTTCAAGGCGATCGTGGTCCAGAAGGAGAGCTACCTCCTCGAGCTCGCCCGCTACGTCGTGCTCAACCCGGTGCGGGCGGGACGGGTCCGTGCGGCCAAGGACTGGCCGTGGTCGAGCTACCGGGCGACGGTGGGGATGTCTCCCGTCCCCTCGTTCCTGACCACGGAGTGGATCCTCTCGCACTTCGCGAGGAGCCGAACGAAGGCCCACGGAGCGTACCGACGGTTCGTGAGCGCGGGGAAGGGAGCCCGGCCGTGGGAGGAACTCCCGGGCCAGATCTACCTGGGAAGCAACGAGTTCGTGCGCAATCTTCCCAAGGGGGGGCGGGGGCTAAGCGAGGTCCCCCGGGCCCAACGCGAGGGGGTGCGACCTTCCTTGGAGGATCTCCTCGGCGAGAACGCGGCGGCCGGGATGGTTGCGGCGTACCGGACCCATGGGTACGCGATGCGGGAGATCGCGGAGTTCCTCGGGGTGCACTACGCCACGGTAAGTCGGCGGATCCGGCGGTACGAGCAGGACCTGTTGGATTGCAAGACCTGACCCTGTATGCGTAGACCCTGCATGCGAGTGTCCACCATCGAAGGACTTGACAGGGGGGGGGGGTAGGTGCCTATAATAGGAGCCGTCATCAGGGGGGTGATGGGGATGCCAAGGTGGACGCAGATGGTGGCGGTGGCCCTCGCGGCTGTGGTCGGTCTCGTTCCCGCGTTCGCTCAGCTCAGCTATGCCCAGACGGTTCCGGTTTCACAGACCGCGCCTGTTCTTCCCAGCGGTGAGGAGATGGACGACGCAGAGCTGGCAGAGGTGGACGGGGAAGTCCTACTTACAAGCGTTTTCATCCTTGGGCTCAAACTGGCGAAGGTGGCAAAGCTGGCACTCATGGCAGGAACCGTTGCAGCGACCAGCGTGCAGAAGGGATGCGAGCGAGCATCAGAGGCGGTCACTTCCCTGGCTATGAGGGGCCAGAGCTTCGCCCAGATGCATCCGCTGGCCACGAACGTGGTGGGAAGTGGGGTCGCAAGCGCAGGGATGACAGCTGCGCAGGGAGGACGCGTTCAAGACGTTCTTGTCGCAGGAGCCTCAGGTGCGCTCGGAGGTGCGACTGGCCACGCGGTGGGCAAGCTTCCGATCGCTCAGCAGAACCCATTCCCAGCGGCGGCAACGACGGGGTTCGTCACGGGCGCAGGGTTTGAGGCGATCTACCGGGCTGTGGACCCTTCGAGACCGGTAACCCTACGGGACGTGACTGTGGCTGGACTTGGTAGCGCCACAGGAAGCCTGGGTGTTGACTGGCTCATCCGTGGGGGGCGCTAGAGGACCCTGATGCTGACGAGGTTCTTGCAGCGGCACGGATGGTGGGCAGTGGCCTTCAGTGTTGGGATGACCATGTTCATCGGGTTCCGGCCCTGGAGTTCCGAGGGGCCTCTGCTGACGTCCCCTCTCCAGTGGGTCGTGACCTTCGTCGGGCTGGTGCTGAGCCAGCTCGGGATCCGGGCCCTGGTGGACCCGGAGGTGGGCGCAAAGCTGCGGGAGAAGCTGGAGAGCCGACAGGCCCGACATAAGGCGCGCCGCGAGAGCTTGGAGCGGAAGGATGAGGAGGCGAGAAGACGCCTGAAGGAAGCATGGCGGGAGCTGAAGGGGGAGAGAACGACGAAACCGTGACAGGGAGCGCCAGGATGAAGCCGATTGGCCCACTGCTCAAGGACAGCGCACGGTTCGCCACGACCCTTACGCCGTGGATCTTCGTCGTGCTGGGGATTCTGGGAAAGGTTGACTTCTCAGAGCGCTGGGAGCTGGTCGGGCGACTGGCGATCGCGTGGGGGGCGGTCGTGCTTGTCGGCATACCGTTCGATATCGTGATCTACGCCCTGGAAGGGAGGCTGAAGCGGAAGAAAGCAGAGCAACAGGCCAATCGGGGATCTGAGACCTAGGGCTCGCCGCTGCGGCTCGCGGGGACGGCCCGAGATGGGGGGAGTTGGCGGAACTGCTCTTGCTCGTTGAACTTCTGTTCCAGCCTCTGCCGCACCGGGACCTGCGCTACGAGTGGGTGGTGGGGCAGAGAGCGAGCGCACGCCCCAGACCTCATGGTGCACTGATTCCATGTGCGATCTTCCGCAGGAGGGGACGAGTGTCCACCATCGAAGGGCTTGACAGGGAGGGGGGGGTAGGTGCCTATAATGGGAGCCATCATTAATAGGAGGTGATCGGGATGCCAAGGTGGATGCAGATGGTGGCGGTGGCCCTCGCGGCCGTGGTCGGTTTGGTTCCCGCTTTCGCCCAGCTGGGCTATGCCCAGGCGGTTCCTGAATCTGGGCTAGTCACTCCTGTTGGAGAGGAACTTCTGGACGAGGAACTATGGATTGTGGGCGAAGCCTACCCGGGTTTCACGAAGGACCTCTTCATAGGTGCCACGGTGGGAATAACCACAGGGTTTATTGCATCTCAGTCAGGTGCTTCTCTAAAGACCTCAATCACCGCCGGAATCCTTACGTTTTTTGGCTACCTAGCAGGCGTATGGCCTCGTCCGCCAACGTCTCCAAGCTTCCTCCAGTTCTTCTTGATGGACATGTTGGACCCAATGTGGAAGCTTCGAAACCTGCGCCCGGTGTGAGCCATTGTGTGCGGGGGGAGTGAGACAATAGGCCAAGTATGTTAACGATGCCCAGGCTTCTAAAGTGGGGTCTCATACTACCACTCGCGCTCCTTCCCCTTGTGTTGCTGGAGCAACACGGATGGTGGAGGGCTTTGGTGCTCCTTGTAGGGAGTTATGGTGTTCTAGTCCTCGGTACCATAACCGGGTGGATATTGACAGACCTGGCGGAGAGGTGGGGTGCTACAGCTCGCCTGGCCGTGCGAGCTTGCGTCGGGATGGCCCTGCTTTACGCCATATTCGCCTTGATCTGGATTGCTGAACCGCCTACGAGGAAGATTGTTCATTTCTTAGCAGATTGGAAAGTCCTTCTGGCTGCGGTAGTTTTCGGCGTGTGCTATGCAATTCCTCCGCCTAGTAGATGGGGCAGGAGGCAACACAAAGGGAACGGTGACAGCTAGCGACTCTCTTCCTTTATCTGTCTCTTGCTGTCCTGACGCATAGAGGGCCAGTACGGGAAAGCAGAGCGACAGCCCGATCGGGAATCCAAGGCCTGCGGCTCGGGGGACGGCCCGAGATGGGGGGAGTTGGTGGAACTGCTCTTGCTCGTTGAACTCCTGTTCCAGCCCCTGCCGTACCGGGACCTGCGCTACGAGTGGGTGGTGGGGCAGGCGGACTGGTACACGTGCGGGCCGGCGGCGGTGGCGACGCTCCTTACCCACTACTACGGCATTGCCACCACTGAGGCTGAGGCACTGGAACTCGCCGAAGGGTTCATGGTCGCCGCGGGCCGCGAGCCCGGACAGGCACTCACCGCGCTTGCCCTCCGGCAGACCCTAGAAGCTAAGGGCATCCCCACCAAAGGATACCGGGT
>JACIWK010000010.1 GCA_014360985.1 Candidatus Bipolaricaulota bacterium
TCTTCGTGGGGACCGGCGCCGGGCTCCCCAAGTTCCTCGGGGTGCCCGGCGAGAACCTGATCGGGATCTACTCCGCAAACGAATTCCTGACGCGGGTCAACCTGATGCGGGCCTACCTCTTCCCCGAGTACGACACCCCGGTGAGGATCGGGAAGACGGTGGCAGTGGTGGGTGGGGGAAATGTGGCGATGGACTCGGCTCGCACCGCCCTCCGCTTGGGGGCGGAGCGGGTGATGATCCTCTACCGGCGCACCGAAGCGGAGATGCCGGCCCGGGTCGAGGAGGTCCACCACGCCAAGGAGGAAGGGGTCGAGTTCCACGTCCTGGTGAACCCCGTGCGGTTCCTGGGGGAGGATGGCCGGGTGGTGGGGGTGGAGTGCATCCGCATGGAACTTGGGGAATCGGACGAGTCCGGCCGCCGCCGGCCGGTGCCCGTGCCCGGCTCGGAGTTCGTGCTCCCCGTGGACACGGCGATCATCGCCATCGGGAACGATCCCCATCCGCTGGTGCCCCGCACTACCCCCGGGTTGGAGGTGGCGCGCCATGGGACGATCGTTGCCGACGAGGATGGGTGTACGTCGCGGGTCGGCGTGTTCGCGGGGGGCGACATCGTGACGGGCGCTGCCACCGTGATCTCCGCCATGGGCGCCGGAAAGCGCGCCGCCCGCGCCATCCACCGCCAGCTTGTCCAAGGGGAGCCCAACTAGGGTTCTTGAGTCCACCAGCCCGCACGGCCACTTGGCCTTTTGACCCAAGGAAGCACCAGGCTCCGGCCTGGCGAGGGGGCGCAAGACGCTGTCAGGTGACAGCCTCGGGAGTTCAGATCAACGAGCGATGTCTTGGCAATCGGCATCGCATCCTCTAAGATTGGCGCGGAGGCCGGGGCAGGTGCCCCGCCGTCAAGGGAGGAAGATGTATGGACAGCGGTGTGCAGACCAGTCTCAACCCGTTCGAGATCGCCCAGCGTCAGCTGGACGAGGCAGCGAAGCGACTCGATCTCGATCCTGGGCTCCACGAGCTCCTGCGGTGGCCGCTGCGGGAGTTCCATGTGCGGATCCCGGTGCGGATGGACGACGGTTCGGTGAAGGTCTTCCCCGGATACCGCGTCCAGTACAACTGGGCCCGTGGCCCGTGCAAGGGGGGAATCCGGTTCCACCCCGAGGAGACGGTGGACACGGTGCGGGCGTTGGCGGCATGGATGACGTGGAAGACCGCGGTCGTGGACCTCCCCCTCGGCGGAGGGAAGGGCGGGGTGGTGTGCAATCCCAAGGAGCTCTCCACCCGGGAGCTGGAACGGGTCTCCCGTGGCTACATCCGCGCCATCGGACCGTACCTCGGTCCGGACGTGGATGTGCCCGCGCCGGACGTGTACACGAACCCCCAGGTCATGGCGTGGATGCTCGACGAGTACGAGACGATGGTGGGCCGGCGGGCACCGGGCGTGATCACGGGCAAGCCCCTCCCCTTGGGCGGCTCCGCCGGGCGGGGCGATGCCACGGCCCGGGGCGGGATGTACTGCGCCCGCGAGGCGGGCAAGGTCCTCGGGATCGACCTCCGGGGCGCGCCGGCGGCGATCCAGGGGTACGGCAACGCTGGCCAGTTCGCCCACGCCCTGGGCGAGGAGCTGTTGGGCTTGAAGGTGGTCGCCGTATCCGACTCCCAGGGCGGGATCTACAACCCAAACGGCCTCCCCTCCAAGGACGTCATCGCCCATAAAGACAGGACGGGGACCGTGAAAGGGTTCCCAGGGGCAAAGACGATCACCAACGCCGAGCTCCTGGAACTTGACGTGGTGGCCCTCTTCCCCGCGGCCCTCGAGAACCAGATCACGGGGGCGAACGCCAGCCGCATCAAGGCACGGATCGTCGCCGAGCTCGCCAACGGACCGACGACGCCGGAGGCCGACGTCGTCCTCCACAAGAACGGGGTGCACGTGATCCCCGACTTCCTGTGCAACGCCGGCGGGGTCACCGTGTCCTACTTTGAGCAGGTCCAGAACGCGTACAACTTCTACTGGACGGTCGACGAGGTGAACGCCCGGCTCGACGCGAAGATGACCACCGCGTTCCATGCCGTGCACAAGTCGGCAACAGAGCACAAGGTCCACAACCGACTCGGCGCGTACTTGGTCGCCGTGCAGCGAGTGGCGGAGGCGGTGCGGCTGCGCGGGTGGGCATAGGGTCGTTGGTAGCTGATCCTGCGGGGACATGTGGCGTGAACCCGCGATCGACACTAGAATTCGACGACCACCACCATGCCCAAGATCAGCCTCAAGGATACCCCCGCAGGGTGCCTTGCCAAGGCTTTCCCCAGCTTGTCCGACGAGGAACGTCGTGCCCTGGAGAGCCTGGGTCTCGTCCTCGAGTTCGATGCCGACGAGCTGATCGCCCAAGAGAGCTCGTACTGCTCGGGGGTGTACATCGTCTGTCAAGGCCTGGTAGCCATCGGCAAGTACGCCCCCCGAACCCACGAGAAACGGGTGCTGCGGTTCCTGGCTCCTGGGGAGTGGTACGGGCTAGAGCCATTCTTCCTGGGCGGCAAACCGGTGAACCTCCAGTTCGCGCGGACCATCATCGAATCTACGCTGCTGTTCTTCGAGACCAGCCGGTTCCGTGCGTTCCTCGAGCACCATCCCCAGGCCCTATTCGACCTGTGCCGCTGGTTCGGGCGGGAGGTGGCGATGCTGGAGTTCAAGCTCACCCGGGAGGCCACCGAGTCCGTGGATCGCAACCTTGCTCTCCTCCTCCTCGCCCTCGCCAACAAGTACGGCACACCGAACGCCGATGGCACGGTGCGTCTCGAGTTCCCGATCACCCGCCAGACGATGGCTGAGCTCCTCGGCGTATCCCTGGAGACCCTCATGCGCATGCTGCGCCGGTTTCGTGAGCGCGAACTGATCGAGACCCACCGTTGGGGATTCGAGATCCTGTCGCGGGGAAGACTCGAAGAGATCGCCCGTGCCCCCGAGCTTTACCGCACCATCATCGAGCAGACGCTGTAAGGCTCTCTTCGAGCAGGTCGTGAAGCCGACGCAGGTCGCCCACGAGGTGTCCGTTGACCGAGCGTGCAGCGTCAAGCTCCCCAAGGCGGGTCACGGCCTGGCGAAGGGCATTTCGGGACACGCCGAGGATCGAGGCGAGGGTTGCCGCAGGAACCGCTAACCGCACCTGCCCCTCTCCATCCGCCCTCTCCCCCCACCGAACGAGCATCCACGCCAGAGCACGTTCCGGCTGATCGCGGTGCACGGCGAGTGTCCATCGGTCGAACACGAGCTCGGCGAGCGCGGACAGGACGAGGTCGCGGAACGGGGGGCGATCCAGGGCCCGTGCCCAGGCATCAGCGGTGGCGAAAAGGAGGGTCGTGGGCGTCAAGGCGCGGGCGAACCCGTTGTAGCGCGGCAGGGGGCCCGATCGCCATGCTTCGAGCCCAACCAGATCTCCCGGCCCGGCCAGCGCCACGGCGCGCGACGCCCGCGGCGCGTACCCGCCCACCGCGACGAGGCCCTCTGCCACGAGGTAGACCCCAGCCGCGAACGCCCCGTCCTGGAAGATGAGGTCGCCGGGATGGTGGGTCACGACAAGCGTCCCCGGTAGGCTCGCGACCTCCGAGATCAGCCTCTCTCTTCGGCTCTCCACTCCTTCCATCCCTTTGAGGATGAGCGGAGTCTGCAGCCGCGTAAATCAAGACTGACAGGCGATCGGACTGCATTCTGACACGTCGCACGCTGGCAACTCCTGGGGCACTTGTGGTCATTCAGTGGGCCGCTGCGATTGTACTTGACATCTTGATTGATGGCATATGGTAGCGGATTCCATCTTAAAGGGGGGAGGAGCCTTTGCCAAACAGAATGGGCGATCCCTTGTCCGTGGCAATGTGGGGCTGCGCTGGCTTGCCTAGGCTCTGGCCAAGGAGGTCGAACCGATGACGCCTGAACAGGCTAGGCAAACACAAGCCACGGTGGAGCGGACTCTGAGGGAAGCCGAGGTCAACCCGTACGAGATGTTCCGGGCCCAGGTGGATCTGGCAGGGGAGAAGCTGGGGTACCCCGCGGACATCCTAGAGATGGTCAAGCGCCCAGAGCGCGTGCTGGAGGTGTCCGTTCCTGTGAGGATGGACGACGGGCGGATCGAGGTATTCAGGGGATACCGGGTTCAGCACTCCTCGGTCCGTGGCCCGTGCAAGGGAGGGATTCGCTTCCACCCGGCGGTGACGATCGACGAGGTGAAGGCTCTGGCGGGATGGATGACGTGGAAATGTGCCGTGGTGGACATCCCGTTGGGTGGGGGCAAGGGTGGGGTCGTGTGTGATCCGACCACCCTCTCCGAGGGGGAACTGGAGCGGCTCACCCGCCGCTACACGGCGATGATCCTCCCCCTCATCGGTCCCCACCACGATATCCCGGCTCCTGATGTGAACACGAACGCCCGGATCATGAACTGGGTGATGGATACGGCCACCGCCCTCCGGGGGGAGCCAATGTACGGCATCGTCACCGGGAAGGACCTCGCGGTCGGTGGTGCCCGCGGTCGGCGGGAGGCGACCGGACGTGGTGTGGTGATCGTGATCGAGGAGCTCCTGGCCCGCCTCGGGCGGGAGGTCGCCGGAGCGACCGTTGCCGTTCAGGGGTTCGGCAACGTGGGGTCCGTGGCGGCGCAGCTCCTTCACGCGAAAGGGGCGAAGGTGGTCGGGGTGTCCGACATCTCCGGGGCCTTGTATGACCCCACCGGCCTCGACATCCCCTCCCTTCTCGAACACGTTTCCCGTTCCCCGCAGCGGCTGATCGCCGGCTACACCGCTCCGGGGGTCCAGCCCCTCGCTGGGCCAGAGGTGCTGACCCTCGATGTGGATGTGCTGGTTCCAGCGGCGCTGGAGGGCCAGATCACCGAGGTCAATGCTGGCCAGATCAAGGCCCGGGTGATTGTCGAGGGGGCCAATGGGCCGACCACTCCTGAGGCCGACCTCATCCTCGAGGAGCGCGGCCGTGTGGTGGCGCCGGACATCCTCGCCAACGCTGGAGGAGTAGTCGTCTCCTACTTCGAGTGGGTACAGAACCTGCAGAATTTCTATTGGGAAGAGGCGGAGACGAACGAGCGATTGGCCGTCATCCTGCGCCGTGCGTTCCAGTCGGTATGGGACAATGCGAAGAAGCATGACGTGTCCCTGCGCACCGCGGCGTTCATGATGGGGCTTGAACGCGTGGTGGAGGCGATCCGGCTGCGGGGCGTGTTCCCGTGATCGCGAGCACCCCGAGCCTCCTGCTTGGCCCGGCGGTCCACTACGATGGGATCCTATCCCGCGCTATGGGCGCGGCTGCCGACCGTGTGGGGCGCGATGGGGTAGGGTTCCTTGCTGTCCTGCGGGCTGGGGACCCCAGAGCGCACTCCGCGTTCCGCTACGCTCTGGCTCAGGAGTTCTGTCGGTACGTATCACGGCTAGGGTCTACGTTCCGTGCGGTGTACGTCTACGGGAGCACGGTGGACGGTCGCACCCGACCGAGCTCGGATGTGGACATCATCGCCTGGGTTTTCCGGAAGTCCGATACCGTGGAGAGCCTGCTCCTGCGGCTGAACCATCTCCTGACCCAAGGCTACCGGGCCCTGACGGGGTGCCAGTGCCTGCAGCAGCTGTTCGACATCCACCTCGTGGACGATGAGGACGTGGAGTTCGGGCGTGCCTATGGGGCGGTGGTCCGTTCTGTGTGGACCGCGCCGCTCTGCCTGTGGCGTAGGTAGAGCGGTCCCGGAAGGGTCGGGGGCCCTGGGCGGCGCCCGTTCTCATTGGCCGAGGAGGCGGGCGATCACCGCGCGGGCCTCCGTGAGGTCGGCTGTCTCGCGATAGGTTGCCCCGGCGGGGAAGTGGGCGCGCATCCACTCCGCCGGCTGTACAAGGACGACCGCCCCCATCCCCGCCCCGACCGCGGCCTGGAGGTCGAGATGAGAGTCGCCGATCGCGATCGCCTCCTTTGGGGGGACCCCCAGCCGGGCCAGGGGGAGGAGAAACGCCTGGGGGTCGGGCTTGAGGGGGCCATCGTCCCGCGTGAACACGAGGTCGAACGGGAGCGCATGGCGAGCGAGGACGGCGCCCACGCTTTGGCGGGAGTTGTTGGTGATGAGGGCGCACCGGAGGCCGCGGCGACGAAGGAACTGGAGGAGTTCGACCGTCCCCGGCCGAAGCGCTCCCCGTTCCACGGCGTGGGCCTCGTGGTCCCGCAATGCCTGAGTCGCCCTCTCCCGTTCCCCGGGGGGGAGGCCGGCGATCCCGGCGAGGATCGGCCGGCCATCCTGGGGGAGCCCCAGCTTCTGCCGCAGGGCGGCCATCCGCAGCGGGGACTCCCAGATCGTGCCGTCCATGTCCACCAGCGCTGCGCGCAGGATCATGAGTGGATGGTACCCGCGAAAGCGAGATCAGGCACGCAGCCCCAACATGCGAACCGCCAACCGCGGCACTGGCTAACCGCTTCTCTGGCGGAGGGAGTGGGATTCGAACCCACGGAGCCTCGCGGCTCACCGGTTTTCAAGACCGGCGGTTTCGTCCGCTCACCCATCCCTCCGCAGCGCGTCCCCACGGGGGCGATGTGAATTCTGACCATCGTTTTGTTCCTCCGCAACCGACCCTCGGTTGGGCGGGGTCCACCGTGCTTTCGCTGGGCATCCATGGCGCTTCCACATCGAAGCGGGTAGGGTCTGGCCATGACCAGGGTGCACGTGGCGTGGCTGGCGAGGTTCGGCCTGGCGGCAGCTGTGGCCACGGTGGGATGGATGGCCTGGCACGGGACCGGAGGCGGGGCGATGTGGGCCGCCGACGCGCTTTGCTTGCCACCCGCCACGTCGCTCGACCCGATGGACGTCGAAGTGGGGCCCCACGTCGGACAGCGCGCCCCCGACTTTACGCTCCCCGACTTGTCCGGGACCCCTGTCCGGCTCTCCTCGTTGCGCGGATGTCCCGTGCTTCTCGACTTCTGGGCCACGTGGTGCAAGCCCTGTCTGACCACCGTCCCGAAAATCGAGGCGCTGCGCCAGAAGCACGTGGCACAGGGGTTGAAGGTGGTGGCAGTGAACCTCGACCACCGGCGAGAGGATGGAGCCCGTTTCCTTGCGGCCAACGGGTACACCGGGTTCATCGCCCTGTGGGCACCGTTCACCGAGGCCCGTGCTGTAGCTTCCCTTTACGGGGTCCAGGCGATCCCGCACACCGTGCTCATCGACCGCCACGGGATCATCCGCTTCAGCGGCTCCCCGGCTCTTCTCACCGACGAGGTGATCGCCCCCTGGTTGTGAACCAGAGCCTCCATCGCGCGTTCCCGCCCGCACCCTGGTCACTGGCACCGCCAGTAACTGCAGAAGAGGAGTCCTCACGGAGCTCCCGAGCCTGCGAGGCCCCGCGACCTGATCAGGCACGCAGTGGCTTGACAGCTGCGTACGGACGAGAGCGCTCTCCACGGTATGCTGATCCCCATGAACCTCGTCATCCATCCGTTGACGTCGGAGCGGTGGCCGGATCTCGAAGCCCTGTTCCTGGCGCGGGGTTGCGCGATGGCCCGGGGTTGCTGGTGCATGTACTACCGCGAGAGCGGCAAGGTGGCGGGTCCGGCCGGCCTCACCGTGGCCGAGCACCGCCGGAGGCAGCTGCAAGCCCTCGCCACGGACGATCCGCCGCCAGGGTTGATCGGGTACCGCGGCGGGGTGCCAGTGGGATGGGTGTCGCTCGGGCCGCGGGAGGCGTTCCCGCGGCTGAGGCAGTCCCCGGTGGCGAAGGCGGTGGACGACCTCCCGGTGTGGTCGATCGTGTGCTTCGTCGTCCCGCCGGCGTATCGGCACCAGGGGGTGGCGACGGGGCTTCTCCAGGACGCGACCGCGTTTGCCCGCGCGCGGGGCGTGGTGGCGCTGGAGGCGTACCCGGTGGACAAGCCCGTCCGCAGCGCGGATGCGTCGATGTGGTTCGGGGCGATGTCGATGTATACGAAAGCCGGCTTCGTGGAGGTGGCGCGCCGCAGGCCGGAGCGGCCGGTGGTCCGACTCTTGCTCAGTGCCCGCTAGACGGGACCGGCGCAGTCGAGCGCGAGGCGGTCAGCGTTGCCCCTTCGCCCCCTTCTTCGCCGCCTTGGCCTGCGCCTTCGCCCGTTTCTTCTCCGCTTTCTGCTCGTCCGTGGGCCCTGGCCGGGGGGCCGGGGAGCTTCCGCGCGGGGGCGGTCGCTGCGGGGAGAGTTCCCCAGCGGCCCGCCGCCGGGCGCGGGCCCGCTCGATGAGCCACTGCGCCCCGAACCGCCCCACGTACCCGACGAACCCGGTGACGAGGGCCACCAGCACCCACTTCAGGACGTTCCGCACTGCCTCCATCGCTCGTCCCGCTCTCGATCTCGAGCAACGGTTCCTACCTCAACGGTGTCCCCGCCACGAAGAAGGCGCCTTTGGCCGCGCGCTCATGCCCCCCACCCGATCATTGTAGAGCCGCCGCCCCGGCCTGGCGAATTCCTTCGGCGACCTCGATCTGGCTCTCGGGAGTGACAATCAGCCCCGATCTCCGCTGCACCTCTCCTACCGCCGGCAGCTGGCGCCCCACGCCCACGGGAAGCCCGTAGAGCTAGTTTCCCATGTCCCGCAAGCGAAAGTTGGGCTCGAAGGCGGTGAACAGGTCCAGGTACCGCTCGAGGAGCCCCGTCATCAGGAACTGCTCCCGCACCGTGTCCCGAGCCTTCGTTCCCATCTCCCGCCGCAGGTCGTCGTCCCGCAGGAGCTCTACCATCCGCCCCGCTGCCTCCTCAACGGACGACACGAGGAACCCGTTCACCCCATCCACGATCTGATGGCGGATGCCGCCCACCTTCCCCCCGACCACCGGTGTCCCCTTCCACATCGCCTCGGCCACGGTGAGGCCGAACCCCTCGCGCAGTGACTTCTGGAGGACCACCGCCGCCCGGCGCTGGAGCGCGTTGACGAGCGCCCCGTCCTGGCGGCTGAGGATGATGATCCGCTCCTCTCGTTGGTCGAGGAGCAACCGATACACCTCTTCCCCCTCTGGGTCGTCGGTGGCCACGTTGCCGAGGAGGACCAGCGTCGCTGGGACCTCCTCCCGCACCAGCTTGAACGCCTCGATTACCCCCTGAGGGTCCTTCCAGGGGTCGAACCGCGAGATCTGGACCACAAGCGGGAGGTCGGTGGGGATGCCGTAGTGGGCGAGCCGCTCCTCGACCTCCTCGGGCGAGAGCTCCCGGTTCTGAACTGCGAAGGCATCGATCGCCGGCGGGATCACAACCTGGGGGGTGGTGAGCTCCTGTCGGTACTCGGGCATGGACACGATCACCGCGTCGTACCGCTCGATGAACGGGATCAGGTAAGCCCACAGCTCGGGGTGGGGAGAGGTGAGGTCTACGTGGCACCGCCAGATCCAGGGCCCGCGCTTGCGGTAGTGCCCCACGAGGGGCAGGGGCTGGGGGTCGTGGATGACCACCACGTCGTGGTCCAGATGGTTGCGCACGGCGTTCTCGTACACCGTGTCCTCGTAGATCTGCTTCTTGCGCGGACTCAGGTTGACGTTCCCACCCTGGAGCGCGTTGTGGAACTTCTTCGTCACGCTGAAGAAATCGGGCGACCCCTGGATCACCCGCCACCCGGTCTTGATCCCGACGTCGTTCATGAGGAGGGTGAGGGAGGAGAGGAGGGTGGCGACTCCGCCACCGTAGTAGGTGGAGTTGACGTGCGTCACGTGCAACCCCCACAACGGGCGGGCCTTGTCGCGGATCCGGTCCACCACTGGATCCCCCACGAGTGGGCGGTAGTCGTCGAGGGATAGAAGCCTGCCCGCCACAGGTCCCCCTAGTAGCGGAACACGGCGGCGAGGTCCGCTCCTCCGGGGACCCTGTCGGGCGACACAGCGTACACCGTGCCCTTGCGAACCAGGGTCTCCACCGCGATGAGGTCGAGGAGATCCTGGTCCCCCGGCTGAAGGGAGTCGTGGACCTCGACCTCGCCGGTGGAGGCGATCCTCCCCCAGCGCTGCACGCCCACGGCCACGAACAGAACTTCCACGCGGCCCTCGCGGGCGGCGCGGAGGACCTCGGGGAGCTGGGCCGACGCGAGCCCCGTCCCAAGGCGCGCCGCAAACCTGTCCGCGGCCTCCTGCTGAGCCCGGTGGAAGTGGGGCTGGACCAATGCCCACGCTTGAGCGTGAAGCTCCTCGGGGGTCAGCCGATCCGGGTTTCCCGTGACCCCCTCGTTCACAAGATGCGGGTGGGAGCTGGCCTCGCGGTACAGGGGGAGGAGGTAGTCCACCCCCGCTACCACGAGGGGAGCCGGCTCGGAGGTGAGGTACGATCGGAGACCCTCGTCGACCCGGCGGAAGAAGCGCACGATGTCGTCCTTGTGCCCGGCATCGGCTCCTCCGTGGCCGTGGTAGGCCACGGCCTGCTTCCCCGGCCCGCTGCTCGCCGCAGTGCGGAACTGGAGGTGCTTCTGAACCAGATCCGGCCGCAGGACGTCGGCGAGGGCGGTGGGCACTTCTTCGACGGGGACCTCGGTCACGCTGTGGCGCGTCCCCAATAGCAGGCGCACCTGGTTCTGGCTCAGGGCCAGAACGTAGAACCGCCCGTCGCCGGTGAACAGGGACAGAAGGGGTTTGACGTGGAACCGGTCGGCCACCATCACCAGCTCCTCGAACCGGAGCGGGAGGCGCCACTTGCGCATCCCCTCCGGGGACAAAAACAACGCCAGCCCGTCGCTCTGGTACGACCAGAACAGGCTGTCCCCCACCAGGCTCCGCGCGGGGGCGAGGAGGTCCTGGATCTGGGGGGCCCTCATCCCGAGTGCCACGAGCTGTTCCTCCGCCTCGCGAAGGAGGTTCTTGAGGCGGATCCCTCCCTCGCGAGCCGCTGGCCCCGCTCGACCCGTGGGCAAGAAGATGGACACGCGATGGGGCGACGTTCCTTCCACGAGATCGCTCAGATCCTGTGGCGACAACCGGTCCATGCGCACATCGTACCGCAGGAGGAGGTAGGTTGCAGGGGGTCGCGCGGATGGCTCGGCGGGTGCGGACGCGACCCCGTCGCCCGGGTGGCGCTGGGGGAAAGAAAGGCGCCTGCGGTACCGGTCGCGCCGCTCTCCCTCCCGATCCTGGCCGTGGCGATCGGCGGTCTGTTCCTTCCGCAGGGTGTGCCCGTCTAACGGTCCGCCGGCGTCACATCGCTCAGAGCTCCTTGCGCGAGAACGCGACCACCGCTGCGGCGACGGAGATCCCGGTCAGGACGAGTCCCGTGACCACCGGCCACAGGAGGGGGCCAGCTCGGCCGAGGAGGACGTCCGTGGGGGCCCCGAGAAGCCCCGCGGGGCTGTACCGCACAACGGGGGTCCAGATCGATCCAATGGAGAAAAGGACGAACACCCCCAATCCCAGGCCCGCCGCCCCGGCCTGCGAGCCCACGAGGGAGGACAGGAAGACCATGATCCCAAGGACCATCAGCGCCCACACGAGCCAGATCCCCGTCGCCTGGACGAAGGGAACGAGCGGGGCCTCGCCGAACACCGCATAGGTGAGGGCCCACGTGACTGCGGCCCCCACCGCCACGGTTGCCATGAGGAACGCCCCCTGGGCGACGGCCTTGGCGGCGATGAACGCCCGACGGCTCAAGGGTTTGGTGAGGACGAGCACGGCTGTCCCCGACCGGCGCTCGGCCGACACGACCCCCGCGAAGATGATGATGATCGCGAACGTCACGAGTTGAATCAGGTTCTTTGTCCACTGGAGGTAGGCATCGAGGAACGTCGGATTGGGGATCTGAAAGACGAGGCCCGTGTCCGGGGCCACGGCCGCGAGGAGCTGCGGCGTGAACCGAGCGATCACCGGGCCGGTGACAGCAAAGAAGAGGCCGATCCCCGGCAGGACCCAGATCCGCCACGTCTTCACGATCTCGCGGAGCTCTTTGCCAAGGAACGCCCGGAACCCGGTCATCGCCCTCCCCCCACCAGGTCTACGAACACGTCCTCCAGGCTCACCTCGACCGTCTCCAGGCGGCGGAGGCCTACGCCGCGCTGGGCGACGATGGCGGGGATCGCCCGGTGGGCGGCGTCAGCGTCAGTGACGGCGATCACGATGCGCTGGTCCGTCGGCCTGTCCACGGAGGCGACCCAAGACGCGGCTGCCAGCTCCCGACCGAGCTCGGCGGCCCCGGCGGTGACCTCAACGGCGATCTTCTGCAGCCCATAGCGGGATTTGAGCTCCCCGATCGGCGCCTGGGCCACGACCTTCCCGCGATGCAGGATCGCCACCGTGTCGCACACCCGTTCCACGTCGGACAGGATGTGGGTCGAGAAGAAGACCGTCGTCCGACCCGCCAGGGAGGAGATCATGTCCAAGACAGACTTCCTCCCGATCGGATCGAGGGCCGAGGTCGGCTCGTCGAGGAGGAGCACCTGCGGGGCGTTGATCAGGGCCTGGGCCACGCCCAGGCGCTGCTTCATCCCCCGGGAGTAGGCCGCCACGCGCGCCCTGACCCCGGTGAGGCCGGCGAGGTCGAGGAGGGCGTCCACGCGAGCACGGAGCGTATGGCCCGACAGGCCGAACAGGCGGCCCGTGAAGCGGAGGAGCTCCACCCCGGTCATCCACGGGTAGAACCCCGGGACATCGGGGAGGTAGCCCACGGCCGCCCGCACCCGGTTCGTCGCGGTCACGGCGTCGTGGCCGAGGACGCGGGCGGTGCCGGAGGTGGGCCGGGCGAGCCCCGTGAGGATGCGCAGGGTTGTCGTCTTCCCCGCGCCGTTGGGCCCGAGGAAGCCGAACACGGATCCGGGGGAGACGGCGAGCGTGGCCCCGTCCAGGGCGCGCACCGTCCCGTAGACCTTGGTCAGGTCGTCAAGCTCGATGACGGGCGTCATCGCGAGCTTCGGTCTTGGTTCGAGTCGGGCGGGCTCCCGTAGAGGAGGTCCGCCGCCCGGCGCGCTCTATCCCGATCCAAGTCCGGGGCGGTGTTCACCGGGTCGGGCGCGGGGGCTGGCCTCCGCGCCGCGGCGAGGAACACGATCGCCCCCACGAGCCCCAGCGCGATGACAACGATCCACACCCACCGCCGGCCGGTGAGGAGCCGGTCGGGGGGCGTGCGGAGGGCGATGAGGAGGGCCAATGCCTGCAGTCCAACCTGGACCAGGGCGAGGAAGGCGATGGCAACGATCGCCCACGCCGGCAGGTCACCCCACGTGCCCACTGGACCCCCTTCCCATGCGGGAAGTATACCGCCCACCAACCGGGGCGGGCCGGTTGCGGGTATCATCGGTCACTCCTCAACCGATCAGGAGGCGCGATGGACCAGCAGAAGGTGGCAGAACTCATGGAGAAGCACGGGGTCCCGGGTCGGGACGCCTACGATCTGCCCACGAGCCCCCACCGGTTCCCCGACGGTGCCCAGTACCGGATGGAGATCTCCGGGATCGAGCGGCCGGAGGTCCTGGAGGCAGTCATCGACGAGGCGAGAACGCGGAAGATCCCCGTGCACCGGATGATCTCAACGGTGATGGGGGCGACGCTCCTCACGCGAAGCGAGCTCAAGGACTTCGCCCAGATCGCGGCGGAGGCGAAGGTGGAAGTCATCCTGACCCCTGGCCCTCGCTCGGGGTGGGACACCGGCCGCCAGCTCGTGACGCCGGAGGGAGGGCTCTCCGGCCTCCGGTTCCGGGGATCGGACCAGCTCCGGTACGTGATCGCTGACATTCTGCGCGCGGTCGAGGTCGGGTTCCGGGGGTTCCTCGTGCTCGACGAGGGACTGCTGTGGCTCCTTTCCCAGATGCGGGCGGTGGGTGACCTGCCCAAGGACGTGGTGTTCAAGGTCTCGGTATTCGCCGGGCACGGCAACGCCGCCGGGGCGAGGGTCCTCGAGAGCCTGGGGGCGAACACGTTCAACCCGTTGGGGGACCTCTCCCTTCCCACGCTGGCCTCGATCCGGAAGGCGGTGCAACTGCCGCTCGACCTCCACATCTTCCTCACCGACTCGTTTGGCGGGTTCAACCGGTTCTACGACGCCCCGGAGATGGTGCGGACGTGCGCCCCGTGCTATTTCAAGTTCGAACCGGGGCCGGCGTGCGTCGTCGGTCCGGGGGCCCTGTACAAGCCGTGGGTGTCCGGGAAGACCCTCGCTGATTGGGGGCGGGAGAAGGTGAAGCATGCTGCGATCGTCCACGAGCTCATCCAGATGTCCCTCCCCGGGGCGGTGCTCTCGGAGTGGGGCCCGGCGGACCTCGCGTTCCCCCAACCGTAGGGAGGGAGGATGACGTTCAGCGAGCTCGTGGCTCTGATCCAGGCGGAGGACCTCCGCTGGGTGGACCTCCGGGCGGTTGACCTCCTCGGCCGGCTGCGCTGTCTGACCCTTCCCGCGGGGGAGATCTCACCGGCGCTGTTCGAGAAGGGGGTGGGAGCGGCGACCTCGCACTACGGTGTGGGGGGGGAAGGAGACCTTGTCCTCCTCCCTGACCTGTCCACCGCGCGCGTGGACCCGACCCGCGAGCCGGCCTCCGTCGTCATCCTGTGCGATCTGGCCAAGCCCGGAGAGGGAGTCCATCCCCTTGCTCCCCGCTCCGTGGCCAAGGCAGCGGAGGCGCTCCTCACCGGTGCGGGGCTGGCCGACGAGGCTCGGTTCGGGGTCGAGCTCGAGTTCTACCTGTTCGCCACCGTGTTGCGAGAGGATCGTCCCCTCTCCCAGGCGGTGGAGGTCGTGCCGATGGGGTCTGGGGAGACGAACGATGGTCCCGGGCCCCGCACCGCCTACCATGCCGGGGGGCCGGAGGACGGCGGCCGCCGGTTGAGGGAGCGAGTGGCCGAGGTCCTGGGGGGATGGGGGATCCCCGTTCGCTATCACCACCACGAAGGGGGGCCGCTGGGGCAGATGGAGATCGAGCTCGGACTGGGGCGGCTCCTCGAGGCCGCGGACTGGACGGCCCTTGCCATCGACCTGGTGCGCAGGCTAGCGAGCGACGAGGGGATGGTGGCCTGCTTCCTCCCCAAACCGCTCTCCGCCGCGGCGGGGAGCGGTCTTCACTGCCACCAACTCCTCCTCAAGGGAGGGCAGAACCTGTTCTCCGGGGAGGGTGGGCTCTCCGAGACCGCCCTCCACTACATAGGGGGGGTTCTCGCCCATGGCCGGGCCCTGTCCGCCTTCGTCTCCCCATCCACGAACTCGTACCGCCGCCTGGGCCCGGGGTTCGAGGCGCCGGTCCACCTCGCGTTCGGCCGCGGGAACCGCACCACCGCAGTGCGCATCCCTGGCTACATCACCGACCCCGGCCAGGCGCGGATCGAATACCGCCCTCCCGATCCCACTGCCAACCCGTACCTCGCCCTCTCCGCCTGCCTCATGGCGGGGATCGATGGGATCCGCCAGGGACTCGATCCGGTCGCCAAGGGGTGGGGTCCGTTCGACAGTGACGCCGAGCCGCTGGGCCGTCGCCGACGGGTGGCATCGCTCCCCCGTAGCCTCGCGGAGGCCCTCGACGCTTTGAAACGGGACCAGGAGTTCCTCACGTTGGGTGGGGTGTTCCCCGAAGAGCTCATCGCGCACTGGATCTCCATCAAGGAGGCCGAGGTCCGCGCCGTGGCTGCCCGGCCCCACCCCTACGAGTTCTTCCTCTACGGATGAACGCGTTCCGGAGCGCGGGGCTCTCCCTGGGGCGGTTCCCGCCCGGAGCGCGGGGGATGATGACCGATGTTCCTGGTGTTCTCGTCGGGCACTGCACGATCGTCCATGGCGAGGGTGAGGGAGCCGTCCGCACCGGAGTCACGGCGATCCTCCCCCCGGGGGATCCGTACGCGGAACCCCTCCCGGCCGGGGCGTTCGTCCTCCACGGCCACGGGAAAGCAGCGGGGCTGTGGCAGCTCCTCCACCTTGGGGAACTGGAGACCCCCATCTTTCTCACGAACACCCTCGCTGTCCCCCGGTGTGCTGATGCGCTTCTCACCTGGACCCTCGCCCGACATCCGGAGGCGCGGTCCGTGAACCCGGTCGTGTTGGAGTGCAACGATGGGTACCTGTCGGCGATCGAGACCCGGCCCGTGGCGGAGGACGACGCCCTGGCTGCCCTTGGCTCAGCAGGGGAGGAGTTCGCCGAGGGGTGTGTAGGCGCGGGGACCGGCATGGTCGCGTTCGGGTTCAAGTCCGGGATCGGAACGGCATCACGGGTGGTGGGCCCGTTCGCCGTGGGAGCGCTGGCGCTGCCGAACATGGGCCGTCAGGAGGACTTCGTGCCTCCCCCTGGCCGCGAAGTGGGTCGGGCAGCCGGGCATGCCCGGGAACAGGCCACAGGGGGATCGCTCGTCGTCGTCCTGGCCACGGATGCGCCGCTTCTTCCCGCGCAGCTCGCGCGGCTCGCCCGCCGGATGGCCCTTGGCGCTGCCCGCACCGGCGCCCCCGCCACCGCGGGCAGCGGCGACTTCTTCGTCGCCTTCTCCACCGGCTGGCGGATCCTGCGGGGAACGGAGCGGATCCAGGTGGGGTTCATCGCCGATCGTTCACAGACGATGGGGGATCTGTACCGAGCAGTGGCCGAAGCCACCGCGGAGGCGATCTACTCCGCCCTCCTCGCCGCCACACCCCTCATCGGCCGGGATGGGCGGGGGGTCCCTCCTCTCTCCCCAAGGAGGACTACGTGACCCGCGCTCGGGCGTTGGCGAGGGCGACGCCCCCGATCGCGACGGACCCGCCCACAAGGGACAGCCAGCTCGGAACCTCCCCGAGCCAGGCCCACGCGATCCCGATCGCCAGGACGGGGCTCAGGTAGAGGAAACTCGACAGACTCGAGGCGGGGAGCCGCGTGAGCCCGTACACCCACAGGACGTACGCCAATCCCCCGGGGAACATGCCCAGATAGGCCACAGCCAGGATCGCCGACCACGGCGCGGTGCGGAGAGTGCGAAGGAGTCCAGGGAGGAAGATGAGCATCGGGATCGTCCCCGCCCACACGACGTAGGTCGTGAACGCGAGCGGCGGATAGCGAACGACGAACTTCTTCTGGAGGACACTGTAGGCGCTGGCGGAGAGGGCGGCGAGGAGGATGACAAGCGCCCGTGGCTCAAGGCGCAACGCCTCCCCCTCCCCAAGGGTGATCAGGGCGACCCCGGCGAAACCGGCCGCGATCCCCACCCACCCCCATCGTCCCAGCTCCTCCCCCAGGGCGAACCGGGCGAGGAGCGCGGTGAACATCGGGGCGGAGGCGATGAGGAGGCTCGCCGCGCCTGCGGTCACGGTCTGCTCACCGTAGTTCAGCGCCAGGTGGTAGACCGTGATCCCCAAGCCCCCCAAGAGGAGGAGCATCGGCACATCGTGGCGCTTGGGAAGGGGGCTACGGCAGATGATGCTGATCGTCCCCAATACGATCGAGGCAATGAGGAATCGCAACAGGGCCAGCTCTCCTGGCGAAAAGACGCCCAACGCGCTGCGGATCGCGGTGAACGCTGATGCCCACAGGATAAGCATCGCCGCGATGGCCGCGGCGAGGGGGATATCCACCCGCAGGCGGTTCACCGGATCATCCCCCCGCACCGCACCCGAGATGCATGGCCACGTAACCCCCGTCTTCCCCTGGCGAGGGGCTTCCCTCAACTCTGGGGAACGCGTTGCCAGTCCTTGAGGAACTGAGCGATCCCCGCGTCGGTGAGGGGGTGCCCGAACAGCTTCTTCAGGACGCCGTAGGGCACGGTGGCGATGTGTGCCCCAAGGAGGGCCGCCTGCAGCACGTGCCCGGGGTGGCGGACGCTCGCCACGATGACCTCGGTTCCGAAGTCGTACTGCCCGTACACGTTCAGGATCTCCTCCACGAGGGCCATCCCATCTCCACCGGCGTCGTCGATCCTCCCCACGAACGGGGAGACGTAGGTCGCGCCACACTTGGCAGCGAGGAGCGCCTGGTTCGCGGAGAAGACGAGGGTGACGTTCGTGCGCACCTCTTCTCGGGACAGGACTTGCACGGCCTGCAACCCGGCCACGGTCAGCGGGATCTTCACAACCACGTTTGCGGCAACCTTCGCCAGCTCCCGCGCCTCGCGGACCATCCCCTCGCGGTCGAGCGCCACGGCCTCCGCCGACACCGGGCCGCGCACAATGGCGCAGATCTCGCGCAGGACGTCGTGGAACGGCCGCTTCTCCCGCGCTACAAGGGACGGGTTCGTCGTCACCCCATCGATGAGCCACGAAAGCTCCCGGATCTCTTCTACGTTCGCCGTATCGAGGTAGAGCTTCATCGCACCCCCTCTTCTGCCGAGTCTAGCCGGTTGAGAAAGCGATGGCCACGGTTCGCCCCCCGCAGACGGTTCGCATAGAATGCCCCCGAGGTGGTGCCATGGACTTCGGATCGATCATCGGCTGGATCATCTTGGGAGTGTTCGTCCTCCTCTTCCTGTGGGTGGCCGCGGTGTACAACAAGCTCGTCCGGCTCGGGGTGCGGGCTGAAGAAGCGTGGAGGGGAATCGACACCCTCCTCCGCAAGCGGTTCGACCTCATCCCGAACCTCGTGGAGACGGTGAGGGGGTACGCGACCCACGAGCGGGAGGTGTTCGAGCGGGTGACCGAGGCCCGCTCGGCGTCGATGAAGGCGCGGACGCCGAAGGAGCAGGCCGAGGCGGACAACGTCCTCGCCGGGACCCTCAAGTCCCTGTTCGCCGTGGTCGAGAACTACCCCCAGCTCAAGGCGAACGAGAACTTCACCTCGCTCCAGAGGTCGCTCGAGGGGCTGGAGGAGGAGATCGCCCGCTCCCGGCGGTACTACAACGCAGTGGTGCGGGATCTGAACACGGCAATCAAGGTGTTCCCCCAGAACCTGATCGCGAACCTGTTCCGGATCGGGGAGCGGGAGTTCTACATGCTCCCCTCGGAGTCGATGGGCGAACCTCCCAAGGTGGACTTCACCCGATGAAACGCCTCGCCCTCGTCCTCGTCATCCTGTTTTCCGTCCTCGGCCTTGGGGAGGAGATCCGCGACTACCTCGTGCGGGCCGAGATCCAGGAGGACGGGGTTGTCGTCTTCCGCGAGGAGATCGGCTACTTCTTCGACCTGTCCCGGCACGGGATCCTCCGCGAGATCCCGACCGCGTACCGCCTCCCCACCGGGGAGACGTACCGGCTGCGGGTGACGGTGGACGAGGTCCTGGCAAATGGTAGCGCTGTTCCCTATCGGCAGTACACGGAAGGAAGCAGCCTCGTCCTCCAGATCGGCGACCCCGACCGGACGGTCATTGGGCTGGTCACGTACACCGTCCGGTATCGGGTGCTGCGGGCCTTGCGCCGGTACGAGGGGGAGGTCGAGCTCTACTGGAACGCAATCGGGACGGATTGGGCGGTGCCGATCCGCCGGGCGCGGGTCGAGATCTCCGTTCCGCCCGGGGTTAGCCCAACTGACGTTCGCGCCCTGGGGTTCCGTGGGCCGTACGGGACCACGGACCCGGTGGACCTGGGGTGGGAAGATGGTCTCCTCGTCGGCGAGGAGGAGGGCCTTCGGCCTGGTGAGGGGATCACGGTCGCGGTGCGGATCCCCGCGGGAGCGGTGGCCCTCCCCGGGGCGTGGCAGGGGTTCCTGTGGTTCCTCCAGGACAACCTGTACGCGGGGATCCCGATCCTCGTCCTGGCTGGGATGTTCCTCTTGTGGTGGAAGCGGGGGCGCGACCCGAAGGTGGGCTCGGTGGCTCCCGAATACAAGCCGCTCGAGGGCCTGGGCCCGGCCGAGGCCGGCGTGCTCCTCGACAACCGCGCCGATCCGCGCGACTTCGCGGCGGGGATCCTCTCCTTGGCCACGAGGGGCCACCTCGTGATCCGCGAGGTGTGGACGGACGACCGGGCCCGGGAGCCCGACGACTTCGAGCTCGTCGCCTCCGAGAGCAAGGCGCCGCTCACCCCCTACGAGAAGGCCCTCCGCGACGCCCTCCTCGGCGGGGCGGAGAGCCGGAGGATCTCCGACCTCAAGTACAAGCTGTACGACAAGATGCCTGGGCTCAAGGCGCGGCTGTACATGGACTTGAGCGAGGACGGGTACTACGTGGGGAACCCTGACCTTGTGCGGAGCACCTACTACGGAATCGGCATCGGGACGATCGTCCTCGCCGGGTTCCTTGGGTACTTTACCCAGTCCCTGTACCTCGGGCTCGCCCTCGGGATCTCCGGCCTCATCGTGATCGGGTTCGCCCCATTCATGCCCAAGCGGACGGGAAAGGGAATCGAGGCACTGCGGCTCGTGCTGGGCCTTCAGGAGTACATCCGCCGGGCGGAGGTGGGCCGGATCGAGTTTGCCGCCCGGGAGAAGCACTTCGACGAGCTCCTCCCCTACGCGATGGCGCTCGGGCTCACCGAGCTGTGGACGAAGAAGTTCGACGGGTTACTCACCAAGGCTCCGGACTGGTACCAAGGTCGGTTCCCCACGTTCGCCCCGTATTGGTTCGGGATGCGCCTCATAGCCCTTCAGAACAGCGCCTACACTGCGGCCACTGCCGCCCCACGCTCGACCCGCAGCGGCGGCGGGTGGAGCGGGGGCTCCGGCTTCGGCGGCCGCGGGTTCTCTGGCGGGGGGATGGGCGGCGGGGGAGGGAGGAGCTGGTAATCCGATGAACCCCATCGCCCTACTTGTCGTCGTCCTTGTCGCCGCCGGAACGCTGGCCGTCCTGTGGCAACGCTGGGGCCGTAGGCTCGCGAACGGATTGGCCAAGGTCGACGCCGCGTGGGAGGAGTTAGGCAAGGCCCTTGCCGAGCGGATCTCGGCCCTAGAGGTGATGCTCGAGGCGCTGGAGCGGGCGGGGTACGTCCCGGAAGGGAGGCCCCGCCTGCGGGAGGCGGTGGCCAACCTGCGCCAGGCCACCGGTCCCCGCGCCCTCGCCGCCGCGGACCGGGCCGTGGAGGGTGTCCTCCTCCACATCTACCGCGGTCTCCCCCGGGAGCGGATCGAAGCCATCCGCCAAGCTCAGAATCGCCTCGCCCAGGCGGACGAGGAGCGAGACCTTGCCCGCAGTTCCTACAACGACCTCGTCCTGAGCTGGGCCCTCCTCGCCCGCCGCTTCCCCTACCGCCACATCGCCCGCCGCCGGGGCCTCGTCCCCCCCGAGCCGTTCCTCCTCCCCGGTGAGGAGGCGGACTGGGCGCGCCGCCGCTTGGGCTAGCGCGCTGTTGACGTTCCCCAGCCGAACCCTGTATAGTCGAGGGACGTCATTCGTTTTCGGAGGTGGTGAGAGTGCGGACAGTCGGGATTGGCGTGTTGGTGGGGGCTCTCCTCGTGGGGGGGCTGGCTCTGGGTCAGGACAAGTACATCGTGGCATCGGACATCCCGTGGGCGCCGTTCGAGATGGTGACCGATGCGGGCGAGTTCTTCGGGTTCGACCTGGATCTGATGCGGGCCATCGCCTTCGTGGCCGGGTTCGAGATCGAGATCAGGAACGTTGCGTTCGACGTCATTATCGAGAACGTGCGCACGGGGCGTGCGGACATCGGGGCGTCAGGGTTCACCATCACCGCCGATCGTGCGCAAGCGGTTGACTTCTCCATGCCGTACTTCCTCTCGAACCAAGCGGTGGTCATCCGGAAGGACTCAGGGCTGAACATCGTCACCGCGCTGGCCGGGCTCGGCCCGAATCGGGCCGTCGGCGCGCAGAACGGCACCACTGGGTTCTACTGGGTCGAGGACGAGCTCCAGGCGGCAGGGGTCAACGTTGAGCTCAAGGGGTACGAGACCTATCCCTCGGCGATCCTCGACCTCGTCAACGGGCGGGTCGATGCGGTCGTGCAGGACGAACCGGCTTCCAAGGCCTCGATCGCAGCCTACCCGGAGCTCTTGACCATCGCGGGGATCATCAACACCAACGAGTACTTCGGGTTCCTGGTCCGTAAGGGCGATCCAAAGGGCATCCTCCCCCGCATCAACGCCGCGCTGGCCCAGCTTGGGCTCACGGTGCGCGATGCCCCCGGCGGGATCCAGGAGCTGGTGATCGAGGAGGGGAGCTTCATCGCGGGGCTGATGGAGGTCTACTTCGGTCCGGATCTCGACGAGATCATGGATGCATGGATCGCGAGCAAGGGCCTCATCTTCGCGGGGGATCTGGAGGGGTTCCTCGCGTCGATGAAGGCTCATCTAGGGCTGTAGCGCACAGCCGGGGCGTGAAGGCGGAACGCATGCTCGTGGAAGCAGGGGCCTCCAGGCGGGAGGTCCCTGCTTCCTCTCGTGGAGGCCACCATCGCTAACCTGGTCGAGGTCACCCGTTACTTGCCGATGCTCCTCCGTGCTTCGTGGATCAACATCCAGCTCCTATTGGCGCTCCTCGTCGTAGGATTCATTGTGGGGACCGCGGTCGCGCTCCTCCAGGTCTATGGGGGACGGTTTGTGGGGATCGTCGCCTTCGTGTACGAGTGGGTGTTCCGCAGCATACCGGCGCTCGTGCTCCTGTTCCTGTTCTACTACGGCCCTGCTCAATTCGGCCTGTACATCTCCTCGTTCCTCGCCGCCACCTTGGCGCTCGGATTCCGTTCCTCCGCGTACCAGTCCCAAGTCTTCCGGGGGGCCATCCAGTCGGTTTCGCCAGGGCAGATGCTCGCCGCACGCTCGCTCGGGATGGGGCGGGCCCGGGCGGTGATCTCGATCGTCCTCCCCCAGGCGTTCCGCCTGTCGATCCCCGGCTGGTCGAACGAGTTCGCGTCCGTGGTCAAGGATACCACCCTTGCCTACGCGGTCGGCCTGAATGAGATCATGCGCAGCGCGCGCATCATCGTGGATCGCCGCTACGATCTGGCGATGCTCGCTCTCCTCGTGGTGGCGCTGATCTTCCTCGTGTTCACCTACGCCGGCAATGGGCTCCTCGGGGTGGTGGAGCGACGAGTCCGCATCCCGGGGTTGATGGCGGCTGAACCGGGCGGGACGCGCAGGGAGCATGGGTAGGGCCATGGACCCCCTCCTCCGCGTCGAGGACATCCACAAGCGCTACGGGACGGAGGAGGTTCTGCGGGGCGTTTCGTTCCATCTGGACCGGGGGCAGACGAAGGTCGTCATCGGGCCATCCGGCACCGGGAAGTCCACCCTCCTGCGGTGCATCAACCGCCTCACCGAGCCCGACCGGGGCCAGGTGTGGCTGGAGGACGTGGAGGTGACCGCACCGCGGGTGAAGATCAACGAGATCCGTTCTCAGATCGGGTTTGTGTTCCAGGATTTCAACCTGTTCACCCACCTCACGGCCCTCGATAACGTGCGGCTTGGCCTCGTCAAGGTCAAGCGCCTGGGGAAGAAGGAGGCCACCGCACGGGCGATGGAGGAGCTGACCCGGGTCGGGCTCAAGGACAAGGCTAATGCGTACCCCGCTCACCTCTCCGGTGGCCAGCAGCAGCGGGTATCGATCGCCCGAGCGCTGGCGATGGACCCCAAGCTCATCCTGTTCGATGAGCCCACCAGTGCCCTCGATCCCGAGCTGATCGGCGAGGTGCTCAACGTGATGGCGCAGCTGGCCGAGGAGGGGATGACGATGATCGTCGTCACCCACGAGATGGGGTTCGCGCGCAGCGTGGCCGACGAGATCGTGTTCATGGAACACGGGGTGATCGTGGAACAAGGGCCGCCGGAGAAGCTGTTCCGCTCCCCGGAGGTGGCGCGGACGGGGGAGTTCTTGCGCAAGATCAGCGAGCTGTACGGAGCGGAGGGATGACGTTCAACTTCGACGCCGGCTACCTCCCCCAACTGGCGAGCGGGCTTGTGGTGACGCTGGAGGTCACGTCCTGCTGTATCGCCATCGGGATCGTATTGGGGATCCTCCTCGCGCTGGGACGGGTCTATGGGGGACGTTTCATCTCCGTCCCGTGCAGCATCTACATCCACTTCTTCCGGGGGACGCCGCTTCTCGTCCAGCTGTTCATCGTCTACTTCGGGCTCCCGAACTGGGGGATCCGGTTGTCGGCGTTCGAGAGCGGCATCCTCGCCCTCGGCCTGAACACGGCCGCCTACCAAGCCGAGTACTTCCGGGGAGCGATCCAGGCGGTGAAGGCTGGGCAGATGGTGGCCGCGCGATCGCTCGGGCTCACCCGCCTCCAGGCGATCCGCCACGTCATCATCCCCCAGGCGCTCCGCCTCGTGATCCCGCCCTGGTCGAACGAGCTCATCCTGATGCTCAAGTACTCGTCCATCGTCTTCTCGATCGCCCTGTACGACCTCATGGGGGTGGGGAAGAGGATCGCCTCACGCCATTTCAACTACTTCGAGGTGTTCATCGTCCTCGCGCTGATGTACCTTGTGCTGGTGCTGTTGATCACGTTGGGGCTCCGCTGGGTCGAGCGGCGGCTCCGCGTCCCGGGGCTGGGAACGGCCGGCCGCGGCGCCTAAGGCCCGAGCCACGCTGCGACGAGGTCGGCGAGGGGGCAAGGGCTCTCTTGGGCGAGGATCGCGAGGAGATCCGCCCCGGATGCGATCCGCCACCGGAACTCCCCGCGGTAGCGCCGGAGCGCATGGAAGAACGCGTCGTTCCCCATCCGCTCCCGCACTGCCTGGAAGAACAGCGCCCCTCCGGAGTACACGATCCCCCCGTAGCCGTCGCCTCCCGGGAAGTCCCACACCGGGCTCGCGATCCGAGCGTCCTTGTTCCGCGCCCGACCTTGGGCGTAGCTCGTCTCCCAGTAGCGTAGGATCTCAGCGAACCGGTCGTGCGCTTGGAAGTACAGGCCCGAGGTGTAGGTGGCGAGCGCCTCATCCACCCACGGCTCGGCCACCTGGTCGCTGCCCACTTCAGCGTACCACCACTGATGAGCGACCTCGTGGGCGAAGATCATCGGGAAGAGCAGGGGATCGGACGGGTAGCGGCTGTAGTAGCCCTCCTCGGCGAGGATGAGGCCTGGGTACTCGACCCCCGCCGCCGCACGCAGGGGAACGGAAACCACGTCGAGGTGGAGAAAGGAAGGGGGGCCGAGGTGGCGGGCGAACACGTCGATCGCCTCCACGGTGATGTCGAGCGCGGCCCGGCCCGCGTTCGCGTGCGCGGGCCGGAAGAAGCTTCGCACCTCCACAGGACCAGCGGACGCCGTCTGCATCTCGTAGCCGTGAACGAGGACCAGCCCGAGCTCGCGTAGGTTCTCCCCCTCGATCAGGTACCGCCCGGGAGAGACCTCCGTTTCGGTCCCGCTCGCGACGGGGATCCATCCAGCGGGGACCGTGAGGTCCACCACGTACGCAGCGACATCGGCCACGATCGCATCCCCCCACGGGAGGACGGGGTAGGCGATCCACGACCCATCCCAAGGGGCGAGGATCGGATAGGCCTGGGAGAGGATGACGGCGTGGTCCGAGCGAGCGTAGGTCCCGTACCCACCGGTGGACGCAAGCTCCGGGATCCGGCCGGCAAAGCGAAGGGTGAGGGAGAACGGATCGCCGGCGTTCGCGGCGAGGGACACGGCCACGGTGGTGGGCTCGATCGACTCCCACGCCACCTCCGTCCTCTCCACCCATGCGCCGGTCACGGTGAGGCACGCTGCGCCGTGGGCCGCCGGGTAGAGGCGGAATACGGCCTCCGGCCAGTCCGCGGGAGCCGTCCCGTGGACGGTGACTTCCCCGGAGATCTCCCCTCCTGCGGCGACCGAGATTGCGAGCTCGTACCGCAGCGCAGCGCCAACGGCTGCGTCGGAAAGGGCGACCGTGAGGAGGGTCGCCCACAGCGCGAGGAGCGCTCCCGTGCCCCAGCGGAGCGGGGCTCGGGAACCTGGGGCTGGCGGGGCCATCCTCAGCCCTCGGGCCGGCGAAGGAACGCGGGGATGTCGAGGTTTTCCCCGACGGGGCGCCGCGGGATCACGGGGCGAACCTGCTCTGTCTTCTCTTCCTCCTCTTCCACCGGGACACCGCGGAACTCGGCAGCGATCACGGTGACCTCGATCCTCCCGCTCTGCTGAGGTTGGATGACGGCCCCGAACGTGAGGTCGGCCTCCGAGGCCGCGGAGCGGCGGATGAACTCCGCGACTTGGGTCACCTCGGCCAGGGTGAGGTCCTCCCCGCCGGTGATGTTGAGGAGGACCCGCCGCGCGCCCTTGATCGTCCCTCCCTCAAGCAGGGGGTTCGTGACCGCGCTCTTCGCCGCGTGGAGGGCACGGTTCTCCCCGTGGGCCTCGCCCATCCCCATCATCGCCGTTCCCGCCCCGCGCAGGACCGATGCCACATCGGCGAAATCCAGGTTCACGAGACCCGGGACGGTGATGAGGTCAGAGATCCCCCGCACCCCGCGCAGCAGGACATCGTCGGCCAATTGGAACGCCTCGTTGACGGAGATCGAGGGGGCGATCTCGAGCAAGCGGTCGTTGCGGATCACGATGAGGACGTCGGTCTTCTCCGCCAACCGCGCCAGCCCGGCCCGGGCCTTCTGGGCGCGGGCCTCCCCCTCGAACGAGAACGGGAGCGTGACCACCCCCACCGTGAGCGCACCCCGGGAGCGGGCGATCTGGGCCACCACCGGCGCGATGCCCCCTCCGGTGCCCTTGCCGAGCCCGCAGGTGAGGAACACGAGGTGGGCATCCGAGACGAGATCCTCGATCTGCTCCACCGCTTCCTCCGCCGCCCGCCGGGCCTTCTCCGGATCGCCCCCCGTGCTCCGGCCATGGGTCACCCGGCTCCCCAGGAGGAGGCTCGTCCCCCCCTGGAACGAGGACAGGACCTGCCCATCTGTATCGATGGCCGCCAGCCGGACCCCGGTCAAGCGGGCCGCGCGCATCCGATCGAGGGCGTTGATCCCCCCGCCCCCGATCCCGAGGACGAGGATCCGGGCTGGGGTCAGCGGCTCGCCCGCCGGAGGGGCGGAGGGGATGCCTCGCTCCACGTGGACGGGGCGCTCCGCCTGTTCTGTGAACGGAAGCTCGCGCTGCTCGCCAGGGTCGGTGAGGCGGACCTCCACCTCCCCGAACGCGGCCCGTGCTGCCTCGGCGAGCTTCGCCATCTTGCGCTGGACGTAGTCCTTCTTGAACGGCGAGTCGATCTCAATGAGAAGCGTCCCCCGCTCCCGACGGACCCTGTCCGGGGACACGGGAAGGCAAGCACGGAGCAGCCGATCCTGGACTCCTCCGAGAAGCTGCCGCCACCGCTGGGCGAACTCCTCCTTCCCTCGTTCCCGGTCCATGAGCTCCCCATCATTGTGGCCATCGCCGCGGGACCCGTCAACTCGCGGCCCTCACCAGCTCGGGGATCAGGCGAAAGTGGTGGACGACCGCGTGGGCTGCGGCCGCGACCTGTGGCTCCTTCGGAGCGTAGGCGATCGCGTACCCCACGGCCTCGAACACAGGGATGTCGTTGAGGTGATCCCCCACGAACGCGACCTCCCCCAAGGCGAGGCCCCACCGGCGGGCCTCCCGCTCCACGACGGCGCGCTTGTCCGCGAGGCCCACCCGCACCACCGCCTCCCCGGTGAAGCGGCCACCCGCGATGAGGAGCTCGTTCGCCACCGCGAACGCGAGCCCAAGTTCCTCCCGCACCCTGTCGGCGACGAGCTGGACCCCGGACGAGACGATCCCCAAGAGATACCCGGCCCGCCTGAGCTCGGCGATCGCCTCGCGGGAGCCCGGAGCGTAGGGAGGCGGGAACAGGGCCGCTTCCACCGGCGCGAGGGGGAGCCCCCGAAGGAGGGCCGCGTTCTCCCTGACCCAGTCCGGGTACTCCTCCAACCGGCCACGGTACCGGGCGAGGAGCTCGTCCCACTGCGCCCCCACCCCGGCGGCGGCCCCGAGGGCCCCCCAGCTCGACTCGAAGGCGGCCCCCTGATAGCGGACGAGGGTCCCATCGAGGTCGAAGAACACGGCCCGGATCACGGACCGTAGACCAGCCTGATCTCCCGTCCCAACCCCAGTTCGGTCAGCTTCCCCCCCGGGACCTCGAGCGCCATCACGAACGGATCGGCTGCCCCATAAAGGTCCTGCACGTCCGCCTCCATCGTGGTCCGGCCCAGGAACGCCCCGTCGGCACCGAAGAACACGATGTCCAGCGGGAGGAACACGTTCTTCATGTGGAACTGGCTCACGGTTGGGGTCTGGAACACGAACAGGATCGCAAGTTCCCTCGCCATCTCGATGGGGAGCCCTTGGAATCCGATGAACCGCGTATAGGGCAGATCTGCGACCCGAGCCAGGAGCTCGACCCGCTCTCCGGCCGCATCCTCCAGGGTCAAGAGCCGTTCGTGCATCGTCCCCACCACACCGGGAATGCCTGGGTAGAACGAACGATCCATGATCGGGGCCGGGTCTTTGCCCCCACCCCCGAACAGGACAGGTAGATCACCGATGCCGTCCCCGTCCGCGTCGGCCCCCGCATAGTTGGAGTACCAGTTGCCCCGCCCGTGGGGGGCCCACTCGTTTGCGCCGAGGTCCCGTGCCGTTCTACTGCAGTTCCACACAAGGTTCTCGTAGAGAGAGGTCCCCGTGGTCTCCGTGCCCAGGTACAGCCCATCCGTGCAGCGGTAGAGGACGTTGTGGCGGACGACGTTCCCCGTCGGGGTGGCCTGGGAGTAAGCCTCCTCGAAGATGATCCCGATGTTCGCGCGCGCGATGAGGTTCCGCTCGTACACCCCGTACGAGGCGAGGGTCGAAATCCCATACCCCACTTGGGCCATCGTCGAGTACGCCACGCGGGGGTAGAGCGCCCCACCCTCGATGAACACCGCGACGTCGGATTCAGTGAACGCGCACATCTCCACCACGGCCCCGTACGATGTCTCGATCTCCACGCCGTGGGTGTTCTGGTAGAACAGACCCTGTTGGATCACCGTCTCCCGCGCTCCGCCGGTGACGAGGACGCCGATCGGGTTCGCCCCGAACGTGTTGCCGATCAAGGCGACCGCATCGGATGCATTCACCACGATCCCCACCTGGTTAGCCAGAAGCCAGGAGTTCTCCACTTGCACATGATCGGAGAGCAAGATCGAGATCCCAGCCGCGGCGCTGTTCGCGATTCCCTGGCAGTCCTTCACGACCGTTCTCGGCGAGGACAGGATGAGGATCCCATTCCCACGTGCCCGAGAGAGCACCGCACCCTCAATGACGATCCCTTGAGAGAACAGGACGTTGATTCCATCGGCCTGGTCGATCTTGGCTCCGCGGAGGGCCACATCGCGGCACCCAGCGAGGGTGATGTTTCCTCCCGAGATCCCCTCCAGCGTTTGCCCCGACAGGCCGTAGTAGTACAGGACCTCCTGCCCGTTCACCGTCGTCGTCGGCTCGACCGCGTGCCGGAAGTGCTCTTCCTCCAATCCCAACACCTGGAATCCGACCCCTCGCACCCCAAGGTAGTTGTCGCGAACGGTGATGTCCGTCGACGTTTCGATGCGCAGCCCATTGATGCTGTCCACCACCGTGCAGTCCTCAACCGTTCCCCCCCTCGTATCGGCGAGGTAGATCGCCGCCCCGCGGGAGTCCAGCGCCCCGCTCACGACGCATCCCCGGACCACGAACGGGACCGTGGTGTTCTCGATGCGGATCCCGTAGAGGCTCCCCGACGGAACGCGGATCTCCCATCCCGCGATGAGGTACGGGTCGCCGGGTGTGCCCGCCCCCCCGATCACCCCGTTGTCGGCCGTGAAATCGGCGTCAGAGAGGATGGCGATCGGCCCCCGCTCGGCCGCGACGCCGGCCGCGAACGCCACCCCGATAACCAAGATCGCGATTGCCCTTCGCATCGTACCTCCTTAGACTTGGGGAAGAATAGCGATGATTCCGACCCTAAGCAACCGATGTGGACCTTCGAAGGAGGGGAGATGGAACTCTCTCGGATGAGTTGGGTGGAAGCGCGGGAGGCACTGGGCAGGGGAGGGGTCGCCCTCCTGCCGGTGGGGTCGACCGAACAGCATGGTCCCCACCTCCCGCTGGGGACGGACCACCTTACCGCCGCCGAGGTGGCGCGGCGCGCGAGCACCCACGGAGGATGGGTCGTCCTCCCCACGGTGCCCGTGGGGGTATCCGAGCATCACCGCCAGTTCTGGGGAACGCTGTGGGTCGAACCCGCGATCCTCCGGGACTACATCGTGGGGATCGCCCGGTCGCTGGCAAGCCATGGGGTACGGCGGCTCGTGTTCGTGAACGGACATGGAGGGAACGCCCCCGCCCTCGACGAGGCGGCGCGGAGCCTGCGGCGGGAAGGGATCTTCGCCTACGTCTTCTCGTGGTGGAGGGCGATCCCGGAAGTCATCGCCGAGACGATCGAGACGGGGGGGTCCCACGCGGGGGAGATGGAGACGTCGGCCGTCCTCGCGTTCGCCCCCGAGCTCGTGGACGAGGCCCGCTACGGGGAGGCGGCGGCCGGCGCGGCCCCCGAGTGGGGGAAGCGCCTCCACGGGATCGAAGTCGGGTTCGACACCCGTGATTTCTCCGAGAACGGCGCGACGGGGGATCCCTCCCCTGCCACCGCCGCCAAGGGCAACCGGCTCCTCGATGCCGCAGCGGAGCGCCTCGATGCGTTCTGCCGCTGGCTCGCCGCGGAGCCCGAGGAGGGGCTCCGCCCTCCCGAGCACCTCCCCTAGCTCCCCTTCAGAACGAGAGTTTCAGCCCCACGTTGAGCCAATCCACGGGGGCCACCTTGGCGTAATTCCACTGCCCATCCGCTTTGAACTCGATCCGTCCCCCGAGGGAAACCGTGAGCTTCACCCGCACGCGCTGGAGCCCGAACAGGGACCCCTTCGCTCCGAACCAGAACTCCACGCTCGACGCAACGGCCTCTCCGCCGCACCCTGCCCCCGTGTACGCGAGGCCGAGGTACTCGAACTCGTGAGCGTAGAACGTGACATCGGTCACGTCCTCGACAGCATCGGGGTCGAGCGCGGTGACGAGCCGTAGTTTCAGCCCCTTGACCGAGCAGGAGACCCCCCACCCGTAGATGGAGATCCCGGCAAAGCTCGACCCCCTCCAAACCAGATCTCCGTACACGGTGATGCACCCAGAGGTCCTTGGCCAGCGGGGCGTGAATGTCACGACCTTGGCGTCGCGCGCAACCGCGATCCCGACCTCGGCGGTGAGGGGGCAACAACCCAAGGAAAGCCCGCCAACTGTGAACTCGAGCGCGTCCAGCGCACGGCACTGGGAGAAGGCGAGCGCGAGATCGAGCCGAAGTCCGCAGCAGAGAGGATAGCCCTTGAGTGCGGCTGTGGCTTGGAGAAAGCCGAGGCCGGTTCCGCAATCGGAGAGGTCCACGGTGAACGTCCACGGACTCCCCGCGAGCCGGACGCGTCCGATGAAGAGGCTTCCCGTATGCAATGCTGCCTCACAGCAGGGCTCGATCCGGAGATCGTCGGGATCGGTGAGCACGATCCGTGCCACCCCATCCGGTGCTGGCGGCCCCGTCCCCACAAGGCCGCGCACGCACACGGTCTTGTTGCTCGTGTTCCCGGGAAAGGCGTCGCCAAACCGGGCTTGGAAGAGAGGGACGTGTTCCTCGGGGATGTACACCTCCAGTCGGTTGGGAACCGTCGCCCCTCCCCCGAGGCGGAGGCGGCGGTAGCCGGCGGGCGAGGTCACACTGACCACCGGTCCCTGGACGGACACGGTCTCCCCGACATGTTCAGCGGCTCGGTACCAGGGGATGACGGGGCCGGGACAGGTCATGTCCGGCCGCAGCCCGCAACAGGAACCCACCACAAGATCGGAGGAGCTGGAAACAGCGACCTGGGGGACGGAATGGGCGGGAGGGGCCGTGTAGCGAACGTCCTTGATCGTCCCCCGCACGCAGATGATCTTCCCAACGAGGCTCTGCCAGAACTGGGGGCCGAAGGCATCCTCGAACTTGAGGACGTTTGAGGCGGAGATGTAGACCTCAAAACGTTCTGGATTCGGGGGAGGGTGCCCGAGGTACAGCTTGAGGGGACCTGACCAGTCGTATCCGACGACCGGTCCCTCGATATAGAGCGTGCGGCCGATGTTCCGCCATGCCTCGCTCCACAAGATCGCGTTCACGCACGGCCAGGGCCCGAACTTGTCCTTGTCGGAGGAGGTGTACTCCGCCGCTGCGCTCCAGTGGTGGGCACTGATGCGGAGGATTCCAGCGCTGATCGCCGTCTCCAGGTGGGCCCATGCCCGTCGGTAGCGGACCTCCTGGGAGTGGAAGTAAGCCTTCCCCCACAGATCGCACGTGCCGTGCCTCCCCGCGAGGTAGAAGCTCTGGTAACGCAGGCCATCGTAATAGAACGTGGACTCGCTCTCCACCGTGAGGCCGGCGACGGTGGCGGCGAGGGTGAGGTCGGTCCCCTGAAGCTCCAACACGGGGAGGAGCTGAAGGGTCGACCCCAGGGCTCCCGAGATCGCGAGCCGGGCCCACCCGCTCGGAACGAAGGCCAGGACGAGGACTGCTGCGACCGTCCGCCGCACGACGCCCCCCTGTTCTGAGGGAGTGGTCTTCTACCTAAGTTAACATAATTGTACACCTCCCCTCTCCCGCGGAAAAGAGCGGGCCCCGGAGACCCGGGGCCCGCTCGAACAGGAACCTTACGCTCAGAAGGTGAGGACCCAACCGACGGAAAGCGTGGTGGGCCCTCCTGTGGCGGTGACGCCGAAGGAGAGGGTCAGCTTGAAGTTGGCAAGGAGGGGCACCCCAAGGTTCGCGCTGATCCGCGTGAACCCGAACAAGGTCCCTGAGGGCTGGAAGTACACTGCCAGAGCGAGCGTGTACAGACCGCCGCAGCACCCAGGCCCACAGAAGCCAAGCTTCACGTACTCGAATTCCTTGTCCTGGAAGAGATCTTCGTCGTCGAGGATCTCCTCGATCTTGGCCACATCGAGGGCCGTCAACAACTCAACGTAGGCGCATGAGCTGAAGTCGCAGCGCAGTTTGTATCCGTAGATCGCAAGCCCGGTGATGGTCATCATCACGTCGTCCCACAGCACGTTGCCGTAGACCTCGAAGCAAGCTTGACCCAGGCCGTTCCACTTGGGCTTCACGGAGAGCGTCTTCTGGGCCACGGTGTACATGATCGATGCTTCGATGGAAATCCCGCAACAGAGGGGAAGATCGATCGTGAACAACAGGTAGCCAAATCCAGCTTTGGTGAAGTAGACCTCGATGTCATGGGTTATCCCGCAGCACAGCGATGCCCCTGACAGGGTCAAGGTCACGTCCGTGAACGCGAGCCCCATGCAGCAGTCAGAGAAGCGCGCCGTCAGGGTCGCCGGCGGGGCGGTTATGATGAGGGCGAGAAGGGTGTAACTCTGCGTCTGCGGGGGGCAGCAGGGCCAGCTGTAATCCTCGACGTCATCGGGATCCGTGGGATCCAGGGTGTAGGGGTAGGCCCAATGGTTGAGTTTGAAGGCCACCCCTACACCAAACAGGTTCAACTCGGTCTTGAACCAAGCCGACTTGTAGGCGGGAGCGGTGAGGGTCACGGACTCCGTCTGCGGCGTGCAAATCGAGGGGTAGCCCACCGTCACCGCGCTTATGTCTTGAGGGTTGAAGTCGATGCCTCCCGTAAGCGACAGAGGACCAAATTCGCCGTTCACTCCGAACGCTTGGCCCGTGAGGCCGAGGGTTCCGAACGTTGATGTGCTCGTGATCTCCCATCCCGCAGCCACTTGGTAGGCCAGGGTGAGAACGCAGGTCTCCAGAGCTACCCCGGGCGGGGAAGGAAGGATGAGGAGACTGGCCTCCCAGCTCCCGCTCAGTTGGGCCACGGAGGGCACGGCTACCGCAGCGGCACACACCAGCGCGATCCCCAGTCGTCTCATCGGCAGGACCTCCTTCATCTCTTGCCGCTTCTCTGTATCCCGCCGCACCGCGGACGCGGAGGGAAGGGGTCCGCGGGGAATCGGAACCTGGTGTGTGACGCGGATCACAGCCCGGGCGAGTTCCGCTTGCCTTCGGCCTTCCTCCGGTCGTCGGGGATCCCAAACCGGTGCACGTAGTCCTCCACCGCGCCCGCGAGGTCGACTTCCGGGCCGTAGGCCTCCCGCAGGTAGTGGAGGTGCTCGGACACCCACACGTAGAGGTCGGCCTCCGTCCGTCCGGGGAAGTGAGCGAGGGCCTCTGTGCGGCGAAACACCTCCACCAGTGGTCGGTACACCCGGTCGTACCACGACGCGACCGCCTCCTCGTAGAGGACCTCCCGCCCTTGCTCGATCCCCAGGAAGTAGCGGTGCACACTGATGTGTTCGAGAAGGATCTTGTACTTGCCGAGTTCACTGAACAGGATCTCCTGCTCCGGCCGGAGGCAGTCGAGCTTCGTCTGGGCGAGGAACGCGGCGTACTCGGCCTTGATGAGGATGTCCCGGGGGGTGTCGGTGGCGGACACGGGCACCGTGGGCACGAACTCCACGACCTCGGCCTCGATCGAGCGCGCCCCGGCACGCCGGGCAGCGGCCACGCGATGGTGCCCGTCCTCGACAAAGTACGCGTCCCCGATCTTGTACAGCCTGACTGGAGGGAGGAGCTCCCCTCGCTCCCACGCCTCCTCGATTTGGCGCAGGCGGGGGGACCGCCCCTGCCGGGGGAGGAACGCGCGATCGAAGTCCTGGTAGCGGTTCACGCTCCCCACGATCTTGCCGATCTCCACCTCCTGAAGGCCCGGGTAGCGCCAGGCCTTGATCCCCACTTGCCGCTTGACCCAATCGAACGGGAGAAGGAGGGCCGGCTCGCGGCGGGCGTGGGAGAGGATCCCTTGCACGAGGCGCCACCACGGGGCCTTGGGGTCAGGCATGGGGCACCTCGAGCACGGCGTGGCCCCGCACGTGGATGACCTCGGTCGCCTCAAACCGCGTCCGGGGCGACAGGCCGGGCCGGGGAGGGGAATGGCCGTGGATGAGGAACCGGGGCTTGTAACGCACGAGAAACGGCAGGAACGCCGCGAACCCCTGGTGGGCGGGATCGGTGTGGTCGTGGATCCCCCGCGGGGGTGCATGGGTGAGGAGGATGTCGAGCCCCCGCCCATGGCGCCGGGCTCGCCAAAGCTTTCGGGTCAGCTTCCGTACCCGGCGACGCATCTGGGCCTCCGTGTACTGGTGCCCCCCGCCTGGGGCGTAGCGGGGGCTCCCCCCGAGCCCGGCGATGAGGAGCCCTCCCACCTCGATGACGCGGTCCTCCACGCTTATCCCCCCCTGCGGGGCGGCGATGGTCTCCCTCTCTCCCTCCAGGGGCCGATCGTGGTTTCCGTGGACGTAGAGGAGGGGGACATCGAACGCGTCCACGAGGTACCCCAGGTAGTCGTAGGGGAGATCCCCGCACGAGACGATCAGGTTCACCTTCCCAAACCCCTCCCCCGGGGGGCCCCGCTCGAGGGCCGGGCTCACCTCGTCGCCAACCGCCAGAACCCGAGGCACCCCTAGATCAGGTCCTCTAGCCCGAGGTCGCGCAGCCGCTCGGGGAGGACCCCTCCCTGTCCCCAGCCACGCGCCCGCCGGTAGGCTTCGGCCTCCGCCTGGAAAGCGTCGGGCGGGATCGGCCGGTCCGCCGATGCCCCACGCGGCAGCGGCTGGTGGAACCGCGACGGGAGTCGGTCCGCGTCCTGCCCGATCCCGGCGCGGGACGCGTACAGCCGCAGCAGGGCGAAGTTCCGCTCCCCAATGGCCAGCATCTCCTTCGGCCCCAGCTCAACCCCCGTCGCGTGGCCGACGAGCTCCCGGATGAGGGGGAAGTTGTACTTCGCTCCGACCTCCCGCGTCACAAACGAGCACAGGACGAGGGAGTTCACGAACGAGCGCAGGTTCTCGTAGGTCACCACCGCCTTCGCCTTTCCCCAGAGGGCGAAGCGGTCCATCCGCTGTGTGATCCTCAGCTCTGGGGTTGGGGAATCTAAATCGAGCATCGTGTCGTGCATCCCTTCCATGTGGTTTGCCCCGCGCGGGCTCAAGGCGTAGGAGAGACCGAGGGCCACCTTGCCCCGCGGCTCGTGCATCGGTACCTCGACCCCTTTCACCGTCATCGCGAACTTGGCCCCCACCTTCTCCGCCCACCGAGCGAGGCCCGCGGCGACCTCGTCCCCGAGCCCCTCCCGGCGGGCGATCCGCTCTACCCAGCTCACGATCTCCCCGCCGTCCCCCCACGGAATGCGCTCCGCGACGAGCCCCTTCTCGGAGGCCTCCATGAGGGCAGCGATGGCGACCCCGACCGAGATCGTATCCATGCCGTACGCGTTGCAGAGCTGGTTTGCGAGCGCCACCGCCCGGAGATCGGGGCACAGGCAGAGGGACCCGAGGGCAGCCAGGGTTTCGTACTCCGGGCCGCCGTACACCGGGTCGACCGGCCGGCCGGCGAACGAGGTCTCCACGACGCGCTTGCAGCGCACCGGGCATCCGGCGCAGGTGTCCCGTCCGACGAGGATCGTCTGGGCCATCCTCTCCCCGCCGATCTCGGAAGCGCGATCGAACACGCCCTCCTGGAAGTTCTTCGTGGGGAGGATCCCCATCTCGGAGAGCCACGTCAGCCCACGGGCCGTGCCGTACTCGCCGAACCGCCTCGTCCCCTCGTCCATGAGCTCGCGGGCGAACGCAGCTCGGCCCCGGGCGAACCCGTCCGGGTCGGCGAGCGGCTTCTCCTGATCGCCCTTGACGGCGACTGCTTTCAAGCGCTTCGCGCCCATCACCGCCCCCAGCCCCGGCCGTCCCGCGGCCCGATTGACGTCGTGGATGATGCACGCTTGGGACACGAGCTTCTCCCCGGCCGGGCCGATCGCCGCCACGCGCACCCCAGGGTGGCGCTCCTTCAGGATCGCGTCCACCTCCCCGGTCATCTTCCCCCACAGATCGCCCGCCTCCCGGAGCTCGGCGTGGCCCCCGACCAGAAGGAGGTACACCGGTTCGTTGGCCTGTCCGCGGACGATGATCCCATCGTACCCAGACCGCCCGAGCTCGTGGCCGAGGTACCCCCCCACATAGGAATCCGCGATGGAACGCGTCTTGGGGGACACGGCCATCACCACGTGCCGGCCCGCCCCCGCGAGCCCCGTCCCCTGCAGAGGGCCCGTGGCCCAGACGAGGGCATTGTCCGGCGAGAAGGCGTCGGTACCTGGGGGAACGAGATCGAGGAGCAACCGCGCCGCGATCCCCCTCCCCCCGAGGTGGAGCTCGTACCATCGGGACGGGATCTCCCGCTCTGCGACCCGCTCCGCCCCCAGATCGACCTCCAGATAGCGTCCGTACACTCCGTTCACTTGTCCTCCTTATCCTGGGCCAGACGGCTCAGCCGCCGCTGTGCGTCGCCAACGAGTCGTTCGATCTCCTCGTGCTTGCCCCGGGCGTTGCGGAGGTGGCTCCCGAGCGTTCCCACCTCCCGCTCCACCTCCCCCAGGAGGTCCTCCACCGCGCGCAGCTCACCGAATACCTTCTGCACGTTCCGCGCCAAGGCCAGCCCCCGCAGCCCCATCGCCACGGACCGCAGATAGGAGTAGAACGAGTTCGGGGAGCAGGGAACGACCCGCTTCCCCATCGCATAGGCGAGGAAGTCGAGGTCCCCCTCTGGGGTGAGGAGCTCGTGGTACACCCCCTCCGCGGGGATGTACATCAGGGCGAAATCGGCCGTTCCCTCCTCGGGCCGGATGTACTTCTGGCTGATCCCGTCCACGTGTTTCTGGGCGTCCCGCACGAGGGACCGCTTGTGCTTCTTCCGTTCCTCGTCCGTGGCCGCGGACAGGATCCGCTCGAACCCGGATAGGGGGAACTTGGCGTCCACGGGGACGATGGTCCCCTCGAGGAAGATCGCCGCGTCCACCGTCTCCCCGGAAGAGAACCGGTACTGCTCCCGGAACCGATCCCGGGGGAGCACGTCGGAGAGGAGGTCCCCGAGAAGCCATTCTCCAACGAGGCCGCGGCTCTTCGGGGCGCGGAGGATCTCCTGCAGGGAGGCGAGATCCTGGGCGAGCTCGGTCAGCCGGCGGCCGGTCTCGGTGAGCCCGCCCAGCCGCTCTCGGACGTCGGCCACCACCCCTTGCACGATGTTCAGTCGCTCCCCAAGGGCCCCTTCCTGTCTCTGGAGGAGCTGGGCCGTGGTTGCGAGCTGCTCCCCAACCTGTGAAGATAGCGTCCCCATCTGGGTTGCCATGAGGTGGGAGAGTTGCCCGATCTGCTCGGACAGGGCCCGCGTCGCCTCCGTGAGGAGGGACAGGTCCTGGGCCGCGTCCTGCCCCGCCCTCCGGCGGAGGAGGGCCCAAGCGAGGGAAACCACGGCCAACGCGAGGAGCCCCAGCGCGATCCAAACCCCGCTCATGCCACCCCCTGCAGGGCGAGAACCTTGCGCAGGAACCGGGCCGTGTGCGACCCAGCGGCTCCCGCCACCTCCTCGGGCGGCCCTTCGGCGATCACCCGGCCGCCCTCCTCTCCCCCCTCCGGCCCGAGATCGATGATCCAATCCGCGGTTTTGATCACGTCGAGATTGTGCTCGATCACGACGACCGTGTTCCCGGCATCGACGAGGCGGTGGAGGACGGAGAGGAGCTTGCGCACGTCCTCGGGGTGGAGGCCGGTCGTCGGCTCGTCGAGGACGTACAGGGTGCGTCCCGTGGCCCGGCGGGCCAGTTCCCGGGCCAGTTTCACCCGCTGCGCCTCCCCGCCGGAGAGCTCGGTCGCGGGCTGCCCCAGCTTGATGTACCCCAGGCCCACGTCGTACAGGGTCTGCAGCTTGTCCCGGATCGGGGGGATCGGGGAGAAGAACCCCAGGGCCTCCTCGACCGTCATCTCCAGGACCTCGGCGATCGTGCGCCCCTTGTAGCGGATGGCGAGGGTCTCCTTGTTGTAGCGGGTGCCGCGGCACACCTCACAGGGCACGTACACGTCGGGGAGGAAGTGCATCTCGATCTTCACCTTGCCCTGGCCCTGACACGCCTCGCACCGACCCCCGCGGACGTTGAACGAGAACCGTCCCGGCGCGTAGCCGCGCATCCGCGCCTCGGGGGTGGCGGCGAACACCTCCCGGATCGGGTCGAACGCCTTCGTGTACGTGGCCGGGTTCGAGCGCGGGGTCCGCCCGATCGGGGACTGGTCGATCTCGATCGCCTTGTCGAAGTGCTGGACCCCCTCGATGTCGTCGTGCGCCCCCGGCTTGCCGGCCAGGTACCCCAGCCGCCACGCCAACCCCCGGTAGAGGACCTCCTCGGCGAGGGTGGACTTGCCCGACCCGGAGACGCCGGTGATGCACACGAACAGCCCCACCGGGAACCGGACGTCGATCCCCTTCAGGTTGTGCTCGCGGGCCCCGCGCACGACGAGCCACCGGCCATCGGCCCTGCGCCGCAGCGCGGGAACAGGGATCCGCCGCGTCCCGGCCAGGTACTGGCCGGTGAGGGAGCGCGGCTGGGCCGCCACCTCGTCCGGCGTGCCCGTGGCCACGACGTACCCCCCGTGGATCCCCGCCCCCGGCCCGAGGTCGACGAGGTAGTCCGCCTCGCGCATCGTCTCCTCGTCGTGCTCCACGACGAGGACCGTGTTGCCGAGGTCCCGGAGCCGCTTCAGCGTCGCCAGCAGGCGCAGGTTGTCCCGGGCGTGGAGACCGACCGAGGGCTCGTCGAGCACGTACAGGACGCCGGTGAGCTGGGACCCGATCTGGGTCGCAAGCCGGATCCGCTGGGCCTCGCCGCCGGCCAGCGTCCCCGCCGAGCGGTCGAGGGTGAGGTAGTCGAGCCCCACGTCGGCCATGAACTGGAGCCTAGAGCGGATCTCCTTGAGGATCTGACGGGCGATCAGCTCCTCCCGCTCCGTGAGCGCAAGTGTCGTGAAGAACGACAGCGCCCCGCGCACAGTGAGGCGGGTCACGTCCCAGATGTTCTTTCCCCCCACCGTCACCGCGAGCGCCTCCGGCCGCAGCCGCGCCCCCCCGCACGCCTCGCAGGGGAGCGCGGACAGGTACTGCTCAATATCTCCCCGCGCCTCCTCGGACGTTGTCTCCCGGTAGCTGCGCTCGAGGACGGGGATCAACCCCTCGAACGGGCGACGGTAGACCCGCGTCCGCCGGTAGGTGGTAGTGTAGGTGAACTCCACCGGTTCTCCATCCGTGCCATAGAGGAGGATCTCCAGTTGGCGACGCGGGAGCTCCCCCAGCGGACGATCGGGGTCGATGCGGTACGCGCGGCATACCCCATCGAGGATCGCCGCGATCCAGCGGGACTTCGTCGTCGCCCAGGGGAGGAGCCCCCCTTCCCGGAGCGAGCGGCGGGGATCCACGATGAGGTCGGGGTCCACCACCATCCGTACCCCGAGCCCATCGCAGGCTGGACACGCCCCGAACGGTGAGTTGAACGAGAACAGGCGCGGCTCGATCTCGGGCAGGCTCACCCCGCAGGCCGCGCAGGCGAAGTGCTCCGAATAGAGGCGCTCCCCTTGCCCGACCACCTCCACGATCACCAGCCCCTGTCCGTAACGGAGGGCGGTCTCGATCGAGTCGCCGATCCGGCTCCGCTTCTTGTCCGAGACCTTGATCCGGTCGAGGACGATCTCCACGTCGTGGCGCTTGTTGCGGTCGAGCTCGATCGCCTCGTAGAGGGTGCGCAGGACGCCATCCACCCGCACCCGGACGAACCCCTCCCGCTTGAGGTCGTCGAACAGGTTCTTGTACTCCCCCTTCCGGCCCCGGATCACGGGGGCCATGATCTGGACCGCGGTTCCCTCGGGGAGGGCCATCACCTGGTCCGTGATCTGCTGGGCGGTCTGGCGTTCGATCGGCTGGCCGCACTGCGGGCAATGAGGGTGCCCGACCCGGGCGAACAGGAGCCGCAAGTAGTCATGGATCTCAGTCACCGTGCCCACGGTCGAGCGGGGGTTGTGGGAACGGGACTTCTGGTCGATCGAGATCGCCGGGGAGAGCCCCTCGATGAAGTCCACGTTCGGCTTCTGCATGAGCCCGAGGAACTGGCGGGCATAGGCGGACAGAGACTCCACGTAGCGGCGTTGGCCTTCAGCGTAGATCGTGTCGAACGCGAGCGAGGATTTGCCCGACCCAGAGATCCCGGTGATGACGACGAGCTGGTCCCGGGGGATCTCGACGTCGATCCCCTTCAGGTTGTGTTCCCGGGCGCCGCGGATGATGAGCTTGTCCATGGGTGAGAAGGCGGTTCTCGACCTTTCGCAGGCCGTACCCACGATCTTAGCCGGGAGAGGCCCCCCCCGCCACGCGCGGACACGGGGAACCTCGCCGCGGAACCCGTGGCCTTGAGGGAGGGGAAGCCCCGCTTACCGTGTGATGCAGATCACACTGGAGAAGTTTGGGGAGGGTACCGTGGGTCAGTACAAGAGAACGACCATGAGGATCCTGGTTCCAGTGGCGATGGGCCTGCTCATCCTCGCTGCGGTGGCCGGGTGCAGCAGGGTGACAGCGAAGATCGACTCCTACAGCCCCAGCGATCCGGGTTCCCCGGTGCGGGTCGAGGCAGGGAAGCCCGTCGCCCTCAGCGTCACGTTCACCAACACCGGCAACCGCACGGGGACGTTTCTCGTCCGGGCCGTGGTGCGGGACAGTCGGAACGTCCAGGTGGGCCCCCCCTCCCAGACGGTGACCGTCGACCCGGGGAAGTCGCGGACCGTGACCTGGGAGCACATCGTGACCGCCCCCGGCACGTATACGGTCCAGTTCATCGTGGGCAGGGACGCGAACACGACGCTGGCCCAACTCCCAGCGGACCCCGCTCCGCTCATCGTCGGACTGCCCGCGGTCGTCTCCACGGCATTCCAGCTGGGGGACAGGGTACGGGTCACGACGGCGGTCAACGTCCGCACCGGGCCGGGGACGACGGCGAGCAAGGTGACCCACGTGAACTACCGCGATGTCGCCCCAGCGGGTGTCGAAGGGAAGGTCGTCGGGGGGCCGGACAAAGCCGACGGCTACGTGTGGTGGCGGGTGGAGTTCGACGCCGGCTACACCGGATGGTGCATCGAGGACGCCCTGACCAAGGCCTCCGGCGGCTAGCCTAGGGCTGAGGTGCGAGGTCCGGGTTGCGGAGCCACGCCGCGATCCGTCCCTCCCAATCCGCTTGCCGCGCCGCGTCGCGGCCGTGGTCCGTCTCGCGGTCGTAGCGCGCCTGGACCTCGGACTGGCGGGCGGTGACCCGCTGGAAGGCCTCGCGAGCTCGAGTACGGAGGGCCTGCTCCGCCTCGGCGGCGGTCCAGCCATCTCCCGAGAGTCCCTGCAGTTCACGTTCGAGGATCCGCCGGTACACCTCGGCGAGGTCGAAGTGCCCCTGCTCGTGGGCGAGGGCGGCGGCCGTCCTCCGCTCGGGGAGGGCCCACGAGCGGTCCCGTTCCATCTCGTTCGTAACCGTCAGCGAAGCGATGCGGGCCTGCCAGCGGCCGGTCCCCGGGTCGCGGGCCGCGACCGCAGTGAGGTCGTAGGCGAGCACGGTCGCGATCGCCGCCGCGGCCCCGGGGTCCCGGTCGGAGGGCGGGGGGGCCCAGAAGTCGTCCCACCCGATGGGCCGATCCGCGCTCCAGGGGAGCCCCGGGTCCCCGCCGAGCGCAAGACCAGGGTCAACCGAACAGGAGGGATTCGCGGGAAGGACGTTGAGGACGAGCCGCAACTGGAGAGGGGGTATCCCAGCGGCCCACGCCTGGAAGGTGATCTCGACCTCGCTCCCCGCGCCCCCCGGGGGCGGAGCAAAGGTGTACACGGCCCGCACCGTTCCCCACCCCGTGGTGGCGGGAAGCGTGGGCCAACCATCGGGGACGGACACCGAGGTCACGTGGACCGCCCGCGGTGGCGACACCATCACGGAGAGGAGCATCGAAGCCGGCGCTCCCTCCCGCACCGGGCACCGGAGGAGCGTCCCGCCCGACGAAACGCACGATCCCGCTCCCTGGACCTCCCACGCCCAGTGCAGGGTGACGGCCTCCTGACCCGCCCCGCAGACCGCCCCTCCGGTCAGGGAAGCGACGATGAGCCAGACCAGCGGCCACCCCATCACGCGGAGTCCTCCCCGGGAACGCGCACTACTTCTGCTGGAGCCGGGCCACGAAATCGTCCACGGGAAGGGCGGACAAGGTCTCGATCTTCACCGTGCCCCGCGCGCCCAGCTCCACCGCGACGCGAGCGACCGCCATCGCGCCGGTGGCCTCGATGATCGTCACGAAATCGTAACGCCCGAGCGTGGCGTACTGGTGGATGACCTTCGCCCCAAGGGCCTCGATTTCCCGGTTCACCTCGAGGATCCGCTCCGGCTTCTCCTTGATCGTCTTCGCCCCTTCGTCCGTAAGCCGACTCAGAAGAACATAGGTCTGCATGGCATCCCTCCTTGGAGGGGATCGTACCCGACCGGGCACGGGCGCGACAGCGGGGGCTCACCCGCCGTACTTCGCCCAGAAGGTGCGCTTGCGTCCGTGCTCCCCACGGAGCTCTCGCTTGTAGGCGTCGTGCGAGGGCAGGCCCCCCAGTCCGCCACCCCTTTGCGGAGGTCAGCTCCCGCCGACCCTGCGCGCAGGCCCCATGCCGACCGGACGAGAGATGGCACAGCCCGCAAGCTGCAGGAGGACTGGGATGCGCTCCGGCCCGCGTTGGAGGACTCGTCCCGTGAGTACAACGGGCACTTCCTCAACACCGACACGGGCGAGGTGGCGGTGCTGCCGATCGAGTTCCTCGACCGCGAGGAGGACGCCGAGCTCGTCGACCCCTGCCGGCGGCCCGAGCCCGCGAGGTGAGCCTTCGCCTGTCCCGCTCCGGGCCTGGGTCAGCGGCCTCTCCGCCCGACCCGGGACGCGATCCAATCAGCGACCGAGGGGAGGAGCCGGGGGTGGAACTCCATCGGGAGGAGCGGGTACTCCCCCGGCGCGCCGGTGACTGCCACCTGGAACAGGTGGTTCGCGTCGGGGAGGACGACCACGGTCACGTCCCGGTTCCCCGCGCGGGCGAGGGCGTTCCCGAGGACCGCCTTGTTCTGCTCAGCGTCGACCTGGACGTCAAGGCCCCCGAACACCGCGAGCACGGGCACGCGGATCCGCGCCCAGTCCTGCGCGGGGTCGTGGATGAGGAGCTCCCGGTACCAGTCGCTCTGGAGGACGGCCAGCTCCTGGGCAGCGATGGCGTGCGCGAACGCATCGGGGTCGCCGAGGGCCTGCTGCTGTTCAGGAGGAAGGGAGGCGATCTGGGCGCGCTTGATCTCCACGACGAGCGTCTCCAAGGTTTCCCAATCCCTGGCCACGACGAGGTCGAGGACCTCCCGCTGCTGGGCCGCGGCCTCCGCCGCGGCCTCGCGGCCCATCCCCGCGGCAAGGACGATCAGCTCCACCTGGCGAACGATCGTCTCGTAGCCCGTGACGGCGATCCCGGCCAACGACACAACGAACGCCACCTCCGGCCGCCGGGCGGCGACGGTCGCTGCCACGATCCCCCCCTCGCTGTGGCCGAGGAGCCCGATCCGGTCCGGGTCGATCTCCGAATGACGGCGCAGGAAGTCGAACGCCGCTTCGGCGTCGGCGGCGAAGTCGGTCAGGGCGGCCGAGGCAAACTCCCCCTCAGACGCGCCCACCCCGCGGTCATCGTAGCGGAGGACCGCGATCCCTCGCGCACTGAGGTACTCCGCGATCCAACGGAACGGGGCGTACCCAGGGAGCCCTTCGATCTCCGAGTCCCGGTTCTGAGGACCGCTTCCCGTGATCAGGACAACCGCCGAATGCGGCCCAGGGGTCGCGGGAAGGCTCAGCGTCCCGGCGAGGGTGATCCCGCGGTGGGAGAACGTGACCTCGATCTCCCGCGCCGGGGCGATCACGGGAACGCGCTCCGGGCCCGGCCCGCGGAACGCGAAGACCACGGCCAGCCCGGCCACCAGAGCAAGAAGAATCCATTTCCAGGCGTCCATTCTGCCTCCTTGGGCTGGGCCAGCGGCCCCGGCCACGTTCCAGAGTACCCGAGGAACGCCTACGCCAAAACGTTGTGGTCGGGGCGATGACGATCAGATGGCCTCTATCGCCCCGGGTGAACAGCCCCGCTCCGCTCAATCGCGGAACAGGGGCACCGCTTCAGCCGATCAGTGGCCACACCAAGACCTGCCCGCCGGGCTTGTCGTGCATCTCGAAGATCGTCGTGTCCAGGCCGGCAAGTCGGCCGTAGACCCCAGCGGCGAGCCCGTCCATCCCCGCCCCGACAATCGCCACCGACTGCGCGCTCATCGCTCGTTGCTCACCCGTTCCACGACGATCGTGCAGCGGGTAAGGAGCGCCGCTGCGGCGCCGATCGCGGCCCACATCGGGAGGAGCAGCGCTCCGACCACGCCCACGGTGAGGGGGAACTCGACCACCGTCTCGCCCTTCTCGTTGCGGATCGCGATCCGCCGCACGTTCCCTTCGTGGACGAGCTCCTTCACCTTCGCCAGGACCTCCTCCCCGCTCACCCGGAACTCCTCGGTTCTCTTCTTCTCGTCTGTCAACTTTGCCTCCCGTGCCCTACTCCCCCAACCGGAACGGGGGATAGCGGTCCGTCATCAACGCAGCGTAGATCGCGACCCGGTACGCCCAGCGGTTCATGTCCATCACGAACGCGAAGAGACCCTTCGGGTACCGGCCCCGGAACAGGAGCGCCACCCCAGCGAACAGGGTGAGGAGCGGCACAAGCCCCCCGCCCGAGCGCCCGCCCCCGCCCTGGAACAGGCTCACCACCGCGTAGTGGGGAAGGGCGAGGAGCCACCACTTCACGAGGACCAGACCGCGGGACAGCCGCTCCGGATATGCCACGTCGAGATCGGCGGGGTACCCGCCCGCCCCCAGGGCAAACGGTGGGTATCGATCCGTGCCCAGCGCCTGGTACGCGTAGAACCCCACCCGCCACGTCCAGCGCAGGACCCCCACGTTGTAGCCGAACAGGGCCCGCGGGTAGCGGCCGGTGAACAGGATCGCCAAGAACGAGACGAGCCACGAGAAGCAGAACCCGACCCACAGGAAGGCGAGCACGACGTAGTGCGGGACCAGGAGGAACCACTTCACGAGCCACAGGGCGGGCGACAGGGGTTCGGTGATCTCGCCCACAAAGGTAAGCGGGTACCCCTCGGCGGGTTCGGCCTGCGGCGCCGCCTCGGCAAGGGGACGCCCGCGCACCCCGACGTAGATGAGGGCGACGGCGAGCACGAGCAGCGCCACCCCACCCACGAGAATCCCGATCGAAAGCGGCAAGAGCGCGGGGAACTTCACCCCCACGGACGCCCACGCCTCGACCCCCTGGGATCCGTCGGCGTTCATGAGCACAAGCGTCCACTCGCCCGGCGCCACGTCCCAGACGACGGTTTGCGTCCCCACGCCTTCCGCGCGGGCCGCCCACAGCGTCCGGCGGCCCGGCGGTTCCGGCGGCGGGCCACCGGGGACACTTCGGTACCCGACCCACACCGGGCGGAGCTCGAAGTCCACGACCTCGTCCCGCGCCACCCCGGCCAGGTAGGCCTGGGCATCGCGCCAGTCGGCGACCCCCACGAACAGCGCGCGGCCCGGATCGCTCGCCCGGACCTCGATCCGGATCGTGGCCAGGTCGCGCCGCACCATCGGCGGCCAGTCCGCGGCGATGCGTGCCGTCTCCGAGACGATCGCGTGCGCGCTGCTCCGCAGCTGGATGTCACGGGATCGGGGCATTGCGATGTACCCATCGCTGTCGGTGAGCGCCAATCGGAACACCAGCCCCGCCGTCCCTCCGGTCACGAGACTGACCCCAACGATCCCCACCAGAACCCCGAATAGAACCAGAAGAACCTTTCCTAGCCTCATCCCTGCCTCCCCGGAGCGTTACTCATCCCACGGCCTGCTCGAACGCGTGGTTCACGCCATATCGTAGTGCGTCCCAGCGTTCCCCGCCAAAGCAACACACCCTCTCCTGCAGATCATTCACGCCGTGGATGATAATCATTCACGTCAAGGGTCCGCAGAAGCGAAGCAGGGCAAGGACCGCGCTTTGAGATCAGCGAGCGGTAGGGCCCGGAATCCACGTCTGAGGGTTGATGGAGAGACACCGAAGTCACGACGAGGGGTACTCCTCCAGCCCTCAGGCACTTTCTGGCCTAATCACGCCCATTCCCGTGGGCGGTCCACAGTGGAACCGTCCGCGAGAACCACACGATGGGGGAGAAGGGACGCGTTCAGGTCCGCCCTCTTCATGTCCCGCCTGTAGTTCGCCATGTTCCACAGTGCCTGCGCGCTGCGGCCAACAGGGGCAACCACCGTGATCTTGCCCTCCGGCTGGACGAGTCTGGCATGATTGACGACCGGCACGAGATCGCTATCGCCAGAGATCAGGATCGCCCTGTCGTATGCGTGCCTGTACGCCATGTCGAGGAGCTGGATCGCGATGTTGACGTCGGTACGTTTCTCGCGGTACGTCCGGTACTTCTGCCGACAGACAGCTCGGCACTGCTCGGTCACCGGGCGGTACCGGCCGAGGACGACGTGAACTCCCCTATCCTTCTGTACGCTCACCAACGTTCGGTGCCGCGACGCCTTCGCCTCGTCCCAGGTAGCGTAAGCCGTGAAGTAGTAGACGGCGATCAGCTCCTCTCCTGGAGAAACGTAGCGTTCGGCCAGCTTCCTGTAGTCGATCCACCTGTAGCGGGCATACGGAGCGGAGCCGCTTGCATCCGGCTCCATAAGCGCGTGGTAGACGTTGAACCCGTCGATGAAACACGCGACTCGGATCTGCTGCAATGGACCTCCTCAAAGACCCGCGCCACCCCATCGGGGTGGCGCAGCACCCTTGGCTGCGGCAAGGGGATTATGACCGTGTGGATCCTACAGCGCGGGCGGGCGACGGTCAAGCCCCCGGGCCAAGGAGGCCGATCACCTGGGCTGCGCGGATCAAGGCTTTGCGGGGAGGCACTCAGGCTGCTTCTTGGCAGCCACGGCGACTGCGCCTGTCATGGCGGCGAGGAGGGGACGATGTAGAGAGCGTTCGGGTTGGCGGCGGGGCCGGCCGGCCGATCTCGGATGCTGGACTACAAGACCCGATCCCAAGCCTCCCCGACGCGGCACGCGCACAATGCAGAGCAGATCGTCTTGGAGTGTGACGCGGAACTTCAGTCCCCAAGCGCTTTGCTGATGGCAAGCGGCGGAAGACCTTGGGCCTCCAGCAACTCCTTCGTGATCTGTTCGGCCTGGCGGTGATCTCTCGTTGCCTCCATCGCACGCGTGAAGACCTCTTCGCCAAGCTGGCGGAGGTATTGCTCGTATCTCTGAACAGCCTGTCGGGTGACAATGGGGTCCGTTGGCACGTCGACCACGTGTTCCCCAGCACGGACCGCGTAGACAGCATACCGCGCCTCGATCTCGCTCCCTGTCAGGCTACCCACGGCATTCCCGTCGGCATCCAAGAGCGTGAACTCGCTCAGGAACGACTGCCAGGACACGGGTCGGCCGGTTACGGCGATCGAAACCATGGCTTGCGTACGACCCGGTGGCACGAAAGCTGAGATGGGCCTTACCCCTTCGGAAAGAACCTCCTGTTGTACGTGGGCTTTGACCTGCTCCACGCTTAGGCGGCGTTCGCCCTTCTTCCTGGTAACCCGCATCTTCGGCAGGGCAAGCCGTTCCTTCGTGAGTTGGACCAAGCCCTCGTACACCAGGTCTTGGCAGGCTCCCGGATCGAGTCCGAGGCTCTCCAGCACCGCCGCATCCAGGCGCCGGCGATCCTTCTGCTTCACCTCTTGGGCGATGGGTCTGACTGGCCGTTGCAGCACATCGCTGAACGCCTCGACGATGCGTTTTCGATGCGCCGCTGAGATCCGCCGCGCGTTGGGGATAGGCAGCGCCTTCAGTTCAGGCCCGTATACGTACAGGACGCCTTGAGTCCACGTGTGGCGTCCGGTCAGCTCAGCGTGGAGGAACGTGATCGTGCTGTTGAGAAGAGCTGCGTAGAGCTCGGTGTGTTTGTGGAAAGAGATCTCAAAGAAAGTGTTGCTGAGAAGGATGCCACGGTTGACTGGGAAGCCGAAGCGTTCTCCTACGAAGCTGTTCGAGATGACCTGGCCCGGCTCCCGATCTGGAAGATTGAACCATTCTGGCCGATGCGACCGGACAGTAGGAACCTCCGGGAAAGGAACGCCCCTTGTCCCAACTCGACCCCGTCCTGTGGTCCGTTGCTGCTCTCCCCAACGGATGTACTCCAGCGCCCCGCGGTAGCCCCGAGCCTGAAGCTCGGCGCGGGTGTGTGGGCACAGGAAGAGAAGCGCCTTCGGCTCGTCTCCGGTCAATGCCAGGCCCTTCACCTCCTTGAGCGAGAGGAGCGCCGGCCTGAGGAGATCCGCTTCGATCTCTCCCGTCCATCCTCGGCTATTGCGTACTGCAATCGTTCCTGGTCTGCTTCCCTCGCCGGTGCGCTTCAGGTAGAAGAAGTCGCTTAGGCCAACCTTGAGGCCGTATCTCACGTCTGCAACCGCTGCCAGAGGAACGCACTTCGACTGAGCCTGGCGCAGGACATCGAAGTAGACCTTGGGGGCACGGATGTAGCGGCCCCACTTCGAGACCTCACCCTTCTTCTGTGAGGCCTCCGCGAGCTCCCGCTCAAGATCCCCTTGCGGCACCAACCGGATCTGAAGGTCATCGGACTCCAAGGTGTGGGTGCCGGTAATGGGTTCCATCTCGCCGGCAGCTGGGTTGCAGGTCCCGATTCGGGCGTGTGCAGTTTCGATGCGCTGAACAAGGGAATCCACCGCTTGCCATCGCTGAGCTTCCTGTAGCTGCAGGTCACGAGGCAGGAGCTTCTCCAGGGGCTTGAGCACTTTCACGAAACAAACAGCGCTCCGAGCCCGCTCCTCGGGATCTGTACACCGTTCGAGAATCGTGAAGACCGTGTTGACATCGGAGTCGTCAAACCATGGTTCGGCCCAAGAGCCAACGACGGCGATGATCTTGAAGTGGCGAAGTAGGAACCTCTTGAGTTCGTGGCCGTAGTCGACGTCCAGCCAGGAGTTGGAGGTGACGACACCCAGCCTTCCCCGCTCCTCCAGAAAGGCCGCAGCATGGAAGAAGAGGTAGGCGTAGATGTCTGCTTGTCCGGAGAGATGGAGATCCACCTGGCCGCTCCTAACCCAGTTCTCCAGCTTCCGCTCACGCTGTTGCTGATCCTTGCGAAGCACCTCTTCAAGATCCACATCCCGGATACCGGTCAACTTGAAGATCGTCCGATCCCTCCAGAACCATTCGCTGGCGATAGACTGGACGATGGCTCTCTTGTAGCCTCTATTCTGCCGCTCTATGAGCTCTTGGCGGATGTACGGGAAGTTGCCGACAATGCCTCGGAACCGCGGCACTCGGACCTCTACCTTGGGATACCCGACGGCTGGAGCCTTAGGCGGCGGGAAGGGGAACGTCTGCCCCGGTCGAACGTGGAAGAAGTCCTGCACCACAACCCGCGGGAAGTTGGCTATGTCACGTACGTCCTTGCGGAAGAGGTTGACCGTCGCCAGCTCGGCAGGGAAGTGGGCAATGTCAACCCCCCAGAGGAGTTCAAGCAGTTGCCTGTGCGTTCTTCGATAGCCGGAGAGACAGGTCAGCCGGCTGTAGAGGCGGTTGAGAAACGTGCCAGAGCCGCAGGTGGGATCAAGGTACGCAGCCTCCGCCGAGTCGGCCACGAAGCCGATGATGAGATCCACCAGGTCCTCTCGGGTGAAGTACTGACCCAGCGCATGGCGTTCCTCCTCGGGTATCAGGCCCTCCAAGATCTGCCCGATCACGTCTTCCTTCAACTGGGCGAAGTCGTAGCGCCGCAGGCCGCCCAGCAGTTTGCGGACAATGGGCTCGGCCTCCGATGGAAGTCCGAGGCGATCGAGAGGGGATCTCTCGAAAACTGCCTGCCAGTCGACTGCTTGTGCCTTCGCAAACGCTTCCTCAATCAAGGCGGTCACCGGCCTGCCTGTATCTGACCCGAGAGCGAGTTCGGGCAGCCCGGCGTAGTGGCGACGTACGGTGAAGTAGAAGAGAAGACGTACGGCGGTTGAATACGCCCACTGACGAGCGAGGAGGTGCTCAAGATCGGGCAGGGCAACGGGATAGCCCTGTTTCACGGCCCAGGCACGGATCTCATCTCGAGTGGCCCTATCCGTCATCTTCTTCAGCAGCTGCTGATGGAGAACAGGGCACAGCTCCGCCACTGCTGTTTGAAGGATGCCGATGAAGTAGAACTTGTCCGGGACGAAGGGAATCAAGCTCTCCCCCCGTGCCAGCCGGTCGAGGTCGGCAAGCATCTTTCTTGCCTGAGCGAGAACTGCGGAGCGCTTGGACGGGATGGCCCACTCTTCCAACGAAGTCAGAAACGGTGTCGGGTACGACTTCCGGTGTTCGAGTCTGCCTTCGACCATTTCGTAGAGTTCACCGTTCTGGAAGTTCCACACGATCAAGTACCGTGCTCCCAGGCTCTGAGCTTTCTCGGGGAGCTTCCCAAGATCCTCCTGCTTGCCAGGGCGCTTCAGCTCAAAGAAGGCAAACGCTGTCTTCGCAGAGAAGCTCTCCCAGACAACGATGTCAGGCCGAAGACCGTCAGCGCTGCGTTCTACGGTCGCTCTATCGAAGGAAGTCCCCCCCTGCCCTATAACCCTATCCAGGTCTGCCGCCAAGTCGGCGGCCACTTCCTGTTCGGTGATCCTCTGTGCCATGGGTGTCGTCTAGGACTGTAGCGACTGGCTGCCAATCGGGCAAGTCTAGTGCAGGAGGAGACACCAGAGCGGAACGTCTTGGGTTCATGACGGGACCTAGGCCGATAGCCAGTCGATAGGACCCTTGCTGTTCAGCCCGGGGAAGATAGGAACCAGTCCGGATCAACGGCACGCCCGACAACTGCGGACAGCGTTCCTCCTGCTCCACTGCGAGCGCGGCAGAGCTGCGGTCGGTGTCGGAGAGGAGGAAGTCCGGGCTCTCGGCGAGGGAGTTCACCGCGATCTCCAGATCCAGACGTTCATCTCCAGGCTCACAAGCTGGCCAGCCTTCCCCCACAAGACCCTAAGAATGGAGGTCTCACCCCGGCGGGCAATGGGGACTTCGTCACCTGATCTCCCGCAGCGCGGCCATGAGGCTTATGCACCGCTCTCCGAAACGGAAGGCCACATAGGGAAGAGAGGGCTTCTGCACCTTGCCCGTGGCACCGTTCACCTGCGGGATAACCTGCTTCTCCTCTGTGATCAACGTGCTATCCGTCACACGAGCCAGAGCCACCAGAACCGGATCGGCCCTTTTAGGATCTAGGAAGCTCTGGGCATGCTCAGGAGGGAAGCTTTCCACCACGAACTTGTGCACCTCGACTAGAGCGTCAAAGAAGGCTCCCGGAGGGTTGAGGATGACACCTTTGCCCAAGCCCCTCAGAAGGACTGTCCCCGGCGCGGCCGGCTTGTCCTTCCTGTTCGCCACCACCTCCTCGTAGACTTCCAGGGGCACCCAGAAGAGGCCCTTGGTGAAACCCTTCTTGAACCAAGCCTCCAGATGGGCTTGGGCGTCCCGAGTTGAAGGCAGCTGGAGCCCAACTGCAAGGGCCTTAAGCTGGCCTTGATGGAACGGGGTGATGAGGGAGCTTGAATCAATCAGGTACACCTGCACCCTTCCCTCGTTCAAAGAACACCATGAACGTGCTTAGTCGGACACTCAGAAGGCTGGCGGCCTCCTTGAAGTCGACCTCCCCCTCCCGGGCAGCTTCACAAAGGACCCGGGTGAAGGTGGGGCTGTTGTGTACAGCCAAGGTAGCCCAGAAGTCCGCACGCACCTCCCTTCCCCGGGCCTCCTGAGTTGCCTTCTTGACGGCCTCAAGAGCCTCCCGGTAGCCAGCTGGGCTGACCAGGTTCAGGTCCAACGCCCTTCTCAGCGCAGCCCAGGCGCTCACCTTGAAGCGCCTAGCCGCCCCCTGAGCAGCCTTGTAAGCGTCGTCGTGTCCTTGCCAGGTCTTCAGGAAGTCCTCCTCGGGCATGAGGAGGCTCGCGGCTACCTGGTCGGCGTACCGCTCGACCTCCTCTAGGTCCTCTTCATCTTCCGTCTCGAAAGGCCCGTCGACTCCCTCCTGACCTAACCAGATATGCGCCAACTCATGCCCAATGGTGAAGGCTTGGCGAGCAACAGGATCCTTAGCGTTTACAAACACGACGGGAGCTGCAGCGTCCAGGAGGGCGAAACCGGAGAACTCCCTAGGGTCGTAGCTCCGCCGTGTGTTGGTGCCTACGTACCCCTGCCGAAGGACCAGAACACCAGCTCTCTCTGTTTCTACGGCGAGGCGTCTGAGGAAGTCTTGCCAGTTCCCAGCCGCGCCCTGGAGCTGCTGGACACGGATAACGCTCTGGATAGCCTTGGCGACTCTGTCGGGCGAACCCCCACGCGAGGCGCTCCCCACGAATGGCAACGGAGCCTTCTTCCACTCTCGCCACCAGGCCTGCTTCCGCTTGGCGTCATAGACAGCCTCGAGGAGTTCCGGGCTGGGGGGCTCTCCCTTACCTCTGCGTCGGAAATCCTGTATGGGAAGGGATTCCTCACTTGGTGGTGGCAGCAGAAGGTTCGAGAGGGGCACGTGAAGCCGGAGAGCCAGGGACCAGCCCTGACGGTAGGTAGGCCACTCTTCACCTCTCAACCAAGCCTGGACCCGTTCAGGGTGCACACCTACACCCTTTGCTAAGGTCTGATGTGTTGCCCTTGCCCTGTCCATAGCCCAGACCAGAGCGTCTGGGTGAAGGGGTACTCGTTCCGGGTTTCTCCTCGCTGTCTCAGTCATTCCCCACCGCTCCAATAGTACAGCGCGCGGGCTCACAAGAAGGGCAGAGTCCCAAGACGCTGTGCAGATCCGGTCACAGGCGAGGGCTAGACGCTTGCTATCTTCCTAAGTGTCTCGAACAGAGCCTTGGATTAGCCTAGCTGATGCTTCTGGCAGACGTGGGGGGGGTCGGACTTGAGACGGTGTCGAGATCTAGTTACTGCACGGTCAGCGCGGCGGAGCTGCGGTCGGTGTCGGAGAGGAGGAAGTCGGGGCTCTTGGCGAGGGCGTCCACGGGGCACGCGTCCACGCACTGGGCGCAGAACGTGCACCGCGCCACGTGCATCCGGATCTTCTTCACTTCGGGCAGGAACTCGATCACCTTCGCCGGACAGACCCGGATGCAGAGCTGGCACCCGATGCACTTCTCCCGGTCGTAGGCGATCTTCCCCCGGAACCGGGGCGGCACAGGCACGGGCGGGACGAGGGTCGCCTTGCCCTCCTTCACCCGGCCGAGGAACCCGAGGACGGACTTCTGGGGCCCGGGGTCAGATCTTTACTCTTAAGGTCCCCCACCGCCACGGGCCGGAGCGTCGGGGCTCGGTTGCCGGGGTCCGGGTACCCTGGCGCCGTGTTTGCGAACGCGGAGTTGATTCTTGCGACTCAACGCTCACAGGGACGGAGGCAGGCTTGAGCGCGACGGCAGTGGTGGAGGCCGTCCGGCGTGCGTAACCGCTCAGATGGGATTACTCCACGGTGAGCGTGGCGGAGCTGCGGTCGGTGTCGGAAAGGAGGAAGTCGGGGCTCTCGGCGAGGGCGTCCACCGGGCAGGCGTCCACGCACTGGGCGCAGAACGTGCACCGCGCCACATGCATCCGGATCTTCTTCGCCTCGGGCAGGAACTCGATCACCTTCGCCGGGCACACCCGGATGCAGAGCTGGCACCCGATGCACTTCTCCCGGTCGTAGGCGATCTTCCCCCGGAACCGCGGCGGCACCGGGACGGGCGGGACAAGGGTCGCCTTCCCTTCCTTCACCCGGCCCAGGAACCCGAGCACGGACTTCGGCATGTACTTCGCCGGGAACCGGTTCGTGGCCGGCCTGGTGAAGAGCTGGGAGAACAGGGTCTTGAGGATCATCCGGCCACCATCCGATCGAGCACGAGGAGCACGAGCCCCGCCACGGCCACCGCGGTGATCTGCAGCCAGAACCCGCGCGCCACCTGGTCGATCTTGAACCGGGCCATCGCCACCCGCACCGTGGTCACGGCGGCGAACATGACGACGAAGATCTTCAGGAGGTGGAACACGAGGTCCACCGCCTGGCCGCCGGCTCCGGACAAGCCGAGGAGGCCGGCGATCCCGTACGGGGCAAACAGGGTCACGACGAGGGCAGCCATGGCGATCGTCTTCGCCGCGTCGGCGAGGTAGAAGAGGGCGAGGTACGTCCCAGAGTACTCGACCATGAGGCCCCCGGCGATCTCGGTCTCCGCCTCGGGGATGTCGAACGGGATCTTGGACAGCTCGGCCGGGGTCACGATCAAGAGACACGCGGCGAGGATCGCCAGGCCGATCACCCCCAAGGGACCCACCATGGTCCACAGGGGCGCGGCGGCGATCGCCCCGAGCGAGAACGCGGGGCCGCCGCCGAGGGTCGCCAGTCGCCACACCACGCCCACCACGGCCACGGCGAGCGGGAACTCGTACGACATGAGCATCACGATCTCGCGCTGCGCGCCCACGGTGGCCAGGGGCGACCCGGACGCGAACCCCCCAAGCGCCATCGCCACGGCGGGCACGGCGAGGAGGTACAGGACGAGGATCGCGTCGCCGCCGCTCCGGAGAACCGCCGGGAACGGCCCCCACGGGAGGTAGAGGAGGACCGTGAACGAGGCGATCACGGCCAGGAACGGCATCGCCCGGAACAGCCACCCCACGGCATCCTTGGGGACCACGCTCTCCTTCACGAGGAGCTTCCCCACGTCGAGGAACGGCTGGCGGAGGGGCGGGCCGATCCGCGACTGCATCCGCGCGGCGAGCTTGCGGTCGAACCCCTTGTAGACGAGCCCGAGGAGCCCACCGCCCACGAGGACGGCCGCCGACTGCCACACGAGGTGGAGCGCGGTCACAGGCCACCTCCGTAGTCCGTGGTCCGGAGTCCGTGGGCCGTGGGCCGGGAACCGGGAACCGACAACCGAGCACCGGAGACGATCCTCTCCGTCTTGGCGCGGGAGAGGCGGAGGAGATCCTCCTTGAGCACCGTTCCCGGGGAGCCGTCGCGCACCACGTGCACGCGGTCCATGCAGCATATGCAGGGGTCGATCGAGGCGGCGATGATCGGGATGTCGGCCACCTCCTGGTCGCGGAACATCGGGACCCAGCTCATGAGGTTCGAGTACGTGGGTGCCTTCACCTTCCAGGCGATCGGCTCCTCCACGCCGGCCTCAAGCCGGATGTAGTGGATGACCTCGCCCCGCGGCGCCTCGTGCCAGCCCAAGCCCTCGCCCTCGGCCTTCTTGAGGAAGGCGAGGAGGGCCGGGATCTTCGGGAACGAGGTGATCTCGCCCTCCGGCATCTCGTAGAGACACGTCTCGATCAGGTCGAGGGACTGGGCGACCTCGAGGAGCCGCACCACGGCCTTGTCGTACACGTCGCCCCGTGGCTCGAGCCCGTAGTCGCGGGGGGTGATCGCCTTCACCCCAAGCTCGCCGTAGACGAGGTACGGCCGGTCCTGGCGCACGTCCTTCGACAGGCCCGACGCCCGCGCGGTGGGCCCCACCGCGCACAGGGAGTCGGCCTCCTCGGCGGTGAGGACCCCCACGTTCCGGGTCCGGGCCTCGACGGACGGGTCGCGAAGGAACGCGTCGAGGAGCTCGTCGAGGAGTCCGCGGTAGTAGCGGACCATCGCCTCGACCTTCGGGATCTGCTCGGGGGCGACGTCCCGCCGCACCCCGCCGTAGATCGGGAGCGCGTAGTCGATCCGGTTCCCCGAGAGCTCCTCCAGGATGTCGAGGACCTGCTCCCGCACCTTCCACGTGAGGTGGAGCAGCGTGTCGAACCCCAGTTCGTGGGCGGCGACCCCGGCCCACAGGAGGTGGGAGTGGATCCGCTCCAGCTCGGAGTAGATCACGCGCAGGTACTGGGCGCGGGGCGGGACCTCGATCCCCGCCGCCCGTTCCACGGCGAGGGTGATCGCGATGGGGTGGGAGATCGAGCAGATGCCGCAGATCCGCTCGGAGAGGTAGAGGGTCTGGATCAGGTTCCGCTTCATCCCCATGAACTCGATCCCGCGGTGGGCGAACCCGGTGCGGATGTCCACGCCGCGGATCCGCTCCCCCTCCACCTGGAACGTGAACCGGATCGGCTCCTTCAAGGCAGGGTGGATGGGGCCGATCGGGATTTCGTACACGTTCTGGGTCTCAGCCATCGTTCCCCTCCCACTCGACGAGCCGGTTCACGAGCTTGGCCGTCTCCGGGTCGTCCTTCCGCCACGGGTGGCCGGGGAAGCCGTCGGGCAGGAACACGTGCGCCGTGGACGGGATCCCGGTGAACGAGACCCCGAGGAACTCGATCTTCTCCCGCTCGGTCGTCTCCGCACCGGGGAGGACCCCGCAGATCGAGGGGACGGTGGGGTCGGACTTGGGAACGGTCACCCGCAGGGTGGCCATGACCTCGCCCCCCGCCGTCCCGTACCCGACGGCGAGGTGGTACAGGAGCTCGATTCCCTCGCCCGTGTCTCGACCCGAGATCACGGAGATGTGGACCGGGCCCGCGGCCTTGAGCGCCGCCACCGCGGGGACGAGCCCCTCGCGGGGCACCTCGACCCACAGCTCGGGGACCTCGACCGGGGACCGGACCCCGACCTTCCGCGGCCGCAGCTCGGGCTGGAGCCCGGGCACGGCCGCCGTGAGCGCCCGCGTCACCTGGTCGGCGGTCATCGCTTCCCCCCCGTGAGCTCCTCGAGCTTCGCCACCGCGGTCACCACGCCGTGGATGATCGCCTCCGGCCGGGGCGGGCAGCCGGGGACGTAGGCGGTCACGGGGACGATCTTGTCCACCGGGCCGACCACGTTGTAGCTATCGTAGAACACGCCCGAGGTCGAGCCACACCCCCCGACCACGACGACGGCCTTCGGGTCCGGCGTCTGCTCGTAGACGCGCTTCAGCCGCTCCGCCATCGGCCGCGTCACGGGCCCGGTCACGAGGAGCACATCGGCGTGGCGCGGGGTGCCGACGAGCTTGATCCCGAACCGTTCCACGTCGTAGCGGGGGGTGAGGGCGGCCACGATTTCGATGTCGCAGCCGTTGCACGAACCGGTGGCAATGTGGAACACCCACAGCGCCCGCTTGAACGAGCTGAGGCCCATCTCAGCTCCCCACGAGGACGATCAGGAACACCACGGCCAGGATGACCACCCACCACGCCACGTAGTCGTTGACGAGCCCGCTGTGGAGCGCCCGCAGCCGCTCCACGTACGGCCGGAGCCCCTCCACGAACCCCCAGTAGAGGTGCCCGCCCCCGACGTGGGCTCCCTCCATCTTCTCGCCGGACAGGAACGGGAGTTCGCCGTCGGTCCCCCGCGTGTAGTCGCGCCGGCCGCGGGACCACACGGCGAGCGCGAGCAGGGTCACCCCGCCTACGGCGGCGAGCCACAGGAGCGGGTTCCAGAAGCCGTGACCGGTGAGGAGGGTCATCGTCCGAGCACCGCCTGGAGGTAGAGGTCGCGGCCCGTCCACAGGGCGTCCGCCGCCGGCGCCACGAGGTGGCGGACGACGAGCTCAGGGAACAGGCCCAGGGCGAGCACACCGAGGGCGAGCACGCCCATCGCCACGAGCATCGGGACGGGAACCGGCTCAGCCGCCGTAAGCCGCGGCCCGAGGAACGCCCCCTGGAACGCCTTCACGAACACGGCGAGGAGGAGGATCGACGCCAGGATCGCCAGCGCCGACAGGATCGGCGAGAGGAGGAAGCTCGACTGGTAGATCATGAGCTTCGAGGCGAACCCATTGAGGGGCGGGATCCCGGCCAGGGCGAGGGCCCCGAGGAGGAAGAACCCCGTCGTCCACCGGAGGTCGTGCCCCAGCCCGCCCAGGTGCGCCAGGTTCCGGTGCCCGCTCGCCTTCTCCACCGCGCCCACGGCGAGGAACAGGAGCCCGATCGCCACCGCGTCGTTCAGCATGTGGAAGATCCCGCCCTGGATCGCGACGAGGCCGTACGCGGGGCGGGCGGCGACGGCGGTCAGCCCGACCCCGACCCCGAGGAGCATGTACCCGATCTGGGACACGGCCCCGAACGCCACGAGCCGGCCGAGGTCGAGCTGGACCACGGCCATCAGGGCCGCCACGAGGAGGGTCAGCGTGCCGAGGGCCACGACCAGCCACCCCACGCCCGGGTCAGCAACCCCGCCGTAGAGGGTGAACAGGACCCGAAACAGGGCGTAGAGGGAGATCTGGGTGTTGGCCACAAGGAGGATCACCGCCTGGGCCGGGGCCTCGCCGTACGCATCCGGCGCCCACATGTGGAGCGGCACCGCGCCGGCCTTCATCAAGAGCCCGCCCAAGAGGAGGGCAAGGGCGATCCGGTCGATGAGCGACCCGGTGATCTGCCGGGCGAGGTAGGCGAGGTTGAGGGCCCCGTACTCGCCATAGAGGAGGGCAACCGCGAGGAGGACGAACAGCCCGCCCACCGTGTACATGACCATCGTCTTGAACGCCGCCTCCGGGCCGCGCGACGCCCACGTGCGGTAGCCCACCAGCCCGCACGCGGCGATCGACGTGACCTCGAGGAACACGAACAGGTTGAAGAGATCCCCCGTGAACGCCATCCCGAGCATCCCCGCCCAGAGGAGCGTGCCGAGGGTGAGGGCGAGGGTCTTCCCCTCGTCTTCCGCGAGGTACCGCCAGGCGTAGGCGAACCCGACCATGGCGACGAGGGCGGTGATGAGCCCCATGAACGCGCTCAGGGCGTCCACGGTGAGGACGATCCGGATCGGGAACCCGCCGGGGGTCAGGGTGTCCCGCGGCCAAGCCGCCCCCAAGGTGTAGACCTGGACCCCAACCGTGTACACCTGGACTGCGACGAGGGCGGTGAGGGCGGCGGTGGCCCCGGCGACGAGGACGAGCCACCCGCCGCGCAGGGACCGGTGGAGCTTCGCCCACAACGGGAGGGCGAATGCGCCGAGGAGGGGCACGGCGATCGCCAGGATCGGGGCGTGTGCGGTGAGGTTCATCCCGAGAGCTCCGTGACCTTACGGCCGTCGAGGGTCCTCTTGTGGCGGTGGATGACGACGACGAACGCGAGCATGAGCGCCGTGGTGGCGAGGCCGATCACGATGCTCGTCAGGGTGAGGGCCTGCGGCGTGGGAAGAACCATCGCCGCATCGGGCGGAGCGTAGGTGTAGATCGGAACGACGCCCTTGTGCACGTAGCCCGTGGCGACGAGGTACAGGTTGACCCCGTTCTCGATGATCTTGATCCCGATCACGACCTTGAAGAGGTTCCTCCGGAACAGAAGCGCCCACAGCCCGAGGAGGACGAGGACCATGCACACGACGAACGGGACGTTACCGATCATCGTCGCCCCCGAACAGGCCAAACAGGACCATCACCGCGCCCAGTCCCCCGAGCACCTTGAACCCCACCGCCCAGTTCATGAGCGGCACCGTGCCGCCAGTGTTGAGGACCCCGGGGTTGGGTCCGATCGGGGCGGCCGCGCCGAACAGCCCACCCGAACCAGCAAGGAGGTTGAAGAAGAACGTGGTCCCGATTCCAAGGAACCCGAGGAGCACGAACGCTACCCCGCCCAGGTCCTCGAGGATCGAGAACGGGGCCTTGAGCTTCTTCACCGAACCGGGACCGAACGCCACGAGGAGGAGCGCCACTGCCGACGCAGCGACCGCCCCGCCCTGGAACCCACCGCCCGGGGTGAGGTGCCCGTGGAGGATGACGTACCCCCCGAACACGAGAATCACGGGAAGCAGGATCCGGGCGATCGTCTTCACCACGACGCTCATCGCTTCAACCTCCGCAGGATGAGGGCGACCCCCACCACAGCCGTGAACAGGACCGTCGCCTCGCCGAGGGTGTCGTAGCCGCGGTAGTCGAACACGATCGCGGTCACAACGTTGTTCGTCGCGACCTCCGCCTGGGAGCGGGCGTTGAAGTAGCGATCCATGAGGTCGTAGCGCGGCGCGCCGAACGGGCGCATCCGGGCCCCGCCGAGAAGGAGCCCTCCGGCGACAATCAGGAACGCCGCAACCACGGCCCAGCGCCTCATTCCTCCTCCTTGCGCTGGGTCTTGCGGATCGCGAGGACGAAGATCGCCGTGGTCAGCGCCGCCCCGACCCCCGCCTCGGCAATCGCGACGTCGGGGGCCTGGAGCAGGTAGAACTGGAGGGCGAGAAGCAGGCTCGCCCCAGCGAGGGCGATCACGCTTGCCAGAAGGTCCTTCAGCCACACGGCGAGGACCGACCCGGCGACGATCAGGATCAGGACCACGACCTGCAGGATGGCGAGAATCGTCATCCGTTCTCCCGTCGTCCGTGGTCCGTGGTCCGTGGTCCGTGACCGGCCTCTTCGAGGCGGTCCACGACGGCGCGGAACGGCTTGATCCCTGACCGATGGGCGGCCCGCGCCAGGGCGTGGGATCCCGTCGGGTTCGTGAGGAGGAGGAACCCAAGCGCGAGGAACGCCCGCACGGCCATCGTCCCCCCTGCCCCGCCGCCGTGCGCGATCCCGTACACGGCGACGGCGAGGATCGAGAAGATCGACCCGAACGTGGTGCACTTCGTCGCGCCGTGGATGCGGGTGTAGACGTCGGGGAACCGGATCAAGGCCACCGCCCCGAGGGCGTTGAACGCGGCCCCGATCGCAAGGAACGCGTAGATGAGCCCGGTCACGCGAGCCCCCGTTCGAGGTACCGAGCGATGTACAGCGTCCCCACGTAGGACAGAAGCGCGTACACGAGCGCTACGTCGAGGAGCACGACGAGGTCGAACGCCGCGCCGAGGAGGACCATCGTCGCTACAACGAGGGTGTTGATCGTGTCCAGGGCCACCGCCCGGTCCGCCGCGGTGGGGCCGATGGAAAGCCGAACCATGCACACGAGGATGAACCCCAGCATGGCCAGGCCAGCGGCGGCAAACGGCAGGGCGACGATCACTCGGCCACCCTCCGCGCCCAGCCTGGAAACGGCCCGCACACCGCGTCCGCCGTCGGGGAGGGATCCCTCACGTTGATCCAGTGCACGTAGAAGTCGCCCGAGCCATCGTCCACGTCCACGGTGAGGGTCCCCGGGGTGAGGGTGATCGAGTTGGCGAGGAACGTCCGGCCGAAGTCGGTCCTGAGGCCAGGGTTGAACCGGACGATCCCCGGGTTGATCCGACCGGTGATCACCCGCCACGCCACGTCGAGGTTCGCCCGCGTCATCGCGTACAGGAACGGCCCCACGAGGTAGACGAGGAACAGGAGCCAGCGGTGGGGCTGGAGGAGGCGCCAGCCGCCCCGCGCCCACACGAGCCGTCCCGTGGCGAGCCCCACGAGAAGCGCGATGATCGCCCCGGCGAGCAGCTCCTCCGGAGCCCACACCCCCCACCTCCCCGTGAAGGAGGCGAGCACAAGAAAGACGACGAAGGCCAGCGTCGCCGTCGTCGCCCACTCCGCCACCCGGCGCATCGCGCCGGACTATAGCGCGCCCATCCCCACGATGCAAACGGACCCCAGCCCCGCGCGCGGAGGGATGGACTCGGAACCGACCCCGCCCCGGGGTATCATCGCCTCCCATGCACGACATCCGAGTGGGGGCAGGAGACGTGTTCAAGCGGCAGCTCGAGCTCGCGTCCCAGAATTACGAGCTCCTCCAGGAACGCGGGGTGCGGGCGTTCAACGTGATGGGGGCGATCGGATCGGGAAAGACGCTCCTCATCCTCCGCATGGCGGAACGCCTGAAGGAGAGAGGGGTGCGGGTGGGAGCGATCGCCGGCGACGTGGCGGGGGACGACGACTACCAGAGGTTCGTCGCCGCCGGCCTCCTCGCCGCCAACCTCAACACCGGCGACGATTGCCACCTCGACGCCCACCGCGTGGGCCACGCCCTGGAGGGGTTCCCCCTGGGCGACGTGGATGTCCTGTTCATCGAGAACGTCGGGAACCTCGTGTGCCCGGCGGACTTCCCGCTCGGGACCGAGGGCGACCTCGTCGTGATCTCCGTGACGGAAGGGGACGACATGGTGCGCAAACACCCCAAGATCTTCGCTCAGACCGACGTCGTAGCGGTGAACAAGGTGGACCTGGCGAGCTTCATCGGGGTGGACCCGGGCCGGCTCGTGGCCGACTACCGCCGGCTCAATCCCCACGGTCGGGTCGTCCTCACGGATGCCAGAAGCGGCCGCGGGGCCGACGAGCTCCTCGCCGCCCTCGGCCTCTAGGTGCACGAGTACTCGCTCGCTCACGCGCTCCTCGACGGCCTGATCGACCACCTCCGCCACCACCCGGTCCAGGGGCGGGTGAAGGCTGTGCACATCCGTAAGGGCGAGCTCCTCATCCTGTCCGAGGAGGCGCTGGCCGAGGCGTGGCGAATCCTCAGCGAGGGGACGGAGCTCGCCGGATCCGAGATTCGCATCGAGAACGTCCCGGTGAAGGTGAAGTGCCCCCAGTGTGGGTACGAGGGGCCGGTGAAGTACATGACCGAGGAGGGGTGGCACTTCGCCGTGCCCGTGCTTGCCTGCCCCCGGTGCGCAGGCCGGGCGGACGTGATCGAGGGCCGCGACCTCGCCATCGTCGGCTTGTCCGTAGACGACGCCGCCCCGGACCGCCAGCAGCCGATGTGAGAACGGCTGCGGGGTCTCTGGCCACGCGGAGAAGACGCGGATCCCCGCGATGAGCGAGGATCCACCGCCGCGCACGCAGAAGGATCCGGGAGTGCACTCTCGGACAACCCGGGACCCAGATGCAATGTCAGAATGGGGTCGCTCTGCCGGCACCCTCAGCGGCGGGCGCTCCATCGATCACGATCGCCCTGTGTGCCGAGGGAATCGGTGTGGCAAGGCCCGTGTACCGTAGGGTCCGCGCACTCCCCCCGCCGTCGAACCCTGCAAGGAGGGGGGAAGCGTGACCCACGACGTCACAAGCGTTCCCTGCCCGAGCTTCGCCGACTGGGTTGTTGCAGGGATCGCTCCCCGAGATGGCCTTGCAGGGGAGAGAGCCGCGGCTACCCTTCCTGCAACATGCGTTCGGAATCGAAGGGGGGACCCATGGTCACCAGCACCAAACGTTGGCGAGGATGGAACAAGCTTGCGGTGCTTGCCCTCCTGGCAAGCGCCATCTGGGCACCCGCCCTCGGGCAAGAGACCGGCGAAGTGACGGTATGGGCGAAGCTGGACGGATCGCCGGTCGACGTGCGGGTGGTTGTCCAGGGCGAGGATGGGGTGGTGGGGATCGTCTATAGCCCGGCAGCGGTTCCCGGAGTGGCGCGGTTCTCCCTCCCCGCCGGAACGTACACCCTGGTCGTCGAGCACGGCGCCGGGTTCGCCCGCGGGGCAGAGGTTCGGACCGTGACGGTGCGCTCCGGGGAGAAGATCGAGCTGAACGTGGAGTTCCCGGTTGGGTTCTCCCCCTCCGGAGCCTGGGGGTACTACGCGGTGGATCTCCACGCCCACTCGAGCGCGAGCTTCGACGGGTCGACACCCCCGGACGAGCTCGTGGCGGTCCAGAGGGCCGCTGGCCTCGACGTTGGGTTCCTTTCCGACCACAACACCGGTGACGGGCACGCCCCGTTCGCCGAGATGGCCGCCCGGCGAGGGTTCCCGGTGATCCTCGGGGTCGAGATCACCGCCTTCCGCTGGCACTGGGTGGCGTACCCGGTCGAAGCGTACGTTCCGCAGATCCCCCCGATGGTGTGGATGGGAGTGGGGTCGCCCGCTCCCACGTTCGCCGAGGCCCGCCAGAAGGGAGCCCAGCTCATCCAGGTCGCCCACCCCTTCTGGTCGGGGGCACCGTACTTCGACGCGCTGGGAAAGCCGTTCTTCGACGACGAATTCGACCTCGTGGAGATCGCGAACGGGGAGTTCAGCGACGACGATGAGCGAACGATCGAGCAGCTGTTCCGGTTCTGGAACGAGGGCCGGCGCTACGTGGCCGTGGCGGCAAGCGATGCCCACCACTGGGTGGACCCCGCCCACGTCTACGGCCGACCGCGGACCTACGTCCACGTTGAGGGGGATCTCACGGTGGAGGCTTTGCTCGATGCGCTGGGCCGAGGCCGAGCGTTCGCGACCTACGGCCCCCTCGTCCACTTCACCGCCCAAGGCGGAACGGCCCGACCAGGGGACACGGTCGCCGTGGGCGCCGGCGAGGAAGTGCGGTTTCAGGCCGAGCTGTTCGTCGCCCCGCGCGAGGTCCCGCGGGGGCTCGCGCTCGCCCAGGTGATCAAGAACGGCGAGGTCCTCCGCGAGTTTGCGCTGGAGGGGAAGGCCGAGGCCACGATCGCCCTCACCGACACACCGACGAAGGGCAGCTGGTACATCGTGCGCGTCGTCGCCACCGACGGGGATCAGGCGTGGACGAACCCGATCTGGGTCGAGGTGAGGTGACGCCTACTCCAGCTCGACGATCGTGACCCCGTCCCCGCCTTCGGCCGGGGGGGCGAGGTAGAACCGCTTCACGTAGGGGGCGTGGCGGAGGTACGTGTGCAGGGCCTCGCGCAGCGCCCCCGTGCCTTTCCCGTGGACGAGACGCCCGGTGGACACCCCGGCCCGCAGGAGCCGATCGAGCCAGATCGTCACCTCGCGCTCCGCCTCGGCCACGGTCAGCCCGCGCACGGACAGCTCCAGGCTCACCTCGCTCACGGGTCCGAGGATCGGCGCCGCCGTCCGCGGGAGGGGCTGCTCCTCCGCCGGTTCGAGCGCCTCCGCGGGGAGCTCGATCCGCCGGCCCCGCACCTCGACGCCCACCCGGTCTCCGTCCACCCACCGCACCGTCCCCACCTTGCCCGTCGCCCGGACGCGGACGGTCATCCCCTCTCCGATCGCGACCGAACGGCGGGTCGGAGACGGACCTGCCGGGACCTCCGCCGCCACCTCCTCCACGCGGCGCAGGATCTCCCGTCGCTCCTCCGCCGACTCCGCAGCGCGGGCCTGGGCGATCAACTCCGCAAGCTCCTTCCGCACCGCGCGGATCTCTCCCTCCAAGCGGACGAGTTCCTGTCCCAGCGCCTCGGCCTTCTTCTCCTTGAGGGCGAGGAGCCGTTTCTCGTAGTCGGCCCGCAACCTCGCCACCGTTTCCCGTTCCAGTTCGAGGTTGGCCCGCATCCGGCGCGCCGCCCCCCGCTCCCGCTCGAGCTCGGCGATGATCTCCTCGGCGCGGATCTCTCCCGACGTGAACGATGCACGGGCGCGCTCGATCAGCTCCTCGGGAAGCCCCAGACGCCGGGCGATCTCGAGGGCGCACGACCGCCCGGGAACACCCTCCTGGACCCGGTAGGTGGGGGACAGGGTCTCGAGATCAAACTCCATCGAACAGGAGAGGACGCCGGGGTGAGAGACGGAGAAGTGCTTGAGGGGCGTGAGGTGGGTCGCCACCGCCGCGGTCGCTCCCCGCTCGAGGAGCCGCTCCAGGATCGCCAGCCCGAGCGCCGCCCCCTCCTGGGGGTCCGTCCCCGCCCCCAGCTCGTCGAGGAGGACGAGCGTCCGCTCGTCGGCGTCGCGGAGGATCGCCACGATGTTCGTCATGTGGGAGGAGAACGTCGATAGGCTCTGCTCGATGGACTGCTCCTCCCCGATGTCGCTCCGCACCTTGGGGAACACGGTGAGAACGGTCCGCGCCGAGGCGGGAATCGGGATCCCGCACTGGGCCATCACGGTGAGAAGGCCAATCGTCTTGAGGAGGACCGTCTTCCCACCCGTGTTGGGGCCGGTGATCACCGCCACCCGCTTGGAACCCCCAAACGCGATCGAGACGGGCACCGCCCGCTCCCCGAGGAGGGGGTGGCGCGCGTCCACGAGCTCGATCCGCCCGTCCTCGACGAGGGTGGGGATGATCGCGCGCGCGGCCTGTCCCCACCGCGCCCGGGCGTAGAGGGAATCGAGCCGGGCGAGGATCGCCATGTCGCGCCGCAGGCGTCCCTCCTCCGCGAGAAGCCGTGCGGTGAGCTCGGCCAGGATGCGGCGCTTCTCGCGCCCGATCTCGTCGTCGACCTTCCGCAACCGGTTGTTGAGCTCGACCACCGGCGCCGGCTCGGCGAACAGGGTCTGCCCGCTGGCCGAGGTCTCGTGGACGACGATCGACCTCCCGCGGGCCCCGGCCTTCAAGGGCACGACGAACCGCCCCCCACGCTGGGTCACCACCGGCTCCTGGACGAGGTCGCGGTTCCGGTCGAGGAACCGACGCAGGGCGTCCGTGATCCGGTCCGCGAGCGCCCGCCTCTCCCGGGTGAGGTCCCGCAGCGTGGGGGTCGCGTCCTCCCGGATCTCTCCCCGCTCGTCGAGCGCCCGCCAGATCGCGCGGAGGAGGCCCATCTGGTCGGAGAGCTTCTCCGCGAGGGCGGCCAGCCCCGGGAGCGGGGCGCGCGACAGCGCCACGCGCACTTCCCCCCCCGCCGCGAGGATCCCCGCCGCGGCCACGAGCTGGTCCGGGGGAAGGCTCCCGTGTTCCCGCGCCTCGGCAAGCAGCGGGGACAGGTCGCCGATCCCGCCTGGGGAAAACCCTCCCTCCACTGCCTTCCCCATCTCCGCCATGAGGGCGAACTCCCGCTCCAGGGCATCCCGCTCGGCCCACGGGGCAAGCGCCCGCACCGCCTCGGCCCCGAGCGAGCAGGCGGCGAACGATGCCACTTGGTCGAGGACCTTCTCCAGCTCGAGGTCACGCCTCGTGCGGGGGGAGATGACGTCGGCCGTGCCGCCTCCTGCGGAGGGGATCATGATGGGTACTATAGCCGGTCCCCTCCTTCGCTAGAAGAGATCTGACGGGATCACTACAATCAGAGGCCATGCCCGCCAACCTGAGCCCCGCTTTCCTCGCCGCCCGGGATCGCCTCAACCGGGCCAAGACGGATGAGGAGCGCCTGGACGCTCTTCACGAGATGCTTGCCACCATTCCCAAGCACAAGGGAACGGAGAAGATGCAGGCCGACATCCGCAAGCGGATCGCCAAGCTCAAGGAAAAGGCTGAACAGCAAAGACGATCGGGCAAGGGGGGCGCGGCCGCGTACCACGTGCCGCGGGAGGGAGCAGCCCAACTCGCACTCGTCGGGGCGCCGAACGTTGGGAAATCGGCCCTCCTCGCCGCCCTCACCCGTGCCCAGCCGGAGGTCGCGCCCTACCCGATGTCCACCCTCCGCCCCACGCCGGGGATGATGGAGTTCGAGGACGTCCAGATCCAACTCGTGGACCTGCCGCCGATCACCCGCGACTACACTGAGGGGTGGGTGTACAGCGTGGTTCGGCTGGCGGATGTGGTCGCCCTGTGCGTGGATCTGGAGAACCCCCAGGGGCTTGGGGAGGCGGAGGAGGTGATGAGCCTCCTTGAGGGACATCACACCCGGCTCACCCCGGGCCCAAGCCGGCAGGTGGACTGGCGGGTTGTGGAGCGGAAGGCGGTCGCCCTCGGTCTCAAGGCCGACCTCGGCGGTGAGCGCGTGGCCGCATTCCGCGCCTGGGCCGAGGGGAGGTTCCCCGCGATCGCCGTCTCCACAGCGACCGGGGAGGGGCTAGACGAAGTGCGAACGTTCATCTTCCGCCACTCGGGGGTGGTGCGGGTGTACACGAAGAAGCCTGGCCAACCCCCTGATCTCACGCGACCGTACACGATTCGGGAGGGGGCAACGGTGCTAGATGTAGTTGAACAGATCCACAGGGAATTCGTGAGTCGCCTGCGCTACGTGCGCTTGTGGGGTTCGGGGCGGTTTGACGGCCAGCACGCCCCGCAGGACCATGTCGTCCAGGACAGGGACATTGTGGAGATCCATCTCTCATGATCGATCCTGTGCGCTTGGCCCAAGAACTGGTGCACATCCCGAGTCTATCGGGGATGGAAGGGGATCTGGCCGAACACCTGTTCCAGACCCTGAAAGGGTTCTGCGAGGTGGAGCGCGGTCCGCTGGGGGCAGTGGTGGGACGGATCTCCCACGGACAGGGCCCCACCGTGATGGTGGAAGGGCACCTCGACACGGTCCCCGTCGGGGAGGAGGAATGGACGCAGGGGCCGTTCGCCGGGGCGATCGCCGATGGGATGCTGTGGGGGCGGGGGGCGGTGGACATGAAGGGGGCGATCGCCTCCCAGATCGCCGCGTCGGCCGCCATGGCCAAGGAGGTCCAGGGCACGCTCCTCCTCGCTTACGTCCCCCATGAGGAGACCGCAGAAGGGGTGGTCCTGGCACGGGTGCTCGACCAGGTGGGGAGGCCCGACCTCGTGGTGCTGGGCGAGCCCACCGACCTCCGCCTGGGGATCGGCCACCGCGGCCGGGCGGTGGTCCGCCTCGAGGCGCGGGGCAGGGCTTCCCATGCGGCAATGCCGGAGCTGGGGGACAACGCGATCGTGCGCATGGTGGAGACCCTCCCGTTCACGTTCGACACCCTCCTCCCCGAAGATCCCCTCCTCGGCGAGGAGTCGGCAACGCCGATCGCGATCGGGACCCCGTCCGATGGGCCGGTCGTCCCCGAGCGGTGCTGGGTCCTCGTGGACCGGCGGCTGGGGCGTGGGGAGACCCCGGAGTCCGTGCTCGCCGCCTACGAGGGGCTCGAGGTCGAGGCGAGGATCGAGCGGGTTGAGCTCGTCGCCTACACTGGGGAACGATTCGGGGCCGAGCTGTTCTTCCCCGCGTGGTGGATGAACCCCGAGCACCCGTGGACGGTGCGGGCGTGGGAGGGCTTGGGCTCCCCACCGATGCGGGTGTGGCGGTTCTCGACGGATGGCGTGGAGTCCTGCGCCCGGCGGGGGATCCCCACTGTGGGCTACGGGCCCGGCGACGAGACGCTCGCCCACCAGGCGAACGAGCGCGTGGCGGTGGCCGACCTGGAACGGGCAGCTTACGCCTACCGCCGGCTCCTGCGCTCGCTGCTCGGGCCGGGAGGCCAGGAGACGAAGCCGGTTCAGGCAGGACGTCGGGAGGAACGACGAGGCCGCAACAGGCGCCGCCGGTAGCGCTGCCCAGACGACCCACGGGCCGATGACCGAGGACAGGGTCCTTCCCGTGGCGGAAGAAGCACTGGAGATCCCACCCCGCCGGCGGCGGTGGGTTCCTCTCCTCGTCCTCCTCCTCGCGGGGGCCCTGCTCGCCGTCTACATCCCCGGCCTCCTGCCCGAGGAGCGGACGGGATCCGGCACCGGGTTTGCGATCCGCGATGAGGGATACATCCTCACCGCGGCCCACGTGGTGCGGGGGGCGATCGAGATCGTCGTGCGTTGGGAAGGCCGCAGCTACCGCGCGACGACGATCGCCCTGAGCGCGGAGCACGACCTCGCCCTCCTCCTCGCGGAGGATGCCCCGCCGATCCCCGCGGCCGCGTTGGCGAGCGATCGGCCCCGGTTCGGCGACCAGGTCACGGCCGTGGGCCACCCCACCGGAGCTGCCCAATCGGTCGCTCTCCCCACCCACGTCAGCGGCGTTGGCTGGTGGGCGGTGGGGCCGGAAGGGGCCGTGTTGCGGGACCTCATCGCCACCCAGGATCCGTTCCGGCCTGGCTACAGTGGGGCCCCGCTCGTGAACGAGGCAGGCCAGGTGGTAGGGATCGTCACGGGCAGCGTGACCTCGGCAACCGGACAGGAATTCGGGTTCGCCGTGTCCATCCACCGGGCGGCGGACTGGCTTGCCGGACGGGGGATGACCCTCCCCTTCCAGGAGGGGCCCGCCGTGCTGAGCGAAGCGGAGCGGGTGGACGCGATCCGGCCCGCGGTGGTCCGGGTCGAGGCCCGGCTCCCCCCTGGGACGCGGTGACCGGGAGGCTCAGGAGCAGCGCCCGCGGCACCGCGCCCCCGGGCAGGACGGCGGCATCGCCCGGGGTCTACGCCCTGCGCCCCGGGCCGGACAGGGCGGCGATGATGGCGCGGGTGAACGCGGGGAGGTCGGTCGGGACGCGGGATGTGATCAAGTTTCCGTCCACAACCACCTCCTCGTCGACCCACGTCGCCCCCGCGTTCTCGAGGTCGTCGCGGATCGCCACGAAGCTCGTCACCCTCTTTCCCTTCACCACCCGTGCCGAGCAGAGCATCCATCCTCCGTGGCAGATCGCCGCCACGGCCTTGCCGCTCGCGGCCATCTCGCGCACGAACGAGACGAGGGCCGGGCTGCGGCGCATGTGGTCCGGGGCGTAGCCGCCAGGGATGACGACCGCCGCGAACTCCGCCGCCCGCGCGTCGGCCGCAGCGAGCTCGGCCGGGGCGGGGTACCCCAGCTTGCTGCGATACTCCCTGGCCTCCGGTCCCACCGCGACGACCGTCGCCCCTTCCTCCTGCAGCCGGAGGTACGGGTACCAGAACTCGAGTTCCTGGTACATATCTGCCACCAGCACCGCGACGCGCTTTCCGTTGAGGTTCAATCTTCCCTCCTTCATCGCACCCGCCACACTTCCTCTGGGCCAACGTGGGCCCGGCCGCTTGCTGCCCGGCGCAGGCGGTCCATGACCGCCACCCCCAGGCCCTCCTCCGGGACCGGCTCGGCGACGATCGCGGCGAGACCCGCCCGATCGAGCCGGTCCAACGCCGCGAACAGGCGCGCCCCCGCCTCCACGAGGTCCCCGCGGGGGGAGAGGACCTCCACCCGCCCGAACCCGCTCCACTCCTCCCGGAACGCGAGGAAACCGCACGCCAGACGATCGAGGGGCTCGCCCTCATCCGGCGCTGGGCCGCGCTCGAGGAGAAGGAGGGGCGTCACGGGGACGTAGTGGCGGGGGAGGGCCCCCGGGGAGGCCGCTGAACCGGCCGGCGCCCCCATCCTGAGGCCCGGTACGACCTCCCGCAGCGCCTCCAACGGCGCCCCGCCGGGGCGGAGGACGACGGGGGGGTCCTCGACGAGCGATACCACGGTGGATTCGATCCCGACCGGGGTCGCCCCGCCGGCGACGATCGCGTCGATCCGCCCCCCAAGCTGGTCCACCACCGCGTCGTGGTGGGTCGGGGAGAGGCGGCCAAACCGGTTCGCGCTCGGGGCGGCCACCGGCCGCTCCGCGGCCCGGATGAGGGCGAGGGCCACGGGATGATCCGGCATCCGCACCGCCACCGTGGGCAGGCCGGCGGTGACGATCCCTGGGACTCTCCTCCTCCGGGGGAGGACGAGGGTCAGAGGCCCTGGCCAGAACCGCTCCATGAGCGTCCGGGCGAGCGGCGGGACGCTCGTCCACAGGGTTTGGACATCCTCAGGGGAGGCGACATGGACGATGATCGGATCGAACCGGGGCCGCTCTTTGGCCGCGAACACCCGCGCCACGGCCCGCGCCGAGAAGGCGTCTGCCCCGAGGCCATACACGGTCTCGGTGGGGAACGCCACTGTCCCCCGACGGCGGATCACGTCCGCCGCGGCGATGATCCCTTCCTTGTCCGGAGCGAGAACTCGTGTCTCCATCTCTCTCTATCCTACAGCGCGCCACGGGAGAGGGAAGCCCCCCCATCAGCGGGAGATCCCATGGCACGGGCTGGGAGCCGTCCCTCGGAGGCCCGATCGTGGATAATGGTCGAGCGATGTCGGCGGACCTGATCCTCCAGGGAGGCCCCGTGTTCGGCTCAGAGGGGGCGGATGCCCTCGCCGTCCGTTGCGGGAGGATCGTGGCTGTGGGCCAAGCGGCGGATGTCCTCCGCCTGAAACGGGCCAATACGGTTCTGATCCCCCTCCATGGGCGGCCCGTCCTCCCCGGGTTCTTCGATGCCCACACCCATTTCGTCCGGGCTGGGCTCGAGCGCACGTTCTACGTGGAACTGAGGGCGGCGCGGTCCTTCGCCGAAGCCCTGGAGCGGCTGCGCAGCGCGGCCCGCGACCGCCCCGAGGGGTGGATCGTCGGTCGAGGGTGGGACGAGTCGTTCTGGCCGGAGAAGCGGTACCTGGAGCGAGCCGACCTCGACCGGGCCGTGCCCCACCAGCCGTGCTGCGCGATGCGCGTGGACGGGCACCTCGTGGCCTGCAACACCCTCGCCCTCGCCCGCTGCCCCCGCCCCGACGGGGAGTTCGTGGACCGCGACCTGGGGCACCTCCGGGAGGAGGCAGCGTGGGAGCTCTTCCGGCTGGCGCGGCCGGGTCGGGACACGCTCGTCGAGGCCGTGACCGCCGCGTCGCGCCACGCCGCCTCGCTCGGGATCACCTCGGTCGCGGATATGGCCGCCCGCGGCGATCTCGCTGTCTACCAGATGGCGGCGCGGCGGGAGGCTCTCCGGACGCGGGTTTTCCTCTACCTCCCCAGCGAGGACCTCTCCGCCCTGAAGGAGCTGGGGGTGAGCCGTGGGTTCGGTTCCCCCCTCCTCACGATCCAGGGGGTCAAGGCGTTCGTCGACGGCTCGATCGGGGCCCGCACCGCCGCTCTCGGCGCCCCCTACCGCGACGGCCACGGGAGTGGACAGCTCCTCATCGAGCGGGCCGCATTGGCCCGCTCTTGGCGCCAGGCGGGCGAGGCTGGGTTCCAGATGGCGGTCCACGCCATCGGCGACCGGGCGATCGGGGAGGCCCTCGCCGCGGCCCACGCTGCGGGGGTGAACCGCTGGGACCGGCACCGGATCGAACACCTCGAGCTCCCAAGCCCGGACCAGCTGGACGAGGTGGCGGCCCTGGGACTGGTGGCCTCGATGCAGCCGAACTTCCTCCAGTGGTCCGGGCCGGGGCGGATGTACGAGGAGCGCCTCGGGCCGGAGCGGGACGCCCTGATCGACCCCCACCAAGAGGTCCTCGCGCGGGGGATCCCGCTCGCGTTCGGCTCCGATGGGATGCCGATGGGGCCCCTGTACGGGATCGGCCTCGCCCTTGAGGCGCCCCACCCGATCCAGAGGCTATCCCTCTCCGAGGCGATCCGCGCCTACACGGAAGGGGCTGCCCACGCCGCGTTCGCCGAAGGGGACCTCGGGACGATCGCCCCGGGGAAACAGGCCGATCTCGTTGTCCTGTCCGGAGATCCCGATCGCCAGCCATGGGTCGAGCTCGCGGTGGACATGACGTTTCTCGCCGGAGAACGCGTCTACCTCCGCGCGGGCGCCGCGTAGCCGATGCCCGAGCTTCCCGAAGTGGAGACGATGGTCCGTGGGCTCCGCCCGCACGTCGTGGGGAAGACGCTCATTGCGACCGAGGTGGGAGATCCCAAGTTCGCCGCTCTCCGCTCGGCCCTCGTCCTTCCAGCCATGGTGAGATCGATTGAACGCCGGGGAAAGTACGTCCTGGTCCACCTCAGGGACCAAGTGCTCGTCCTCCATCCCCGGATGAGTGGCCGGCTGCTGTGGGGGAGGAGGAAGCCCGCCGGCCGGGTTCGGCTTTCGCTGTGGCTTGCCGCCGGCGGGGTGCACTTCGTGGACCCGCGCCGGCTGGGGACGGCCGAGGTCGTGGCCCAGTTTGACGACGGCCTAGGGCCAGAGCCACTCGGAGATCTGGATTGGCTGCCAGAGGATCTGAAGAAGAGCCGGATGCCGATCAAGCTGTGGCTCATGGACCAAAGGAAGATCGCTGGGATCGGGAACATCTATGCCGCAGAGATCCTGTTCCGGGCGGGCATCGCTCCCCAGCGACCGACCGACTCCCTGTTACCCAAGGAGACCGCGCTTCTCAAGAGGGCCATCCCCGCGGTCCTGGAGGAGGCGATCGCTTGCTGCGGGACCACCCTCGCCGATGGCCAGTACCGCGGCCCGCAGGGTGAGGTCGGCGCGTTCGCGTGCGAGCTTTCCGTCTACGGCCGGGCGGGCGAGCCGTGCCGGAGGTGTGGATCCCCGATCGAGCGGTCCGTCCTCGGCGGCCGGGGCACCTACGCCTGCCCCCAGTGCCAACGCTAAGCCTGCTAAGCCTGGCTAAGCCTGCCTGAGCCTGTGAGCCTGGGGTCTACCATTGGTTTTTGACCCTGGAAGGGGGGTCGAACCGAGGTAGGATGTGGCCGAGGCAGGGGTGTGGCTCGTGGGGTCGGCAGCCTTGGGGCCTGCTCGGCTCTGAATTGCCGCCCTTGCCTCTTTGTCCTCTCCAGGGGCGTCCACCGGGATGGTGCCAACCTCAGAGGTCGTGGCTCTGCTGGGGTAGACGTGAGGGCCTGGAGGGAACCAGGAGGTAGCCGATGGGACCCCATCTTCGTGTCGGTGTGGATGTCGGCGCGTTGAGCCTGGGGTCAGGTCTTGCAATCCAACAGCTGCCGCTCGTACCGGCGGATCCGCCGACTCACCGTGGCGTAGTGCACCCCGAGGAACTCCGCGATCTCCCGCATCGTGTACCGGTGGGTTCGGTACGCCGCGACCATCCCCTCCCCCGCGTTCTCACCGAGGAGCTCCTCCAGGGAAGGTCGCACCCCTGAGCGTTGAGCCCGGGGGACCTCGCTTAGCCCCCGAGCCTCCTTCGGAAGTGCCTGGATGAACTCCTCGCTCCCCAAGTAGATCTGGCCCCGGAGTTCCTCCCACGGCCGGGCTCCCTTCCCCAGGCTCACGAACCGCCGGTACGCCTCCTGGGCCTTCGTTCGGCTCCTCGCAAACTGGGAAAGGATCCCCTCTGTGGTCAAGAACGAGGGGACGGGGGACAGCCCCGCCGTGGCCCGGTAGCTCGACCAGAGCCAGTCCTTGGCCGCACGAGTCCGTCCTGCCCGCACCGGGTTGAGCACCACATAGCGGGCGAGCTCGAGGAGGTAGCTCTCCTTCTCGACTACGATCGCCTTGAACCGCCCTCCGAACAGGTGGCCGACCCGGCGATGTCGGCGGTTGAACGCCTGGGTGTAGACCCCGTTCAGCTGGCGCATCCCCCGGGAAAGGTTGGGCTGGGGGGTCTCGATCAGGAGGTGGTAGTGGTTGGGCATGAGGCAGTAGGCGTGGCACAGCCAGCCGAACCGCTCGATCACCTGGGATAGGACCTCGAGGAACCTCCGCCGGTCCACGTCGTCCCGGAACACCTCCTGGCGGGCGTTGCCGCGGGAGGTCACGTGGTAGAGGGCGCCTGGGTACTCAATCCTCAGCGGTCGGGCCATGACCGGAGTGTGCCCTGGGGCTTGTGTGATTGCAAGACCTGACCCCGGTGTGCTGACTTGTGTGATTGCAAGACCTGACCCCGGTGTTGACCCCGGTGTGCGGTGTGCTATGGCCCCAGAACCCTCGTGGGTGACGAGACGTGGAGCTTGAGCCCGTCGGTCTCGAACACGAGCTCAGCGAAGAACGCGGTGTAGCTCGCTCCAGCAGCCACGACCTCGGCCCCCCAGCCCTCCCCAGCCGCCGGGAGGTCCCGCTCCACCCACCGCGCCTGGCGAAAGTCCGGGGTCGGGCTCTCTGCCACCCACAGCCGCGCCTCGGCAAGGGGCCGGTCGGCCCGCACGGACAACGTCGCCCCGTCAGCGGTCAGGTGAACCGCGGTCTCCACCCGCGGGACGGCCTCTCCCCTCGCCACCCACCGCGCGAACAAGGCGAGCGAGCCCAGCACCCGCCCCAGGTCGAGCACCCCGTGCCCGGCGTTGGGGACGACGAGGAGGAGCTTCGGGTCCGGGAGGCCCGACCAGTAGAGGCTTGTCGCCCCCACGGTCCAGTACGGGTCGTTCGACCCCACCACGGCGAGCTTGGGCATCGTGTAGGCGTAACGGTACGAGTACGGGTCGACGATCCACACCAGCCGCGCCCCCTCGGGGGCCGCGGTGAACTCGCCGGTGAGCCCGCGGGACGTGTAGTCGCGAAGCATCGGCGACGGCCCACCGAGGAACTCCTCCTGCTGGACGAGCTGGGCGGGCATGTTCAGGAAGTCGAACACGATCGGGATCATCCCCAGCACCCGCTCGGGAGCGGTGGCCGCCGTGAGGTAGGTCGTCCAGCCCCGCTTGGACGCCCCTGTGACCACGAACCCGCGCAGCTCCGTTCCCCACAGCTCGACGGCGAGGGCTTCCAGGGCATCCATCGCCGCATGGGCGCTCTGCACCATCGGCAAGAGAAGCGGCCAGTCTGAGTCACCCTCCTGGAGGTACCGCTCGAACGTGTGGGCGAGGAGGGCGTCCTCGCGGAGGCCAAACAGGGGCTGGTTGGGCACGCCGCCGAGAACCGCCACCCGCAGGCCCGCAAGCGACGCCATCGTCAGCCCCAGCAGGGCGTCGGCCTTGGCCTGCCCGCCCGTGATGTAGAGGACGATAACGTCCTCGACGACGACCGGCCCGGGATCGCACACGAACAGCACGTGGTTCCAGGGGATCCCGCGCCACACCTGGGATCGGAGGCGAACCTCGGTAACCCGTCCCCCTCCGACAGTCTGCGTCCCCACAATCTCCCAGACCGCTGTTCCTTTCGCTGCGTCGAGGTAGTCGAACAGCTCCGCCGGGGGGCGCCCAACGCCCAGGATTCCAGTCCACAGGACCGCGACCGCAATTACCCCGTGCCGCAACGTTCCTCCTCCGCCACACCGTGAGTCTACCCGCTGATCGGACATCGATGCCGATGACCCGCCGATCACCTCCCCTCTGCAGGGACAAGCAACCACTGCAACTGATCGCCCTTCCGGCTCTGAAGTTGTACAATGCGTTCGCCGGGCGGGATCGCTGCGATCTGGATGGGAGGTGAACGGTGCCGGACGAGGACCGACGCAGGCTCGCCGCGTTGATGCTCACCGACCTGGTGGGCTACACCTCCCTCTGCCAGCGCAACGAGAGTCTCGCTCTCGAAGTCCTCCGCGAACACACCCAGATCGTCCGCGCGGAGGTCTCCCGGCACGCGGGTCGGGAGATCAAGTGCACGGGTGACGGATACCTGGTCGAGTTTCCCAGCGTCCTGGCTGCCCTGGAGTGTGCTGTTGCGATCCAGCGCGCAGTGGACCGCCGCAATGCGGCTGTGCCTGACGAGAAGGCGTTCCACCTCCGAATCGGACTTCACGTGGGCGACGTGGTGGACCGAGGCGGTGACCTGTTCGGTGATGGGGTGAACCTCGTCGCTCGCATCGAGCCTCTCGCCCCGCCGGGGGGGATCTGCACCTCCCAGCAGGTCTACGATCAGGTGTGGAACAAGACCGAAGAACGCTTGGTCTACGCGGGAACAGAGTCGCTGAAAGGCCTGGAGCACCCAACGAAGATCTACCGCGTCACACGCACCGGCGATCCCTCCCGCCGCGCGGCCGATCGGGGAGCCAACCGCCGGCGGATCGCCGTGCTCCCCTTGATGAACATCAGTCCCGATCCCGCCGATGCCTATTTCACGGACGGGATGACCGACGAACTCATCTGCACGTTGGCCCAACACCCAGAGCTGAAGGTAATTGCTCACACGTCCGTGCTCCGCTACAGAGGAGCCACGAAGTCCATCGCTGAGATCCGGGAGGAGCTTGGGGTGGGGACGATCGTCGAAGGCAGCGTGCGCAAAGTGGGAGACCGGATCCGGATCTCGCTCCAACTCATCGATTCCCAAAGTGAGGAACACCTCTGGGCGCATGCCTACGACGGGGTTCTCGGCGACGTGTTCGCGTTCCAGGCCGACGTCGCTTCCCACGTAGCCCACGCCCTACAGCTCCTACTTGGGGAGGGAGGTCCGCGGCCGGTGCGGCGCGAGCCAACGCACAACATCGAAGCCTACACGCTCTACCTTAAAGGTCGTTATCTCTGGAACCGGCGCACCGAGGCCGACCTGTGGGCGGCGATCGGATGCTTTGCGAGGGCAGCTGAGCTTGACCCACGCTTCGCCCTCGCCCACGTGGGACTTGCCGATGCCTACAACCTCCTCCCCGAGTACGGAACCCTGTCGCCACAGGACGCCCACCCCAATGCCCGCGCGGCCGCCCTGCGAGCGCTCGAACTGGACGAGTCCCTGGCCGAGGCCCATGCATCCCTGGGGATGGTCTGCGCCCATCAATCGTTCGATTTCGCCGCGGCGCAGCGCGAGCTGCGGCGTGCAATCGAGCTCAACCCCAACTACGCAACCGCCCACCATTGGTACGCGCTCGTGCTCATGTACATCCACCGGCTCGATGAGGCCCTACGCGCTATCGACCGGGCGCTGGAGCTCGACCCGTTGTCCCTCGTGGTGAACCGGAACCTCGGCCGGATCCTCCTCGCTGCCCGCCGGACGGATGAGGCGATCGCAGCGTTCGGGAGGGTGTTGGCCCTCGATCCTTCGTTCCCGATGACCCGCGTCAACCTCGCCCTTGCGTACGTGCAGAAGGGCGACCTGCAGCACGCGTTGGCTGCGGTGGAGGGGGAGCGGTCCGTGCGCGGAGGGTCCCCGTGGCCGGCGGTGATCGCGGGCTGCCTCCGCGAGATGAGCGGAGAGCGGGGGGCGGTGGCCGCCGCGCTGCGGGAACTCGAGAGCCGGGCCGCACGAGAGCACGTCCCCCCGACCTGCTTCGCCGCGTGCTACCTGGCGATTGGCGAGCTGGAGCGAAGCCTCGCCTGGCTCGAGCGGGCGTACGCTGAGCGAGATGAGTGGCTTCTCACCGCGCTCACAACCCCGTTCGTCGATCCGGTGCGGTCGGACCCGAGGTTCGGTCGGCTGGCAGCCCAGGTCCGCGGATCGTGAGGATGGCTGAACGTTTCCTGCCTCGCCGTGGGTCCACAGGGGGTGCGGGGGGACGGGGATTTCCCGGCCCAGGGCCATCGGCCAGGCGGGAGAGCGCTGCCCGCATTGCCGCCACGAACGCGGCGAACTCGTCTTCCCCGTAGACGGGCGGTTTCACCTGACGAAAGTCGATCGGCGCCCCGGGGAACGGGTCATCCCGGTAACGGGGGAATAGGTGCATGTGCAGGTGGGGAATGGTGTTCCCGTGGATCTCGTAGTTGATCTTCACCGCGCCGGTCACGGCCTTCAGCGCCCGGCGGGGATGGGCGACGCGCCACGACGTGGGGGACTCCCAGAAAGTCGTGCTTGAAAGCTCACAGTGCTCCTCCCCAGCATACCCGGTCTCGGGCGGAGGGACGCCGCTTGGGAGCTCGCGGGGACGGGCCGAATTCGCTTGCGAGCTATGACGGGGCACTGTTGGTCGCGGAGAGGAGGAGCTCGTCCTCGGCACACCCTTCCTGCCGGAAGAGCCTGACCAGGTCCTCCACAGCCAACGCCCGTTTCTCCGCGGAAGGAAGGTCGAGGAGGATCCGGCCCCGATGAAGCATCACGAGCCGGTCTCCGAGAGCCAATGCTTGGTCCATGCGGTGGGTGACCATGAGCGTGGCCAAGCCCCTTGCGCGGACGAGGTCCTCCGTGACCGCAAGCACGCGCTCGGCATTGGCCGGATCGAGGGCCGCTGTGTGTTCGTCGAGGAGGAGGAGCCGCGGTTGGGCCAGGGTGGCCATGAGCACAGCGAGCGCCTGCCGCTCCCCACCTGATAGGCAGGCGACCCGCTCGGAGAGCCTCTCCTCCAGCCCCATGCCGAGCCCAGCCAGTGCCTCCTGGAGCTCAGTGCGGCGGCGGCGGGTCAACGGGAAGCGGAGCCCCCTCCTCCCTTTGCGCGCGGCGAGGGCGAGGTTCTCGGCGACGGTAAGGGAGGGCGCCGCTCCCTGCCGCGGATCCTGGAACACGCGTCCGATCCAACGGGCCCGGCGGTGGGTCGGCCAGCCCGTCACGTCTCGACCGAGCAGGTAGACCTTCCCCTTGTCCGGGCGTGCACCTCCTGCGATCACGTTGAGCAGGGTGGTCTTCCCCGCCCCATTGGAACCGATGACCGTCACGAACTCCCGCTCGGCGAGGGCGAAGTCCACCCCCGCCAACGCGGAGACGAGCTGGGCTCCGACCGCGTACGACTTCCGTACCCCCACAAGCTCGAGGATCATCTTGCCTCCTCCCGGTGCAGCCGCCACGCCGGGGCGATGAGGGCCCCGAGCACGACGAGGGCGGTGAGGAGCCTCAGATCGGAGGCGGTGAACCCCACGGCTGACCCGTAGCGCAACGCGACGAGGATCGCTCCCCGATACAGGCACGACCCGACCATCACTGCCCCCAGCGCCCATAGGATCGAGCGCGGACGGAGGAGGATCTCCCCGACGATCACCGACGCCAGTCCTGCGACAATTGTTCCCACTCCAAGCCCGACGTCGGCGAACCCGGAGTGCTGGGCCGCCAGGGCGCCGGACAGGGCGACGAGCCCGTTGGCGAGCGCGAGGCCCAAGATGATCATCCCCTCAGGGCTTGTGCCGTAGGCCCTCACCATCCCGGGGTTGTCCCCCGTGGCACGTAGGGTCAGGCCGACCTCGGTCCGAAACAGCAGGTGAAGGAGGAGGATCGCTCCCAGCATGAGCGAGGCTGCCACGGCGAGGTTGGCCCACGACATGGGGATCCCCCCCCATTGAGCGGCGAGGCGGAACACGGACGGGCGGCCGAGCAGGGGAAGATTGGGCCTCCCCATGATGCGCAGGTTCAGGGAGTAGAGCATGATCATCGTCAGCACCCCCGCCAGAAGCCCCTGGATGCGGAACTTGGTGGCGAGCACCCCGGTGAATGCCCCGCCCACTGCCCCAGCGACGAATGCGACCCCAAGCGCTGCATATGGGTTCCATCCCGCCACGATCAGCGTCGCCCCCACCGCTGCCCCGAGGGGGAACGTCCCATCCACGGACAGATCGGGGAACGACAGGATGCGGAACGAGATGTACACCCCGAGGGCCATGAGGCCATAGATGAGCCCCTGCTCGACCGCTGCCATGACGATGCTCATGCCGACTCGCTCACTCTCCGGGGACGAACCGGCGGCCGCCGACGAGGATCCCCGTCGCTTGGTCGACCACTGCCTGGGGGAAGGTGAACCCGATCGCCTGCGCCGTGTCCAGGTTAAGCAGGATCTCGCGCTCCCCGAACTCCGTGTCCTTCTGGTAGATGGGCGGGATCTCATTGGGCCTCTTGCCCGCCAGGAGATCGAGCACGACCTTTCCGGTCAGCAGGCCATGGCTGTAGTAGTCCCACCCCGCACACACCAGCGGACCACGTCCGATGCTGAACGGATCCGCCATGAGAAACGGTATTCTCTCTGCATTCGCTACCTGCACGACCCCTTCGATCCCCGCGGCAACGGTGTTATCCGTGGTCGCGTAGAAAGCGTCCACACGTCCGATGAGGGACTGCGCGGCAAGCATCACCATCGCTGTGCTCTCCGCAGCGGCCGTCACGATCTGGAGGCCCAGGCTGTTGGCCGCTTCCTGCGCCACCTTCGTGAGGTAGTCGGAATTGGCTTCTCCGGGGTTGTACACGATCCCCACCCGGCGAATGCCAGGGGACAGGGCCTTGAGCAAGGCCAGGTCCAACGCGGGCTCGATGAGATCGGAGACCCCGGTCACATTGGGGTGGCCGGTGAGCCCGTACTCCTCGGGGGCTGTGATCGCGCTGTAGACCACGGGGACGTCTGTCCCAGAGAAGACTTGGACGGCGGCGAGGGCGGTGGGGGTAGCGATGGCCACCACCAGATCAACCCCTCGGGCCTTGAAGTCTTGGGCGATCGCGATGGCCACCGAGAAATCTCCCTGGGCATTGGCCAGGATGTAGCGTACGTTCTCCCCTTCCACATACCCGGCCTCGCTCAGCGCGGCGATGACGCCGTCCCGTACCGCGTTGAGCGCCAAGTGATCCACGATCTGGGTGATCCCGATCACGATCGGCTGACCGACGGCAGCGGTCGCGAACACCATGAGCAGTACTGCGAGTGCAAGCTTCATCTGTTCCTCCTCGACAAAGAAAAATCCGCAAGCCTCCTGCTTGCGGTCTCCGGGCGCCCCTCTCCCCACGAGCGGAGGAGGTCGCGCCCCTATGCGAACCAATACCCGTAGAAGCTCGACTTCCCGGCGATCACCCCCCCGCTCATGATCATCTCTTCCATCACACTGCAAAGTACGACGCCCCGCGATCCCTGTCAAGAGCCCTGCCCCCGCTTGGGTCGTCACAGAGGCACGATCAGCGTCGGCGGTCTTCACCACCCGGAGCCGGTCGGCCTCGGAGCCCCCCGCGGACGGCCAGGGTGTGGCTGGTTCGTCAGGTCCGCCAACCAGTGGTGGACGAACCGCTCTCGTCACCAGTCGACCATCGACCGTGACAGGTTCGCTTCCTGGGCGATCGGGGTGTTCGTGGCCTCCTGAGCAGCGAGCAGGATTCGCTGCGCCCGCTGGACAAGGGGGAGGTGCGGGAGTTGGCCAGTGCCTCAAGCGCCTTGCGCTCCTCCAGGGTCAGCCACTACGACCGCTTGGTTGACCCCCCGCTGTATGGCCCCGTGCAGGCGGCCAGGATGCGCTGCCTGGTCGTATTGGGGGACCGCCGCTCGGCTGCCCCGGGGAGAATCGCACAATCCGTGTGTATTAGGATGAGAAGAACGGTGGTTGTGCTGCTTGCCCTCGTTTTGGGTTCTGCGGCAGGGTTGGTTGCTTCTCCCGCCGGGGCCATCCCTGGAGAGTTCCTGGGGGGCATCGTCGGTGGCACGCTGGGGTATGTGTTCGGATACCTTTCCGAGCCGGGGAGATCCCCCGGGCAGTTGCCGTTCTCAGCCCTGGGCGCTGTCCGTGGCCTGGTAGGGAGCATCCTTGGGGCGACCGCGGGCGTAGCCCTCGGGGGCTCGCTCCAAGGGGTCAGGGGGAACATCGTGATCGCCGGCCTCCTGTCAACGGCGGGCTGCATGGCAGGTGCCTTGGTGTCGTTGCCGGTGGTTTCGCTGTTGGGAGCGGTTTTCCCCGAAGGGTGGGGAGAGATCTCCTGGCGGGTGATCCAGGTCTCCGCATTGTCAACGCCGGTCTAGTTTTGACCCTTTTTCGCCGACTTGGAATTGACCCACCCCCCTCTTGCCAACGTTCCTCCTTAGCATCCTCGTCCGCCGGCTCGGGTGAACGCCCTGGGGCACGTCCGAACAAGCCGGCCCCCCTCTTCTCCCGCAGTCGGTAGCTCTCCGGGCGGATAACACTTCCCCCACTTTGGCGAACCCCTTGTTGACGATGCTCCCCTCGTACCGCGCCGACGCGAACAGGGCCGTAGCTCCTTCCCGCCGTACCCGTCGCCCGCAGCGCCACTGCCAGGTGGGTCTTCCCCACCCCTCCAGCAACACCGAGGGTCTTGCGGAACGGGAGGTGCGCCAGGCGGGTCCGGGTGACAAGGTACCGCTCCCGCCGCGCCCGGGCTTCGATCCCGAGGAGGTCCACCAACTCGGCGTACGGGAATGCGCTGCGGCCTCCAGCCGACTCTCGACCCCGCCTGGGTGAGCCGGAAGCGGGTGGCGCGGCTGATGCGGGAGGCGAGGCTGGAGGGGGGTGAGCCGACGGCGGCGCCGGGGGACGACGAAGCGCGACCCGGAAGCTGAACCGGCGGCGGACCTGGCCCCGGACCGGCTGTGGGTGGCAGACATCACGTACATCCCGACTGGGGAAGGGACCCTGACCTGGCGGTGGTGGTGGACGCGTTCAGCCGGAAGGTGGTGGGGTGGGCGATGGAGGCGCATCTGCGGACGGAACTCGTGCTCAAGGCCCTGAACATGGCGATCGGGCAACAACATCTGCGGGGAGTGATCCATCACTCGGACCACGGGAGTCAGTACACCGCAGTGGAGTTCGGGAAGAGGTGCTGGGAAGCCGGGATCCGGCTCTCGATGGGATCCGTGGGGGACAGCTACGACAACGCCCTGTGCAAGAGCTTCTTGGCGACCATGGAGTGCGAACTTCTCGATCGCCAGGCGTTCGCAACCCGGGATGAGGCACGTCAGGCGGTGTTCGAGTACATCGAGGGCTGGTACAACCCGCACCGGAGGCACTCGGCCTTGGGGTACGAGTCGCCCCTGAGCTACGAGAGGAGGTACGCAAGCCAGGACGCTTCGGAACGTAGACCCGAGTTTGAACTTCTGAGGGCGGTTTCCTGACCCTCGGTTCCATCCTGACGGTGTTAGCGCGGTGTCGGGCCGAAGTGCAGGGCCCGGATGTGGTGCCACGATGGTGACGCGTATCCCCTTCTCATGTTGGCGAAGGTGCTGTGTCACACGGTGTCATGTTCGTGCGCGAGAAGAAGCGCCGGAACCAGGACGGCTCGGTGGTCACCTACCTCCAGCTCGTCGAGAACAGGCGGGTGGAGGGGAAGACCCGCCAGCGGGTCCTGTGCACCCTGGTCCGGGCGGACGACCCCAAGCTCCGGGCGGACCTGGGGCGCCTCGCCTCCCCGGGGTCGAAGTGCGCAACCTACGCCTGGAGCGAGGACGTGTACGGGGCGGGGTTCGAGGAGGTCGAGCTCCACGATCTCTACCGGGCGCTCGATGAGCTCTGCGAGAAGAAGGAGGCCCTGGAGCAGGGGTGGTTCGCCCGACACCGGGACCCGTTCACGGACACGGACCTCCTCTACTTCGACACGACCTCGACCTACCTCGAGGGGGTGCCCCCGGAGGATCTCGCCCAGTTCGGGTACTCGCGGGACAAGCGGGGGGACCGGCGGCAACTCGCCCTGGGGGTGGTGGTGACGCGGGACGGGCTACCGGTGGCGCATCTTCTCTTGCCGGTGAACACCGCGGATCCGGCGGCGTTCCGGGAGGCCCTTTCGTACCTCCGGGAGGTGCTGGGGATGACGCGAGCCGTCCTGTGCTGCGATCGGGGGATGGTGTTGGAGAGGAACCTCGACGCGATGCGGGAGGCGGGACTTCCCTACATCGTCGCCACCCGTCTGCGGGGCAGCACGCTCGTCACGGAGGAGGTCTTGGCCCGGGCCGGGCGGTACGAGGAGGTGGCGGAGAACCTCCGGGTGAAGGAAGTGAACGTCGACGGGGCCGAGGACCGGTACATCGTGTGCCTGAACCCCCTGCGGGCGGAAGAAGACCGCCGGAACCGGGACGGGATCTTGGCCCACCTTGAGGAGAA
>JACIWK010000011.1 GCA_014360985.1 Candidatus Bipolaricaulota bacterium
GCCGGCCTCACGCACGGGTTCGTGGGCTCGGACATCGCGGCGCTCGCCCGCGAGGCGGCGATGAACGTCCTGAGGAAACTGCTGCCCAGGATCAACCTCGACGAGGAGGGGATCCCCAAGGAGGTAGCCGACGAGCTCGTCGTGCGGTGGGAGGACTTCGACCGGGCATTGAAGGAGGTCCGGCCGTCGGCGATGCGGGAGGTGATGGTGGAGGTTCCGACCGTCACCTGGGCCGACATCGGGGGGCTGGAGGAGGTCCAGCAGCTCCTGCGCGAGGCGGTGGAGCTCCCCCTCACCAACCCCGACGCGTTCCGCCGCCTGGGGGTCACACCCCCAAAGGGGATCCTCCTCTATGGCCCCCCCGGGACGGGGAAGACGACGCTCGCCAAGGCGGTGGCCAACGAATCCCAGGCCAACTTCATCACCGCCAAGGGGTCCGAGCTCCTCTCCAAGTGGTACGGGGAGAGCGAGCAGCGGATCGCGGAGGTGTTCCGGCGCGCGCGGCAGGTCGCCCCGGCCGTGGTGTTCTTGGACGAGCTCGATGCCCTCGTCCCCCGCCGCGGGACGGCGGCCGGGGAGCCCCACGCCACAGAGCGGATCGTGAACCAGATGCTCGCCGAGATGGACGGGCTCGAGGAGCTGCGGCGGGTGGTGGTGATCGGGGCCACCAACCGCCCCGACCTCGTCGACCCGGCCCTCCTCCGCCCGGGGAGGTTCGACGAGCTCATCTACGTCCCGGTCCCGGACGAGCAGGCCCGTCTTGCCATCCTCCGCGTCCACACCAACGGGATGGCCCTCGCCCCGGACGTGGACCTCAACAAGCTCGCCGCGCGCACCACCGGCTACACGGGAGCTGACCTGGCCGAGGTGTGCCGCAAGGCGGGCCGGATCGCCCTCCGGGAGGCCCTCGACGCCACCGTGGTCACGATGCGCCACTTCGAGCAAGCCCTCGACAAGACGCCGCGCTCGGTGACCCCGGACCTGGAGGAGCAGTACCGGCGGCTCTCCAAGAACCTCCGCGGGGCGGTGCGGCGGATCGGCCTGATCCCCGAGGAAAAGGAAGCCACGTCATGATGCGGATTCTTCTCGTTGCGGGCCTGGTCTGGGGCACCCTCGCCGTGGCGAGCGAGCCCGTGGCGTACGTGAACGGGGAGCCGATTACTCGGGGGGAGCTCGACCGCGCCACCGGGCTTGCGGAGATCCTGTTCTCCCTCTCCCAGCAGTTCCCGGCGTTCGCCCAATCCCTCCTGCTGACCGAGGAAGGGAAGGCGTTCCTCGCCCGCTACGAGCGGGACGTGCTGGAGAAGTTGATCCTCCAACGTGTCCAACTCCAGGAAGCGCGGGCGCGGAGCCTCACCGTCGACGAGGAGGAAGTCGAGCGGCGAACGGAGGAGACCCTGAACCAGATCTACCTCTACTATGCCCTGACCGAGGAGGAGTTCGCCGCAGGGCTCCTCTTGCAGGGGGACACTCTCGAGCGGTTCCGGAACGACATCGCCCGCCAGCACCGCGAGAACCTCCTCCTCTCTGCGCTCAAAGCCGCGGTGCTGGCAGAGATCACGGTCAGCGAGGAGGAGATCGCAAGCTCCTACAACGAGGATCCGGAGCGGTTCGTGGATGAGGAGGGGGAGCCCCTTCCCCTTTCTCATGTCCGAGAGCGGATCGCGGCGATCCTGCGTGCGGAGAAGGGCGAAGCACATTGGCAGGCCTGGCTCGCCGCGGCCCGGGAACGGGCCGTGGTGGAGATCAACCTGTAGCGGGCTTCAAGAAGAGCATCGCCAGCGGAGGGAGGGTAAGAGAGAGGGAATAGGCGAACCCGTGGGCCGCGATCGGGTCAGCCTCGACACCCCCCAGATTCCCGTGCCCGCTTCCCCCATACGCGGTTGCATCCCCATTGAGGAGCTCCGCCCACCGGCCGGGGTACGGCACCCCAACTCGATACCCCCACCGCACGACGGGGGTGAAGTTCCCCACGGCGAGGACCACCTCGCGCTCCCCCCGCCCCCAGCGCAGGAATGCCACCACGCTCGACGCGGCATCGTTCGGTTCCACCCACTGGAACCCGACGTCCCCGCAGTCCCGCGTGTGGAGGGCGGGTTGCGTTCGATAGAGGCGGTTCAGGTCCACCACCCACCGCTGAACGCCCCGATGAGGGGCGTACTCAAGAAGGGCCCACTCCAGCGCCCTCTCGTGGTCCCACTCCAGCCACTGGCCGATCTCTCCACCCATGAAGAGGAGCTTCTTCCCCGCGCTCGCGTACAGGTAGCCCAGAAGCAGCCTGAGGTTGGCGAACTTCTGCCAGTCGTCCCCCGGCATCCTCCCCAGGAGCGAGCCCTTCCCGTGCACGACCTCGTCGTGCGATAGGGGGAGCACAAAGTTCTCGTGGGCAGCGTACAGCATGCGGAACGTCAGCTTGTCGTGGTGATGGCCGCGGTGGATGGGGTCCTTGCCCATGTACAGGAGCGTGTCGTGCATCCACCCCATGTCCCACTTCAGGCCGAACCCGAGCCCGCCCATCGAGGTGGGTCGGGACACCATCGGCCACGCGGTCGACTCCTCAGCGATCGTCTGCACGGCGGGGTACTGGCGGTACACCTCCTCATTCAGCTTCTTCAGGAATGCGATCGCTGCCAGGTCCTCCCGCCCTCCGTGCTCGTTGGGGACCCACTCCCCGTCCTTGCGCGAGTAGTCCAAGTACAGCATCGACGCCACCGCATCCAACCGCAGCCCATCCGCGTGGTAGCGATCGAGCCAGAACAGGGCGCTGGAGAGGAGGAAGCTCCGCACCTCGTGCCGGCCGTAGTTGAACGTGAAGCTCCCCCAGTCGGGGTGGACCCCCCGCCGGGGATCGGCGTGCTCGTAGAGGTGAGATCCATCGAAGGTTCCGAGCCCGTGTCCGTCGGTGGCAAAGTGGGACGGAACCCAATCCAGGATCACCCCGATCCCGTTCTGATGCAGGTGATCCACCAGGTACATGAAGTCCTGGGGCGTCCCGTAGCGGGAGGTGGGGGCGAAGTAGGCCGTGGTCTGGTACCCCCACGACCCGTAGAACGGGTGCTCCATCACCGGGAGGAACTCGACGTGGGTGAACCCCATCTCCGTCACGTAGGCGGCGAGGAGCGGGGCCACCTCGCGGTAGGTGAGGAACCGTCCGCCCTCGCCCCGCCGCCAGGAGCCGAGGTGGACCTCGTAGATCGCAATCGGGGCGTCGAGAGCGTTGCGTCCCGCGCGCGCCCGGAGCCAGTCAGCATCGCCCCACCGGTGGGCGAGGTCCCACACCACCGATGCCGAGCGAGGTGGGACCTCAGAATGGAATGCGAACGGATCGGCCTTGAGGAGGTGCGGCCCATGGCGGGAGGCGAGGTGGTACTTGTACAGGGCCCCCCGCCCCACGCCGGGGACGAAGCACTCCCAGATGCCGGACTGCCGGTGGGGCCGCATTCTGTGGCGCTCCGGGTTCCAGCCGTTGAAGTCCCCCACCACGGACACGGCCTCCGCCTCGGGAGCCCACACCGCGAACAGGACCCCCCTCTTCCCGTCCACGGTCAGGGGATGGGCCCCCAGGACCTCGTACAGGCGCGCGTGGGTTCCCTCCGCGAACAGCCACAGGTCCTCCTCCGTGAGGAGGGTCGGTTCCCCGGCCACGATCCGCACCTGTCTCATCCCGTCCGCCCTCCTCGGATCCTCATGATAGGGTTCGATCCCTGCCCCCACAACCCGAGGCCTGGGGGCGAGATCAGGCAGGAGCTACAATCGGCACAACGATGGAGCACAGATGCGATCCCAAGTTGCCGGAACGGATCCAGGGGTTGACGGACCTCGCCTACAACCTGTGGTGGAGCTGGAACCCGGATGCGCGGCGGCTCCTGCGGGCCCTCGATCTCCAGGCGTACCGCGAGAGCGTGCACAACCCAGTGCGGATGCTCGACATGGTTTCGCCAGAGGTGCTCGCGCGGGCAGCCCAGGACGAGGGGTTCCTCTCCCTGTACGACCGGGTGATGGAGCGGTTCCGGGCGGAGACCCAGGTTCCCATGGACAAGTCCTTCCCCGGGCCGGTCGCCTACTTCTCGGCGGAATTTGGGGTCCACGTGTCGCTCCCCACGTACGCGGGGGGGCTGGGGATCCTCGCCGGGGACACCCTCAAGGAGGCGAGCGATCTCGGGCTCCCGCTCGTGGGGGTCGGCCTCATCTACTCCCACGGCTATGTACGGCAGCGGATCCGCGACGACGGATGGCAGGAGGAGGCCCACGAGCCCCTCGATGGCTCCTGCTACCCGATCCGCCCCGCCGTCGATGGCGAGGGGAATCCGCTCATCGTTCCTGTGCCCCCGTTCGACCCCCCGGTCTGCGTCGGGGTGTGGCGAGCGCAGGTCGGGCGCGTCCCCCTGTACCTCCTCACCACCGATCTGGAGCAGAACCAGCCGTGGGATCGGGCGATCTCCCAGGACCTCTACACGGGTGACCTCGAGCAGCGGCTCCGTCAGGAGATCGTGCTTGGGATCGGTGGGATGCAGGCGTTGCGGGCGGTGGGGACCATCCCGGCGGCGGTGCACCTGAATGAAGGGCATCCCGCGTTCGCCTCCCTGGAGCGGCTTGCGGCGCACCTCACGGAAGGGAAGAGCTGGCCGGAGGCCCTCGCCGCGGTGCGGGAGACGACGATCTTCACCACCCATACCCCCCTCCACGCCGGGACCGACCTCTTCCCGTTTCCGCTGATCGAGCGGCACCTCCTGCCGTACTGCGAGCGGTCCGGGATCCCTCGCGACGGCTTCCTCGCCCTCGGGCTCGACCCGTCGGACCGCGGAGCGGGGTTCAACATGACCGCGTTCGCGATGCGCATGAGCCGGGCCACCAACGCGGTGAGCCGGCGCCACGCCGAGGTGGCAACCAAGATCTGGTCCGGAGTCCGCTGGGACGAGACGCCCGTTACGATCCGGCCGATCACGAACGGGGTTCATCTCCCGACCTGGATCGAGCCGTTGCGCCTCCAGGCGCTGTTCGACCGCTACCTGGGGCCTGGGTGGCGGGAGCGCCCCGATGACCCCGCGTCCTGGGACGGGGTGGAGGGGATCCCGGACGAGGAGCTGTGGCGCGTCCACGAGGAGCGCAAAGGAGCGCTCGTCGCGGAGATCGACGGTCGGGCCCGGCGGCGGTGGCAGAGCGGGACAGCCAATGCGGCGGGCCTCATCGCCGCGGGGACCCTCCTCGACCCCCGGATCCTCACCCTCGGGTTCGCCCGGCGGTTCACCGCCTACAAGCGGCCAACCCTTCTCCTCCACGACCTCGACCGCCTGCGGCGGCTGCTCACCGACCCCCTGCGGCCGATCCAGCTCGTGTTCGCCGGCAAGGCCCATCCTGCTGACCTCGACGGGAAGCGCCTCATCCAGGAGGTGTACCGCCTGGCCCTCGACCCCCGGTTCGCGGGGCGGATCGCGTTCGTGGAGGAGTACGACCAGCACCTCGCCAAGTACCTCGTGGTCGGGGTGGACGTATGGCTCAACACGCCGCTGCCGCCCCTCGAGGCGAGCGGGACGAGCGGGATGAAGGCGTCCGTAAACGGGGTGCCTGTCCTGTCCATCCTCGACGGGTGGTGGCTGGAGGGGTACACCGGGACGAACGGGTGGGCGTTCGGGGGGGAGGAGATCTCCGGCGACCGCACCGCGGCCGACGCCGACGCCCTGTACCGCCTCCTTGCGGAGGAGGTGGTCCCCCTGTACTACGATCGTGGACCGGACGGGATCCCCCACCGGTTCGTACGGGTGATGAAGGAAGCGATCAGAACCGTCGCCCCCCGGTTCTCAGCGCGGCGGATGATGCGGGACTACCTCGAGCTCTACCGCCCGGCGCTCGGCCTCAGTGCGGCCGACGAGCAGCCAAGGAACGGACCCCTACCGCAGTAACCGTCGCCGACACGTGCCGACGCGGTGAGGGCCGGGACCCCCACCGCGTGGGCCCACACACCGCGAAGGATCCTCCTACCGGCAGTTCCGAACCATCGGCATCCACCCGGTGAACCCACGGAGCATGCCCCCCTCTCGACCGAACATCCCACGGCCCGGCCCGCGAACGAGCGCGAGCTGATCGCGGGTGATCTTCCCCGCCGCGACGGCCTGGTCCAGCACATCGCGCAGCGCCTGCCGGGCCTCGATTCGATCCTTCAGCGCTTGGGCTTGCTCCGCACTGATCCGTCCCGCCGCGACCGCCTCGTCGATCATCTCCAGGCGGGCCTTCGTGAACGCGGCCACGAGGTCGTCCGCGCTCACGCCCAGGTTCGCCGCCACCTTGGCCAGCAGGCCCTCCCGTGGCGCAGTCGCTGCCACCTCGGCATCGTCCTGGCCGAGCACCACGAACGCCACCGCCGTCGCCGCTACGACGGCCACCAACCCCATCCCCACTGCTTTGGATCGTCTGGTCATGGTTCGTCCTCCTTCCGTTGAACAGCTAGGATGAGGGATACGATACGCCCCCATCGTGGAGCGGTTCGGCCGCGGTTGTGGCAGGACGGTGGAGACCCAACAACCGAGAACCCGCACGCTCACTTTCAGCTCAGCCGCCCGAGCAACTGCGCCAGCTCCTCCTCGACCGGCACGCCAGCCTGGGCGAGCTCCTCCACGCGGGGGGCGATGTCCGCCGCCCCAAGGAGGATCGCTCCCACCAGCTCCCCGTCCGCGCCGAGCACGAGCTTCACGTACCGGCCCCGTTCGTGATCCGCGGCGCGCAGCTCCCGGCGTGCCCCCCCTTGGGGCTGGGTCTCCCCCAAGCACACGAGGTCCACCCCTCCCACCCTGAGCGTGTTCGAACGGGTGGTGCCCGCGTACCGGACGCTACGGGGCTCGAGCATGTTCCGCGCCGCCACCTCGCCCTGCTCCCGCGCCGCGGGGATGATCCCGTAGATCTGGCCCCGCCACTCAGCACCGTCCCCCGCGGCGTAGACATCGGGGGCCGACGTGGCGAGGTGGTCATCCACGATCACCCCCTGATTCGTGGCCAACCCCGCCGCGGCGGCCAGCGCTGTGCGCGGTTGGATGCCAGTCGAGATCACCACAAGCCCCACCGCGAGCTCCTCCCCACTAGCCAGGCGGACAGCGGTTACCCCCTCCCGGCCCAGGATCGCCGCGCACTCCACCCCAACGCGAACCTGGACGCCTTGGTGGGCAAGGAGCGCGGTCAGGACCTCCGCCCCCTCCCGATCGAGCTGGCGGTGGAGGAGCCATCGGCCCCGTTCGAGCACGGTCACCGCGAGGCCGAGGTCGTGCAGTGCCCGGGCGACCTCGATCCCGAGCCATCCTCCACCGATCACCGCCGCCACCCTCTCCCCGTGAGCCCTCGTCCGAATGCGTTCCACATCCGCTGCCGAGCGGAGGGTGAACACGCCCTCCCGCGCCACGCCGGGCAGCTCCGGCTGAGCAGCGGCCGCTCCGCAGGAGAGGAGAAGCCGGTCGTACGCCACCTTCTCCCCCGAGGCGAGGGTCACGCGGTGCCCCGCAACATCGAGCTCCACGGCAGCTAACCCTGATCTGTAGAGAATCCTTTTGTGCTCGAACCACGCCCGGGGAAAGGGGGTGATCTCGGCGAGGGTCTTCCGACCCGCGAGGACCTCGATCAGTCCCGGGCGCAGGTAGTAGGAAACGGGCTCCGCTTCGACTACCCTGATCTCCGCCCCCGCGTCGGACGCACGCAGGGTCCGCGCCGCGGTGATCCCGGCGAGCCCCCCACCCACGATGACGAACCGCATCAGCCCACGAGCTCGAACATGTCCTTCGGCGCACCACACTCCGGGCAGACCCAATCTTCGGGGAGATCTTCAAACGGTGTCCGGGGGGAGACGCCCTGGCTGGGATCGCCCTTCGCTGGATCGTAGATCCATCCACACACGGTGCATTCCCACTTCTCCATCGCACACCTCCCGTTCAGGTTGCGCCATTATAGCGACCCGTCCCGCGCGGTGCGTCAGAGGAGGAATGCGAGGCCCACCCCCGCGACGAGCATCGCCGCGAGCGCCGGGGCGATCGCCCGCCGGAGCGACCGGCCCCCGAGGACGACCACCATCCCCCCCTTGACGGCGGTGTTCGCCATCGCCGCCACCACGATCGCCCGCCCGGCCGTGACCGGATCGACCCCGCCCCCGGTGCGCCCGAGCTCGGCCATGGTGAGCGTGATCGCGTCGACGTCGGCCACCGCCGCGACCACGCTCGACAGGTAGACCCCGAGGTCTCCCAGGTAGAGGTGCGCCGCCCGGGCCGCGACGAGGATCGCCGCGTAGAGGAGCCCGAACCGGACCGCGGGCCCGAGCTCGAACGGCGCCTCGACCTCGAGGGCGCCCCCCTCCCCGCGGGCCGCCGCCCGAAGGAGGACCAACGAGTAGACCGAGCCCACCGCCCCGGCCACCGCCATCGGGAGCGCGATCCGCGGCAGGAGCGCGACGTTCACCACGGACACGACAACCAGCATCCGCCCGAACATCACCGTCCACGCGGCGACGATCCCCAGGGCGAGGGCGCGGGCAAGCCCCGCCTCGCGCCGCCCGCGCTGGGCGAAGGAGAGGGTGACCGCCGTGCTCGACACAAGCCCGCCCACGAACCCGGTGAGGCCGATCCCCTTCCCGGGGCCGAGTCGCTTCATGAGGACGTACCCCGCGAACCCCACGCCCGAGACGAGGACGACCATCACCCACACCCGGTACGGGTTGAACGCGTCCCACGGCGGGGCACCGAACGTCCGGTTGGGGAGGAGAGGGAGCACGATCGCCGTGATCACGGCGAGCTTCAAGGCGGCCAAGATGTCGGCCTGGGTGAGCCGCTGGGCGAACCGGCGCAGCTCGCCCTTGAAAGAAAGGAGCACCGTCACCGTCACGCCCAGCGCCGCGGCGAGCTCGAGCATCCCCCGGTAGCAGAGCGCACCGACGACGAACGTGAGGAGCGCCGCCATCTCCGTCGTCACCCCGACCGCGCCCCGCCAGGCGCTGATCCCATGGGACACGGTGATGAGCAGCCCCACGAGCGCGAGGAGAACGAGGAACGGCCAGGGGGAGGCGAGGACGTCGGCGAGGAGCGCCCCCGCCGCGCCGGAAAGCGAAAACAGGGCGAACGTCCTCACCCCAGCGAACAGCTCGCCCTTGCCGCCCTCGGCGTGCTCCCGCTGGAGCCCCACGAGGCCCCCGATCACGAGGGCAAGTCCGAACCTGTAGAACAGGGTCGCTGGGTCCACGGGACGATCCTACCACGTCCACCCGCTCGACGGGGACGAGGAGCGACGCCCACCTTCCCACCCTGTGCCCACCGCGCAACGGGCGGTACAATCCCTCGCGTGCGGGGAGAGCATGGGACCCGGGCCGGATGCAGACAGGGGCAACGTCCTCTCCGGAGGGAGCGGTGGGCGCGGGGCAGTCGACGGACCGGCGGCATGGCCCGGACGCACAGGCCAACCGAGGTGAGATGCGCCTGAAACGGGAAGCGACAGCGGGATCGGTGGACCGATCCGATGCCTTGGTCCGGGTGCAGCCGGGAACGGGCCTCGCCGTCTCCGTGCGGACGAGGACCGGCCCGATGGACGAGGAGCACATCGCCACCGTGGTCCGAGACGCCCTGAGCGGGTACGGGGTGGAGAACGCCCACGTCGAGGTCGAGGAGGCCGGGGCGTACGACCACGTCATCCTCGCTCGCCTCGAGGCGGCGTTGTCCCGGTCCGTGGGGAGCGAAGAGCCGTTCCGGTCTCCCCTCCCCCGTCCGGACCGGCAGCCCACGCTCCGCGACCGGCCGCGCCGCACCCGCCTCTACGTCCCGGGAGCGAACGCGCGCCTGTTGGCGTTCGCGGACTCGTTCGGGCCGGACTGCCTCCTCCTCGACCTCGAGGACGCGGTGGCCCCCTCCGAGAAGGACAGCGCCCGGTTCCTCGTGCGGCGGGCGTTGGCGACGATGGACTTCGGAGCCACCGAGCTGTGGGTGCGCATCAACCCCCTCGACGCGGGCGGGGCCGACGACGTCGCGCTCGTCGTGGCCGGCCATCCCCACGGGATCTGCCTCCCCAAGGCCGAGGACCCCGCCGAGGTCCGGGCGCTCGCCGATCTCCTCTCCTCCGTCGAGGCAGCGTACTCCGTCCCGTGGCCGCTGTGGATCATGCCGATCATCGAGTCCCCTCGGGGGGTCCTCGCCGCGGCGGACATCGCGGGGGCCTCGGAGCGGGTGGTGTGCCTCGCCTTCGGTGCCGAGGACTACACGCGCGAGGTGGGGGCGCAGCGGTCGTGGGAGGCCCTCCTCTGGGCCCGGTCCCAGCTCGTCGCCTCCGCCAAGGCCGCCGGGATCCAGGCATCGGACACCGTGTTCCCGAACGTGGAGGACGAGGAGGGGCTGCGCGAGGAAGCGCGCCGGGCGCGGGAGCTGGGGTTCGACGGAAAGGGGGTCATCCACCCCCTCCAGATTGCCATCGTCCACGATGCGTTTGCCCCGAACGCCGCCGAGGTGGCCTGGGCGCGGGGGGTCGTGGAAGCGGCCGCGCAGGGTGGGCGGGGGGTGGTTGCCCACGAGGGGCGGATGATCGACCGCCCGGTCCTCGAACGGGCGAAGAGGATCCTCGAACAGGTCGGGGAGGGGACCGATGCCGACTAACGCGGTGGGAAGGGAGATCCCGGCCACGGTGGCTGGAAGGGCCCTGCGACCCTACCAAGGGGCGTTCGCCACCGTCCCCGCGGGGCGTCGGGCCGGGGGCCCCCTGAAGACGATCCGCCCCCGGGAGGACAAGGTCGCTCCCTCGCTCGAGGACGCGATCCGCCGCTCCGGCCTCCGCGACGGGATGACGATCTCCTTCCACCACTGCTTCCGCGATGGGGACAGGCTCGTCCTCCAGGTCGTCGAGGCCTGCGCCCGGTTGGGGATCGGCGATCTAAGGCTCTTCCCCACCGCCCTGTTCCCCTGCCACGAGCCCCTCGTCCGCCACATCGAGGCCGGGGTCCTCACCCGGATCGAGGGGTCGATGAACGGTCCGATCGGGGCGTTCGTGTCCCAGGGGGGGAAGCTCCGCGAGCCCCCGATCCTCCGCTCCCACGGCGGCCGGTGGCGGGCCGTGGCGTGCGGCGAGGTCGAGATCGACGTCGCGTTCATCGCCGCCTCGGAGGCGGACCCCTGGGGCAACGCCAACGGGATCCATGGCCCCCACGCCTGCGGCCCGATCTCGTTCTCGGTCGTGGATTCCTGGTGCGCAAACCACGTGGTGGTCGTCACCGACCACCTCGTCCCCTACCCGGCGGTGCCTCCCACGATCGAGCAGGGGTACGTCGACCAGGTGGCGGTGGTGGACCAGGTGGGCGATCCGGCGGGGATCGTCACGGGCACCCTCCGCATCACCCGCTCCCCGACCCAGCTCAAGATCGCCGAGCTCGCGGTGCGGGCGGTGGAGGCGGCGGGGCTGGTGCGGGACGGGATGTCGTTCCAGGCAGGCGCAGGCGGGATCTCACTCGCCGCGTTGGAGTTCCTCTCCCAGCGAATGCGGGCCACGGGGGCCCGGGCCGCGTTCGCGATCGGGGGGACAACGCGGTACCTCGTGGGGATGCTCAACGAGGGCCTCGTGGGGACGATCCTCGATGGGCAGGCGTTCGACGAGGAGGCGATCGCGTCCCTGCGGGCCAATCCCCGCCACCAGCCGATCACGCCCGGGTTCTACGCGGACTACAACTCGCTCGGGTGCGCGACGTACATGCTCGACTTCGCGTTCCTGGGTGGAACCGAGGTCGATCTCGAGTTCAACGTGAACGTGAACACCCACTCCGACGGACAGCTCCTCCACGGGATCGGCGGGCACCAGGACGTGGCGAGCGGGGCCGGGGTCACGGTGATCACCCTCCCCACCTTGCGGGGCCGGGTGCCGATGATCCGCGACCGCGTGACCACCGTCACCACCCCCGGCGAGGTGGTGGACCTCGTGGTCACCGAGCGCGGGATCGCCGTGAACCCGCGCCGCTCGGATCTCGCCGCCGACCTCCGTCGGGCGGGGCTCCCGGTGCGGACGCTGGCCGAGATGAAGGAGGCCGCGGAGCGGCTCGTGGGGGAGAGGAGAAAGCCCGTGTTCGGAGACGAGATCGTGGGGATCATCCAGTGGCGGGACGGAACGGTGATCGACGTCGTGCGAAAGGTGGAGGGTTGGAGATGACCGACGAACTGAGGGAGCTGCTGCCGGAGGTGGATTGGATCGAAGACGCGACCCTGCGGGCGGGGGTGCTCGCCACCTACGCCCGCGCCCTCGCCGAGGGGGGGTGGGTCCCCGCGGACCTGAACAGGATCCCGTTCACCCTCCTCAAGGCATCGGGGGTGAGCTACGTCGAGCACGTGCGGGCGGTGACGCGGATCGCCCGTGCCGCGTGCGACACGTTCCAGGACGTGTTCGGAGGCCGGGTGCCCCTGAACCGGGACGTCCTCCTCGCCGGGGCCCTCCTCCACGACGTGGGGAAGCTCGTCGAGGTCGAGGAGGTGGAGGGGAAGTTCCGCAAATCCCGATCGGGAAAGGCCCTCCGCCACCCGTTCTCCGGAGCGGCCCTCGCCTACGCGGCGGGGCTCCCCCCGGAGGTAGTGCACATCATCGCCGTGCACTCCAAGGAGGGGGACCCCTACCCCCGGTCCCCGGAGGGGGCGGTGGTCCACCACGCGGATTTCATCACGTTCGACGCGATTCCGTAAAGGAGGGACGGTGGGGAAGACGTTCGCGGAGAAGATCCTCGCCCAGAAGGCGGGCCTGGCCGCGGTCGAGCCGGGGCAGATCGTGACCGTGAAGCCGGACCTCGGGATGTCCCATGACAACACGGCGGCGATCGCCAAGCTGTTCGCGAAAATCGGCCGGAAGCGGGTGAGAGAGCCGGAGAAGCTCGTGGTCATCCTCGACCACGTCGTGCCCGCCGCCAGTGTGGACTACGCCCAGAACCACAGGGAGATCCGGGAATTCGTGCGCGAGCAGGGGATCCGGTTCTACGACGTCGGGCGCGGGGTGTGCCACCAGGTGGTGGTCGAAGAGGGCCTCGTCGGTCCGGGGGACCTCGCGCTGGGGGCGGATTCCCACACCCCGACCTACGGCGCGGTGGGGGCGTTCTCCGCCGGGATCGGTCGCTCGGAGATGGCGGCCGTGTGGGCGACCGGCGAGCTGTGGCTCAAGGTCCCGACGACCCTGCGCATCGAGCTCGACGGGGCCCTGCCCGAGCTCGTCACCCCCAAGGACGTGATCCTCCACGTGATCGGAAGGCTCGGTGCCGATGGGGCCCTCTACCGGTCCGTCGAGTTCGCGGGCCCGCTCGCGGGGCGGATGACGGTCTCCGACCGGATGGTGATCGCGAACATGGCCGCGGAGATGGGGGCCAAGAACGCGTTCTTCGCCCCCGACGAGACCACGCTCAGCTACCTCTCCGCGCGCACCGACCGCACGTTCGCCCCCGTTTTCCCCGACCCGGATGCCCACTACGAGGGGACGGTCCGGTTCGAGGTCGGGGAGCTGGAACCCCAGGTGGCGTGCCCGCCGGATGTGGACCACGTGGTGCCGATCTCGGAGATCGCCGGGAAGAGGGTGGACCAGGTGGTGGTCGGCACGTGCACGAACGGGCGGATCGAGGACCTGCGCCTGGCGGCGGAGGTGATGGCAGGCCGCCCGGTGGCGGACGGGGTCAGAATGCTCATCGTCCCCGCCTCGCGGGAGGTGTGGCTGCGCGCCGCCGAGGAGGGGTTGCTCGCCCTGTTCGCCGAGGCGGGGGCCCTCGTCCTGAACCCCGGTTGCGGCCCGTGCCTCGGGGCCCACGAGGGCGTGCTCGCCGCCGGTGAGGTCTGCCTCGCCACCTCGAACCGCAACTTCCGGGGGCGGATGGGGTCGCCGGACGCGGAGCTGTACCTGGGCTCCCCGGCGGTGGCCGCGGCGGCAGCGGCGACGGGGAAGATCACCGACCCCCGGCAGCTGATCTGAGGAGGAGCGATGATCGTTGGACGCGCTTGGAAGTACGGGGACAACGTGAACACGGACGTCATCTTCCCCGGCCGGTACACCTACGCGCGGATGGAGCCGGAGGAGATGGCCAAGCACGCCCTGGAGGACCTCGATCCGTCGTTCGCGCGCGAGGTGAAGCCGGGGGACGTGATCGTGGCCGGCCGCAACTTCGGGTGCGGCTCGTCCCGGGAGCAGGCGGCGACGTGCCTCGCTGCGGCCGGGGTCGGGGCCGTGGTGGCGAAGGGGTTCGCCCGGATCTTCTTCCGCAACGCGATCAACTCCGGGCTCCTCGTCCTCGAGATCCCGGACGCGGTGGACGCGATCCAGTCCGGGGACAGGGTGGAGATCGACACCGAGAACGGGGTGCTCATCCACGAGGGGAAGAGGCACCCGTTCCCGCCGCTCCCGGATGGGGTGCGGGAGATCCTCGCCGCCGGGGGGCTGATCCCCTACCTCCGGGACCGGCTCGCCAAGGAGGGATGAATGGCCCGCTACCGGATCGCGTACCTCCCCGGGGACGGGATCGGGCCCGAGGTACTGGAGGCAGCGCGCCTCGTCCTCGACTCCGTCGGGTTCAACGCCGAATACGTGCCGGGCGACATCGGGTGGCGGTTCTGGTGCGAGGAAGGGGACCCCTTCCCCCAGCGGACGATCGACCTCCTCCACGAGGTGGATGCCGCCCTGTTCGGGGCGATCACGTCCAAGCCGGCCAAGGATGCGGAGGCCGAGCTCTCCCCGGCGCTGCGGGGCAAGGGCCTCGCCTACCGGTCGCCCATCGTGCGCATGCGCCAGCTGTTCGACCTCTACGTGTGCCTGCGGCCGTGCAAGGCCTACCCGGGGAATCCCCTCAACTACCGGGAGGGGATCGACCTCGTCGTGTTCCGGGAGAACACGGAGGACCTCTACGCCGGGGTCGAGTTCCGCCCCGTGCCGCCGGAGCTTGCCCAAACCCTCAGCGGGCTGGCGAAGCCGTTCGCCCCGTTCCGGGACCTCGCCCTCGACCAATACGCGATCTCGTGCAAGATCAACACCCGCCAGGGGTCGGAGCGGATCGTGCGCGCCGCGTTCGAGTTCGCCCGCCAGCACGGGCGGAAGAAGGTCACCGCGGTCCACAAGGCGAACGTGGTGCGGGCCACGGACGGCCTGTTCCTCGAGGCGGCGCGGGAGGTGGCAGCCGACTACCCGGAGATCGCGTTCGACCACGCCAACATCGACGCCCTGTGCATGTGGCTCCTCAAGAACCCGTTCAACTACGACGTCCTCGTCGCCCCGAACCTCTACGGGGACATCATCTCCGACCTGTGCGCCCAGATGGTGGGCGGGCTTGGGTTCGGCTGTTCGGGGAACATCGGGGATCGGCTGGGGGTGTTCGAGCCGACCCACGGTTCGGCCCCCAAGTACGCGGGCCAGCGCAAGGTGAACCCGATCGCGTCCATCCTCGCCGCGAAGATGATGCTCGAGTGGTTGGGAGAAGGGGAGCAGGCAGCGCGGGTCGAGCGCGGCGTGGCGCAGGTCATCGCCGAGGGGAAGGTCCGCACCTACGACATGGGCGGGACGGCGACCACGGATGAGATGGCCGAGGCGATCGCCCGCGCCGCCCACTAGGGAGGGGACGATGCAATCGATCAGCAGACGACTGGCCGAGTTCGCCCACGAGCTCCGCTACGAGGAGATCCCGAACGAGGCGTGTACTGAGGCGAAGCGGTTCCTCCTCGACTCGGTGGGGTGTGCGCTCGCCGCGCTCGACCTCCCCGACATGGCCGCCGCCCACCGCTACGTCGCGAAGCTCGGGGGAGCGGATCACGCCACCGTGATCGGGTTCGGGACGCGGACGAACCTCCCCCTCGCCGCCCTCATGAACTCCCTCCTCATCCGGGCGCTGGACTACAACGACATCTACTGGAAGCAGGATCCATCGCACCCCTCTGACATCATCCCCGCCGCGCTCGCCCCCGCGGAGGCCCTCGGCCGCTCCGGGAAGGACCTCCTCGTGGGGATCGTCCTCGCCTACGAGGTCGAGATGCGGCTCTGCCTTGCCGCCCACCCCGGGATCCGCGAGGTGGGGTGGCACCACGCGAGCCTGACCCAGTTCGCGAGCCCGCTCGTGGCAGGGCGAATGCTCGGGCTCTCCCCAGACGAGCTCGTGGCCGCGGTGGGGATCTCCGGGTCGAGCCACTTCACCCTCGGTGGGGTGGTGGCCGGCAAGCTCACGAACATGAAGAACACCGCCGATCCGATGGCGGTGGAGGCCGGGGTGCGGGCGGCGCTCCTCGCCCGCGAGGGCTACACCGGGCCGGTGGAGGTGTTCGAGGGCAAGGAGGGCCTGTTCCACGTCCTCCACAACGTGACCTGGGACTCCGAGGCGCTCCTCGCCGACCTCGGGGAGAAGTTCCTCATCACCGAGTGCGGGTACAAGGCGTTCCCCACCGAGGCCCTCACCCACCAGCCGATCACCGCGGTCCTCGAGCTTGCGCGCGAGCACGGGATCGACCCCCGCGCGGTGCGGGAGGTCCTCGTCGAAACCACAACCCGCGGCGCGGACATCCTGTCCGACCCGGAGAAGTACCACCCCACGACGAAGGAGACGGCTGACCACTCGCTTCCCTACTGCCTTGCGGTGGCCCTGGCCAAGGGGAACGTTCTGCCGAGCGACTTCACCGACGAGGCGCTGCGCGACCCCCTCGTGGGGGAGCTCCTCCCGAAGATCAAGGTCGTCAAGAACCCCGAGATCGACGCCCTGTTCCCGAAGGTGAAGCGGGCGATCGTGACGATTGTCCTCGCCGACGGGCGACGCCTCCGCCGGGTGGAGGACCACGCCAAGGGCGAGCCGGAGCGGCCGCTCTCCCCGGCCGAGCTGCTCGCCAAGTTCCGCGCCAACGCGGGGACCGCGCTCCCCGAGCGACGGCGAGAGGAGCTGATCGAGGCAACGCTGGAGTTGGAGAAGGTCGGAAACATTCGCGACTACGTGCGGCTCCTCGTGCGGGGCGGGGGGTGAGGAAGCCTGGCGCGTAGCCCCTCTCCACCTCTTGGGGGGCGTAGCTTGGCCGACCCGCGGACTGCCATCCACGGCCTACGGACCGCGGTGAGCGGAGGCCGGACCCCAGAACAGGGGTCTACGGACCACAGACTCCGGACAACGGTCGACGGACCACGGGGGGCGTAGAATGCCGTCGCAACCATGGAGAACAGCGGGAACCTCCTCATTCGCAACGCGCGCCTCGTGACCCCCACCGGTGTGCGCGAGGGCGACTGCCTGATCCAAGACGGCCGGATCGCCGCCCTGGGGGAGGTGAAGAGCCCCGGGCCCGCGCCGAAGCTCGACGCCGACGGGGGGTACCTCGCCCCGGGGTTCCTCGACCTCCACGTCCACGGGGGAGCGGGGGCCGACTTCTCCCACGGCGATCCCGCCGCTGCGCGGCAGATCGTCCAGCTGCACGCCGCGCACGGGACGACCGGCCTCCTCGCGACGATCGTCCCCGGCCCCATCGCACGGATGCGACGGGCGATGGCCGCCGTCGTGGGGGTCCCGGGAATCCTGGGAATCCACCTCGAAGGGCCGTTCCTGAACGCTGAGAAGGCGGGCGCGCTCGATCCGGGGTCGTTCCTCCCGCCGGGCCGCGACGCGTTCCGCAGGCTCGTCACCGGGTTCGAGGACCAGATCAAGGTCGTCACGTTCGCCCCCGAGCTCCCCGGCGCGCTCGACCTCGTCCCCGAGATCCAGGGGATGGCCGCCGTCCCCGCGATCGGCCACACCGCGGCCACGTACGACCAGGCAACGGCGGTGCTGGACCGCGGGGCACGGCACGTGACCCACCTCGGGAACGCGATGACCGGGCTCCAGCACCGGGATCCGGGGTGCGTGGGCGCGGCGCTCCTCTCCGGGGCCTCGCTTGAGCTGATCCTCGACGGGATCCACATTCACCCGGCGTTCGTCCGGTTGGTGGTCGAGTTCCTCCGCGGGCGGGGGGAGCTCCACCGTCTCTGTCTCGTCACCGATGCCACTTCCGCCTCGGGGATGCCAGAGGGGAGCTATCGCTTGGGGGATCGGCAGGTCCGCCTAGAGCGCGGGGAGGTGCGCCTCGCCGACGGGACCCTCGCCGGCTCCGCCCTGACCCTGACTCAGGCCCTGCGGAACGCCATCCGATTCGCGAACCTCTCGCTCGAGGACGCCCTGACCCTGGTCACCACAAACCCGGCAGGGCTCCTAGGGCTAGACTGCCACCTCGGAACCCTCGCTGTAGGCGCCAGAGCGGACCTCGTCCTACTGGACTCCGACCTCTCCGTTCGGGCCACGCTCCGCAATGGCGAGATCGCCTTCTAGAGCGAATGACCCGCAAGCAGATTGGCACGTCGAGCGCAGTGGCTGGCGGATAACGGAACTACGCCGCTTCCCCGTCCGCCCCCTAACGCTGAAGGTTTGACCGCGTCCAGAAGCGGCCAACCGTTCAGGCCACACACCGAGGAGGTGACTGGATAGACAATACGGCATCTGACCCCGAGCTTGCTGTTTCCAGAACTTGGCCGGACTCAGCTGATCCTTCGATCAGGTGGCGGAGGGTCGGAAGAGCGGCCTCCATCGCCTCCTTTCCAACACGGACCGCATCGGCAGCGTGGAGGTAGCTTACCCCGGCCGAGGACAGATTGGGCTGAATGAGAAGATCTGCTGGGCACAGGGTGAGCTTGAGACGCAGGATCTCCTGCTGGAAGATGGCTACTGCCTGGTTAAGGATGCTGTAGATCCCAGGGATGGAGCGTTCCGCACCCGATCGGTCTGCGAGAATCCCCTCGAGGAGGTTGGTCAAGTTAGATGGAACCGAGGTATGGGTCGGCATCTCTTTTGCCAGGCGTACGGGAAGAGGCTGCCAGAGGCAACGCCGCTTCGTACCTGCAGGAGAGGGGGCGGGGACTACATCTACCGCGACCACGATCTGCGCCCCCAGGTCGCGACACGCTCGCACCGGCAGGGGTTCTACAAGGCCTCCGTCCACGAGGACCTGTCCCTGCCACGGAACCGGATAGAAGATCCCCGGGATGGCGGCGGAAGCCCGTAGGGCATCCACCAAGAGGCCTTCACGCAGCACAACCTCCTTCCCGGTGTCGAGGTCGCATGCCACTGCTGCGAAGGGGAGGGGGAGATCTTCGATCCGGGTGTTCCCCAGGACGGAGCGGAGGTACTTGCGCAGCCCGCCGCCTGAACTCAGCCCGGCTCGAGGGAACGTGGGAAGGAAGCTCCGGACCACCTTGGGGAGGTCGGTGTTCAGCCACTCCTGCGAAATCCGCTCCGGAGACAGCCCAGCGGCGTAGGCCCCGCCCACCACGGCCCCGATGCTAGAGCCGCTCACGGCGGAGATTTGGACTCCTTCGCGGGCCAGGACTTCGAGAACGCCAGCGTGGGCTGCCCCGCGCGCCCCGCCCGACGAGAGCGCAAGTCCTATCGTCGCTCTTTCAGCGGGAGTTCGATTCTGTCCCTTCGTGTTCATCTTCTTGCCTTCTCAACCGCTCGCTGGCGGTGACTGGCTCTGGGAGCACGCTGCCCCCTGTTCCTAGCCCTTCTTGGTTCCATGGGATCGGTGCGAGACAGACCAATACCGATCAGCGGGGATTCGGTCAGATCCCGTGGCCACGTCGAGCCAGTACCGAAACGCCTCACCAGCTGCACGAGCGCGCCCGGCATGGACGAAGCGACGATTGGAGGTGTAGCAAGGCATTGTGGGGACGAACCGCACCCGGCCCTCCCTCTCCAGGGCCCGGGCCAGACGGAAATCGGGCGAAGCCCAGCCTTCGTAGGCGGGGTATCCACCAACGGAAAAGTAGGCTTCACGTCGCATCCCGAAGTTCGCGGCCCCTGCGAGATGGACCCTCCCCAAACGGGACAGCCCAACGATGACGCAGTACGCCGTCACCTCGAGCGGGCGCAAGACGTGAGGGCTCTCTCGAAACCCCATCGGTCCGTAGGCAGCCACCGTCCCCGGCTCCAGGAGGACCTGCACCATCCGTTCCAGCCAGCGGCGAGGGTAGATCGTGTCCGAGTCGCAGGAGACGATGAGGTCACCCCGGGCCTCGCTGAACCGACGGTGCATGGCCCACAGCGCACCCCGTTGCGGCTCCACGAGCATCCGATCAGCGAACCGGGCCGCAATCCAGGGACTTCGGTCCGTGCTCCCGTTGTCTACTATCAAGAGCTCGAAGTCCCGGAACGTCTGCCGCCGTAGCGAGCAGAGCGTGCTCTCCAGGAGTTCTTCCTCGTCCAGCACCGGGACGACCACGCTGATCACGGGGGCACCCGCTGCTCGTGCCCCTTGTTCAGCATGGCTCAGCGCGCTCGGGAAGTTCCTTTCCCGGGGTCCCCCCGCACCTGGCGGCAGCTGTCCATTCCTATCCAGATACCGGTTCACCCCAGTGCACCTTGAGCCACAGCCTCTCGTCCAACTGTCGCTTCCCCTTTCTCATCTAGCTGCCGATACTCGCGAAGCCATATCGGGTCCAGCACTTCCGCGCAGGCAGCCCCATAGGCGAGCAGCCCCCAAACGTAGGTTGGGTTCTTCAAGGCATCTTGGGCTTCTTGGTTGATGGGTTTCGGTCGGTGACGATCGAGCAATGGGAGCAGGAAGTCGAAGTGGTCCCTGTGGGGACAGGGCCGGATGAGGTTCTGGGTCGCTTGGGGCTTGGTCCTGTAGCCATAGCTCAACTGCCATTGGCGGATGTCTGCGAAGAAGGGGACCCTCATGAGGTCGTTGATCGTACCGCCTGCGGCGTAGATCTCGTGAATGTTCGCCCCAGCGTACGGGATGAACACACAGGGGGTTACGTCGCCGTTCCAGTTGATGTAGAAGTAGCCGCCCGCGCGCCCGGCCGCAACGCAGCCGTGGCAGGCCGTTCCGCTGTTCCAGAAGTCCATGAGGAAGATCCTCTTCGTTCGAATCACCTCCCACATCCGGCGCTGAAGTCGCAGTCGCTGCTCTGGGGTGACCATGAGGGACAGATCATAGCCCCGGCCAATCGGCATGTACTGGAATATCCAGCCATAGAGGGCTCCTTGTCCCTCGAAGTAGAACCCAACCACATCGTCGGAAAGGAGTTCCTCGCAATTCTCGCGGGTAGCGGTCATGGATATTCCGAACGGGACGCCCTCCGCGCGAAGGTGGCGGAAAGCTTCCAGAACCTTGGTGAACGTGCCGTCCCCTCGCCGCCTTTCCGTTGTCGGCGCGGTTCCTTCCACCGAGATCGCCGGGGTCACGTTCCCCGCTTCGGCCAGTCGCTTCGCAAGGGGTCTGTCGATGACAGTGCCGTTGGTGTAGACGAGAAAGTAGAGCTTGGGGTGCCGTTCCGCCAGGTTCAAGAGGTCGTTACCCTCGCTCTGGTACAGAAAAGGTTCTCCACCCGAGATGACGGCGAACCGCGCGCCCCAGAGATCCTCCATCTCCTGCACGACACGGTCGAGGACAGCGAAGCTCAGCGTGCGCGCGTCATTCTCCGTCCCCGCGTAGCAGCCAGTACAGCTCAGGTTGCAGCTTCGGGTAGGGCTGATGGTGAGGAAACCGGGGGGAGACTGCCCATATGCCCCTCGGAACGCTTCCCGGGCCGGGTGCGCCCCCAACGCGTGGGCTGCAAACTCCACGAATCGCTGCCAAGCCTGGGGAGAGATCGTGCGGTTCGACAAGCCCTGGTGGAAGGAGTAGAGGAGGGAGCGCAGGGTGAGCCACTCATCCCGAGCCACTCCGGGCAGATTGTCGCTACGGCGGAGGGATTCCCACATGGCGCGGTCGGCCAGTCGCACCACGCTCCCGCGAACCGGGAGAGCGGAGAGAGCGCGGAAGAGGGTTTTGATCGCGCGAGGGTTTGCTGCGACAGATGCGGCCTGCCTGATCACGGACTGCTGTACAGCAGACACTTTCACTGCCATCCCAACCTCCTCATGATGATGGCTGACACAGCCCGGTCCATAGGAACGTGGACAGTTCTTCAGCTGCCTTATCCACGGGACACAGGGCTCCCTTCCCGGCAGCGAGGACGCGCAAGCTCACTGCCTCCATCGCACCCAACATGGCGTGAGCAACTAGCACAGGATCACGCGATTGGATCTGCCCTACTGCGATGCCATCCCGGATGATCTGCGCTAAGCACTCGGCGATCTCGTCGTGGATCTTCTGGAGGTTGACGCGGAGGCCGGGGGTTGGATCGAGCCACTCGCGTAGCAGAAGGCGCGCGAGATGCTTCCTTTCTCGGATCAGGGCGAAGTGATCCTCGGCGATGGCGCGGATCTGAGCTTCCAGGGACGCGCCATGCCGCCGCAGATCCTCGAGGAATCCGCGTCTTCGTGCCATCTCCTCGCCGAGGATGCGTTCCAGGATGGCCTCTTTGCTCCGGAAGTAGTGGTATACGGTGCCGATGGATACCCGGGCGGCCCGAGCCACGTCCCGAATTCCAGCACCATAGAAGCCGCGTTGCGCGAAGACGCGGGTTGCCGTTCTCAGTAGTCTCGTTTCCAAGGCACTTGGCTCTTTGTGTATCGAACGAGCGTTCGTTCGCATCGCCCCAAACAATAGCCCATCTGGGGTCTCGTGTCAAGACCGCGTGTTGCCTCAGTGAAGAGCTACCGCGCGGCGGAGGGCACGGCTATGTTCTTGGTGTGCGACGCAGTACGCGGAAGCCAAGGTGCTGCGGCTGTCGGTGAAGTACGCATCAACCTGAAGAGTGAGGGCTTCGAGCTTCGGGGTCAGACCTTCATTCTTAGGGTCCCGGACCGGCACAGCGGAGCACGGGTCCGCTCGGTCGGGCGCATGGAGCGGCGGGAGTCTACCCTCGGTTGCTTACGTAGAAGGGGGGCGATCCAAGGGAGGATGGAGAACGGCAGGGATGCGGTTCATGCCAAGCCGTCGCAGGCAAGCTGCGACGCTACTTGCGACCCGGACAACACTACATGCCGTCCGCGCCCAACAGCCAGTCTTGGTCTGAGTTGCCTTGCGTGGCAGTAAGGAGTAGAATCCTTACCGTGAGGTGGGCCAGATGACCAAGGCCAAGCTGACGAGCAAGGGACAGATCACCCTCCCCAAGCAGGTCCGGGTGCGACTGGGACTTGCGACGGGAGACGAGGTGGAGTTCGTCGAGGACGGTGGCGAGTTCCGACTGCGTCGCCACGTGCGCGAATCCGCGTTCGCCCCGTACCGCGGCCGCCTCTCCCACCTGCGGGGGGAATCTCCGGATGCGATCGTCGAGGAGCTACGGGGTCGTCCTTGATCACCGCCCTCGACACGAACGTCCTCCTCGACCTCCTCATCCCGGATTCCCGGCACGCCGATGCATCGCAGCGGGCGCTCGATGCGGTCCTGGCCGAGGGTGCGCTCGTGATCGGCGAGGTCGTCTACGCCGAGCTCGCATCCCAGTTCCCGACCGCAGACGAACTCAACCGGTTTCTGGACGAGACGCACATCCGTCTCGATCCATCCCCGCCGGAGGCCCTGTGGCAAGCCGCGCAGGCGTGGCACCGGTACCTTGCACGGCAGGGGAGGGCCTTCCGTTGCCCGAAGTGCGGCAGGCAGGTGACGGTTGCGTGCAGTGGCTGTGGGGAGAGGATCAGCGGCCGCCAGCACATCCTGAGCGACTTCCTCGTCGGCGGCCATGCCCTGACCCAGGCCGACCGACTGCTCACGCGGGACCGGGGATTCTACGGGAGCTGTTTCCCGAAGCTCGTGATCGTGGCCCCAGGGTGAAAGGCCGTGGACCGCTGTCCGTAACTCGCGGTCCGTTACCCGTGAGCTACTGAGGGAACGGCACGGTCCCCCTCACCCTCCCCTCCCCGGCGTTGGGGACAGGGGACACTGGAGAAGCTACGTCCCCCTCGCCCTGCCCTCTTCCGCGGCGGGGAGAGGGGTTGCAGGAAAGAGGCCAACCGCACTGCCACCGTCGCGCGCGCCTCAAGCCACTTGGGATCGAACGGCCGTCGGGCATGAAGCCCGACGCTACGACCTTCCCCCTCGAGCGGAGGCCGCGGCTAGATCGCGCCCCAGTGGCAGCCGATCGTGACGTCGACGGCGAGGGGGACGCGGAGCTCGGCGACCGACTCCATGATCTCCTTGATTACCCTTGCGGCGCGATCGGCGTCCGCTTCGTCGGCCTCGAACACGAGCTCGTCGTGGATCTGGAGGATCATCTCCGCCGGGAGGTCCCCCGCCCGCCACGCCGCGTGCACCCGGAGCATGGCGAGCTTGATGAGGTCGGCCGCCGAGCCCTGGATCGGGGTGTTGATCGCGTTCCGCTCCTCGTACCCACCCGCACCGGCGAGCGGCAGCCGCTCCGCCGCCAGGTTGATCGGCCGGCGACGGCCGAGGAGGGTCCGCGCGTAGCCCGTCTTCCGCGCCTCGGCCACCAGCCCCTCCAGGAACGGGCCGACCTTGGGGTAGGCCGCGAAGAACCGGTCGATGTGCCCCTTCGCCTCGGCCTGGGGAATCCCGAGGTCGCGCGCCAGACCGTACGGGCTGATCCCGTACAGGATCCCGAAGTTGACCCGTTTCGCGATCGTCCGCATCCGCCCGTCCACCCGCTCCGGTGGGACGTCGAACAGGGTCGCCGCCGTGCGCCGGTGGAGGTCCTCCCCGCCCGCGAACGCCGCGATCAGGTTCTCGTCGCCGGAGAGGTGGGCGAGCACGCGGAGCTCGATCTGGGAGTAATCGGCCCCGAGCAAGACCCGCCCCGGCGGGGCGACGAACGCGCTGCGGATGTCCACGCCCGCCTCGTGGGCGGCGGGGATGTTCTGGAGGTTCGGCTCGGAGGACGACAGGCGGCCGGTGGCGGTCCCGGTCTGGTTCCACGACGTGTGAACTCGCCCCGTGCGGGGATGGACGTAGGCCGGCAGCTTCTCGATGTACGTGTTGCGCAGCTTCTCGAGCTCGCGGTACGCGGCGAGCTTGCCCGGGAACTCGTGGTGCGCGGCAAGCTCGCGGAGGACGAGGGCGTCGGTGGCCGGCCCCGTCTTCCGCCGCCCCAGGACGGGGAGCTTCAGCTTCCCGTACAGGATCTCCCGCACCTGGGGCGTGGAGTTGGGGTTGAACGGCCCGCCGGCGAGGGCGAACAGCTCCTCCCGCAGCCGGTCAAGGAGGAGGGCGAGCTCTTTCCCCTGCGCGCGGAGGGCGTCCACGTCGAGCAGAACCCCCCGGCGCTCCATCGCGATCAACACCTCGACGAGCGGGAGCTCGACCTCGGCGAAGAGCTCCGCTAGCCCCGCCTCGTCGAGCTTGGCCGCAAGCCCGGGCCGCAGCCGGCACACGACCGCCGCGTCCTCCCCGGCGTAGCGGGCGGCGCGGTCCACCGGCACCTCGGCGATCCCCTTCTCCCCCCCGGCCGCGAGGAGCTCCTTGTAGCTCTGGACACGGATCCCGAGCTCGGAGCGGGCGATTGTGTCCAGCCCATGGGCCGGCGCGTCGGGGTAGAGGAGCCAGTGGGCGATCATCGCGTCGAACGCGACCCCGCGGACCTCGACCCCGTGGGAGGCGAGGACCTGGAGGTCGTACTTCAGGTTCTGGCCGAGGACCCGCGGCCGCTCGCCGGCGAGGAGGGGCCGCAGCGCACCGAGGACCTGCCCCACCGGGAGCTGGGCCGGGGCGCCGGGGTAGCTGTGCCCAACGGGGACGTACCACGCCCGCTCGGGGTCCACAGCGAGGGCGATCCCGACGATCTCCGCCGTGAGGGGGTCCGTGCTCGTCGTCTCGAGGTCGAGCGCGAACTCCCCCGCCGCCCCCAGGGCGCGGATCACCGCCGCGAGCTCATCTTCGGTCGTGACGACCGTGCACGCGCCCTCGGGCTCGCCCGGCCGGTCGAGGGCCAGCTCGGCGAGGATGGTGCGGAACTCCAGAGCCTCGAGGACCCCCCGCAGCCTCGCCGAGTCAAGCGACCCCGGCGCGCAATCCGCCACCGACAGAGGAAGGGGAACCCGGCGCAAGGTGACGAGCTCCCGCGACAGGAGCGCATCCTCCCGACCGGCGAGGAGGGCAGCCGCGACCCGCTTGTTCCGGATCCGGTCCGCCGCGGCGAGCACCCCCTCCAGCGACCCGTGCTCCCGCAGGAGCTCGCGGGCCGTCTTCTCCCCGATCCCCTTCACCCCGGGGACGTTGTCCGAGGCGTCGCCCTCCAGGGCGAGAAGGTCCCCGATTCGCTCCGGGGGGACGCCGAACTTCTCCTCGACCCCGTCTCGGTCAAGCAGGGTCAGCGGATCGCCCGGCCGGCGGCCCGGCCGGAGGAGGAACACGCGCTCCGACACGAGCTGGGCCATGTCCTTGTCGCCGGTGAGGAGGAGGACGGGGATCCCCGCCCGCTCCGCTTCCCAAGATAGGGTGGCCATCACGTCATCCGCCTCGTAGCCGGGGATGACAAGGGAAGGGATCCCCAGCGCGTCGAGGAGCTCCGGGACCCGCGGGATCTGGGCGACGAGCGGCTCGGGGGTCGGCTTGCGCGTCGCCTTGTAGTCAGCGTACGTCTCGTGGCGCACCGTGACCCCGCCGGCATCGAGGGCCACCGCGGCGTAGCGGGACGGGTACTCGCGGAGGACCATGAGCAAGGTGCGGAGGAACCCGTACAGCGCGCCGACCGGCTCCCCACGGGACGTGGTGAGTTCGGGAACGGCGAAGAACGACCGGTAGAGGGCGGAGTGGCCGTCCACGAGGAGGAGCCGCTCCGGGACCTCCGAGATCCCCAGCGCGTCGTAGATCGTCACGTCGGACTCCGAAGAGAGCCCCCGCCCTCACCGCCCGGCGCGCGGAGGTCGGAGCGAAAAAGGGTCGTCGCGTCGGGGTTCATCCCCGACGGCTGTCCGTCGCAGACAAGCTGCGACGCCACGGAACCTCGGGAATCTGGATTCAACTCCCAGGGTGGTGCCCCACGTCCTCTGGGCCTCAGCGGTAAACAGGGGTTCCGATCAGCAATGGACATCAACGGCCACCGGCGAAAAACGCGCACAGGGCGATCGCCACCGCGTCTCCGGCGTGGTCGGACCACTTCGCCATCGCCTCCCCATCGCCGGACACGAGGGCCTTCACCATCGCCAGCATCTGCTCCTTGGGGGCAGAGCCGTTCCCGCAGATCCACTTCTTGACCTGGCGCGGGGGGAACGCCCGGAGCTCCCGGCCCCGGGCGAGGAGCTTCACGATCCCGATCACCTCTGCCGTGCCCATCGCCGACGGAGCGTTGCGGGCGAGGAACACCTCCTCCACCGCCACCGCTTGCGGCTCGTACGTCGCAATCGTCTGGACAAGGGCGTCGTGGATGTGTCCCAGCCGCTCTGGGAGGCCCGTCCCGGGCTGGGTGCGGATCGTCCCGGCAGCGAGCACGGAGAACCGCCGACCGCGCGCTTCGACCACCGCGTACCCGGTCGCCGAAAGACCCGGATCCACACCCAGCACCCTCGCTCCCACCTGCTCCACGACGCCCCCCCATCCCGCCATACACTCGGTCATCGCTCGGAAGGGAGTTCGTCGAGAAGCTCACGCAGTTTGGCGAGCCGCGGGTCGAGCCGCTTCGTCTGCCCGTGGCAACCCTCACGGTGCCGCTCGCGGTTGAGATCGGCCCCGCACTCCGGGCAGATGCCCAAGCAGCCCGGCGCGCAGAGGGGCTTGGGGGAGAGCCCAAGCCGCAGCGCAGCCACAATGAACGGCGCCAGCTCAAGGTAGGAACCGTCGACCTCGTCGGGGTGGAGCTCCGGCGTTCCGTCCTCCGCCACCTCCTCCACCAGCTCCACGAGACAGCGGGAGCACGTGCGCCGCACCCGAGCCCGCACGGACATCCGGAGGATGATCTCCCCTTCCTGGCAGATCGCGGTCGCCGCGACATGGACCGGCCCCAGCACGCGCAGGGTCTCCCCTTGCCACTCCACGTGGGGAAGATCCACGTCCTGACTCAGGCTGAACGGACGGCCAGGATCCGCCCGCAACGCTGCAAGGTCGAACCTCATCGTCATCTCCTTCTCCTCGCGACGGGGAGAAGTATAGCGCCGTTTGAAGTTCCAGCAGCGCCCCTCTACCATTGCTCGCTCAAGGAGGGATACAGGTGAAGGTGCTGCTGACCCGTGAGGTAGCCGGACTGGGGATCCCGGGGGATGTGGTCGAGGTGAAGGACGGCTACGCCCGCAACTACCTCCTGCCACGGAAGCTCGGCGTGGTCCCCACGCCCCACGAACTGGCCCGGTTCGGGGACCTCCGCTCCCGGTACCAGACCGAGCTCGCCGATCGCCATGCCCAAGCACACGCCCTCGCCGAGAAGCTCGCCGGCGTGGAGCTCCTGTTCACCCGCCGCGTCCACGACGAGGACAAGCTGTACGCGTCGGTGCGGCCACAGGACGTGGCCAAGGAGATCGCGGACCGGTTCGGCGTGAAGATCGAACCGGACCGAGTGCGGATGGAACCGGTGGACACGATCGGCGAACACGAGGCGGAGATCCTCCTCTACGAGAACATCACCGCCAAGGTCAAGCTGACGGTAACACCGGCTGCGTAGCGCAGCGTGGGGGACGCAACGGCCTCCCCGCGCCCACCTGAACACGAGACACCGCCCGGTGCAAGGGGGGCAGGCGGCGGTTCGTTCCTCGGGGACGTGTTCCGCGGGGCAGGGGGGACGCTCCTGTCGCGGGTCCTTGGGTTCGCCCGCGACGCGGCGATCGCCTACGCGTTTGGCGCTTCGGCGGGGTACGATGCGTTCCTCGTGGCGCTGTTCATCCCCCAGGCGCTGCGCCAGGTCCTCGGGGAGGGGGGCCTTGCCGCGGCGTTCGTCCCCGTCTACGCCCGGGCCAATGAGCACGGGGAAGGGGACGCCCTCGCCCGGTCGGCGTTCCTGTACCTCGTCCTCGTCCTCCCTGTCCTGTGCGCCCTGGGTGCCCTGTGCGCTCCGTCGTATGTCCCCGTGCTCGCCGCGGGGTTCGCGCGGGAGACGATGTCCCAGAGCGTGACCCTGGCGCGGTGGCTGTTCCCCCTGATCGGGTTCATCTCCGTCTCCGCCCTCGCCGGCGGGATCCTCAACGCCCAGGGGCGGTTCTTCTGGCCAGCCTTCGCCCCCGCCGTCCTCAACGTGGGGATGATCGTTGGAGCGATCGTCCTTGCCCGGGTAGCGGAGCCCCCGATCTTCGGGCTGGCGCTGGGCGCCCTCCTCGGCGGAGCGGGGATGGTGAGCGTCCTCCTTCCCCCGTTGAGAGCGGTGCTGCGTGGGCCATGGCGGTTGTGGCCCCCCCACCCCGCGCTGCGCGAGGTGGTGTGGCGGCTCCTCCCTGCCCTGGGCGGGCTCATGGTGGCTGAGGTGAACACGCTCGTCGACAACCGCCTCGCCTCCCACCTTGCCCCTGGCTCGATCGCCACGCTCCAGTACGCGATGCGCCTGTTCCAGTTTCCCCTAGGGATCCTCGCCGTGTCCGTGACCACGGCCGCCCTCCCGCGCCTGTCCCGGTTCGCCGCCCGCTCCGACGAGGATGGGTTCCGCCGCGCGCTCGACCGAGGGTTCCTCACCACGGGAGCCCTCATCCTCCCTGCCCTGGCCGGGCTCCTCATCCTCGGGATGCCGATCCTCACCGTCCTCTTTCAGCGGGGGGCGTTCACGGCGGCCGACACGGCACGCACCTACATCGCGCTTGGGGGGTACCTCACCGGCCTGTGGGCCTACGCCCTGGTGTACCTGTTCTCCCGGGCGTGGTTCGCCCTCGGCCGGCCGCTGCTCCCCGTGCTCGCCGGTGCCGTCGCCCTCGTGGTGAACGTGGGGCTCGACCTATGGTGGGTGCGGCTGTGGGGCACGTTCGGGCTCGCCCTCGCCACGGGCGTCGCTGGGTGGGCGGATGCCCTCCTGCTCGGGGCGCTCCTCTGGCGGCGCTGTCGGGGGGGGATCGACCTCCGGATGCTCCTCCCCCTCGCCCTCGCCGTGGGGGGGATGACGGGGGCCCTCCTCCTCGTCCGGCCCCTCCTCGCCCCTCTCGGGCCGTGGGGCACGGTCGGGATTGGCGTCCCGCTCGGGATCGCCCTCTACGTCGGACTGGCCTGGGCCCTCGGGATCACGCGGGCCCTCGCGGGCGCACGATGAGCCCCTCCGGTTCCTCGGGGCGGGGAGGCAGGAGGCCGAGGATCCCGCGCACGAACCGGAGCGGGTCATCCGGGGACCGGTAGTCTGCGAGCCAGCCCGCAATGGCTTGCACCGCCTCCCGCAGCTTCTCCCCCTCCACCTTCCCTTCCCGCACGAGGGGGAGGAACCCCTCCTCGGCAAGGACCCTCCCCAGCGGCGGGGGGGATGTGGGCACGAGCACAAGCGGGGACAGCGCTCGGTCCAGGTAGCGCAGCGCGGCCTCGACCTCGGCATCGGTGGCCACTGTGCGGTGGAGGATCGTGGCCAGCGCCTCGGCGAGGATCTCGATGTGGGGCCAGACCCGCTCTCTGCCCGCTTGAGCTAGGTCGCGGTACCAGACGGCCCATGCCCGCTCAAGCTCGCGGGCTCGCCGCTCCCGAAGCCTCTCCTCGGCCACCCGCCCGTACGCGCAATCGGGAGGGCAGCGCACGAATCGCCCCCGCTGCGACCCGCAGCACCGACTGCACAGGCTGCGGTCGAGGCCCGGACAGCGGCGATCCCCAACCCGCTCGCCGCAAACGGCGCACAGCTCGCGGGTCACGGAGCGCCGAGCTGGCGGCGTGCGTCCTCGGACATCCTCTCCGGCGTCCAGCGGGGCTCCCACACCAGGGCCACCTCCACTGCCTGGCCAGGGAAATGCGCGCGGAGGACCTCCTCCACCCGCGCCGGGAGCGCAGAGGCGAGGGGACAAGATGGGGTGGTGAGCGTCATCTCCACGTGGATCCGCCCTTCTTCTACCCGGACTCCGTACACGAGACCGAGGTCGACGATGTTGACCCCGAGCTCAGGGTCCGCCACCTGACGGAGGACGGCTTGCACCTGCCCCGGGGCGGGCACGGCTACTTCCGGGTCTTCTTCCGCCGCCGGGCCGCGGTCCCCTGCGCCTTGGCCTTCGGCGCCCGCTTGCGGGAGGGAGTCCGGGACCGGTCCACCACATCCGCGAGCGTGCTCTCGACCAGGGCCCGAGTGAAGGTTTCCTCGATCCCCTTCCAGAACCCCTGCACCGGGCAGTCCTCGCCTGGGACATACCCGCCGCCGCGCTGGCGGCCGTACACCAGGCGCGGGGTATCGGGTTCGAGGGCCTTGACGAGCTGGCCAAGCTTGATCGCCTGCGGGGGGTGCGCAAGGCGGTAACCGCCGGTGCGCCCCTTCTGTGCGGTGACGAGACCGGCCCGGCGCAGATCGAGAAGAATTTTGCGCACGAACGCCTCGGGGACACGATACCCGTCCGCGATGTCACGCGCTGAGTGATAGCCCTCCTTGCGGGTCGCAAGCTCGTACAAAACACATACTCCGTACCCTAGACGCCTGCTCGTAATCATGGCCACCCATTTTATACGCTGGAGGCTCGCCGCGCCACAATCGCTCGGGCCATCTCCCGCCCCCAGTTGTCGGCGGCATAGATGGAATCGATGTCCTGGACGGGAACAGTCTCGTGCGCGGAAAGTACTTCGGCGATGCCAGCGGCGATCGCCGGGTACGGGATCTTCCCGGAGAGAAACGCCTCAACGAGGACCTCGTCGGCGGCGTTCGCCACCGCAGGGGCCGTCCCGCCGCGTCTCCCCGCGTCGAGCACTGACCAGAACGCGGGATACGGATCCACGGGCAACGGCTCGAAGGTGAGGGCAAGACCGGGCAGGGAAAGGCGAGCCGGAGCCGGGGACAGGCGGGCAGGATGGGTGAGGGCGGCCTGGATCGGGATCCGCATGTCGGGTGGGGAGAGCTGGGCGAGGATCGTCCCGTCGCGAAGCTCGACCAAGGCGTGGACGCGCGCCTGGGGATGGATGAGGACGCCGATCCTGTCCCAGGGGAGGGCAAACAGGTGATGGGCCTCGATCACCTCGAACGCCTTGTTGACGAGGGTCGCGGAGTCGATCGTGATCCGCGGTCCCATCGCCCACACCGGATGGGCGAGGGCCTCCGTGGGGGTGACGGCGGCCAAGGTCGCCGGATCACGGCCCCGGAATGCTCCCCCCGAGGCGGTGATCCACACGCGCTCCACCTCGCCAGGGTCGATGGCGGAGAGGATCTGGAACAGGGCAGCATGCTCGGAGTCCACGGGGACGATCTGGCCCTCGCGGCGGCAGGCGCGCACGACGAGCTCCCCCCCGATCACGAGCGACTCCTTGTTCGCGAGGGCGAGGACCTTCCCCGCGGCGAGGGCGGCAAGGGTCGGGGTAAGGCCCACTGCACCGACGACCGCGTTCAGAACAAGATCCACATCGGGAAGGGACGCAAGATAACACAGCCCGTCGCGCCCCGTGACGACCTCCACGGGGAGGATCTCCCGCAGCCGGTCCGCCTCGATCGGGCCCGCGACCCCCACCCGCTCCACCGCGAACTCGCGGGCCAGCGCGGCGAGGGCATCCACCCTCCGGCCAGCAGCGAGCGCCACCACCGCCACGGGATAGCCGGCACGGCGCAGGGAGCGGATGACATCCAGGGCCTGGGTCCCGATCGACCCCGTTGCCCCGAGGATGGCGACCCGGAGCGGGGCAGAGCTCATCCCGTCGGCTCGAGAGCGAGGTCGGCGAGAAGGGCGTCCAATTCGGTGCCGTCGAGGGACTCCCGCCGCAGGAGCTCCTGCGCCACCCGATCGAGGGCCGCGCGGTACTGCAGGAGGAGGGCCTTCGCCCGCTCGTAGGCCCGGGCAAGGAAGCTGCGGATCTCCCGATCCACGAACGCGGACAGCTCCTCGGAGTGCTCGTCGCTGCGCACGATCTCCTCGCCGAGGAAGATGTTCGTGCGCTCCTTGCCGAGGTTGATCGGGCCCAACTCCTCCGACATCCCGTACTCGACGACCATCTTCGTCGCGATCTCTGTCGCTTCCCGGAGGTCGTTCGCCGCACCGGTGCTCTGCTCCCCGAACACGATCTCCTCCGCCGCCCGCCCCCCGAACGTCCAGGTGAGCATGTCCAGCAGGTCATCCTTGGACGTCCAGTACTTGTCCTCGAGGAGCCGCTGCGAGAACCCGAGGACCCCCGTTCCCCGGGGGACGATCGTCACTTTGTGCACCGGCCCCAGACGTGGGAGAAGCTTGTTCAGGAGGGCATGACCGGACTCATGGTACGCGATGCGCTGCCGCTCCTCCTCCTTGATGTACATCCCCTTGCGTGCCAGTCCGGTGAGGACGCGGTCCAATGCTTCCTCGAAATCCTCGATTTCGATGCGGTCCTTGTTCCGCCGCGCAGCGAGGAGCGCCGCCTCGTTGCACAGGTTCTCGAGGTCCGCTCCGACAAACCCCGACGTGCGGCGGGCGAGGAGGGAGAGGTCCACGTCGGTGGCGAGCTTCTTCTCCCGGATGTGGACCTTGAGGATCGCTTCCCGTCCGTGCAAGTCCGGCGTGGGAACGGCGATCTTGCGGTCGAACCGCCCCGGCCGGAGCAGGGCCAGATCCAACACATCGGGGCGGTTCGTGGCAGCGAGGACGATCACCCCCGCGTTCCTCTCGAACCCGTCCATCTCCGAGAGGAGCTGGTTCAGCGTTTGCTCCCGCTCGTCATGGCCTCCGCCCAAGCCCGCCCCGCGCTTGCGACCCACGGCATCGATCTCGTCGATGAACACGATGCACGGGGCGCTCGCCTTGGCCTTCTGGAACATGTCCCGCACCCGGGCCGCCCCGACGCCGACGAACATCTCCACGAAGTCGGAGCCGGAGATGGAGAAGAACGGGACCCCGGCCTCGCCGGCGATCGCCCGGGCGAGCAGCGTTTTCCCCGTCCCCGGAGGGCCCACGAGGAGAATCCCTTTCGGGATCTTCGCCCCCAGGCGCACGAACCGCCCCGGGTCCTTGAGGTAGTCCACGATCTCGCGGACCTCGTCCAGCACCTCATCGATCCCCGCCACGTCCTTGAAGGTGACCTTGGTGAACTCCTTGGTGACGAGTTTGGCTCGGGATTGACCGAACGTGAACGCGCTCCCCCCCTGCATGCGGCGCATCATGTACATCCAGAAAACGACGACCAGGATCACGGGGAGCGAGTAGGCGAGCAGGGGGAGGATCCACGACGCTCCCCCCGCCTCCTGGAAACGGTACGTCACGCCCGCCGCCTCCATCGCCTGGGTCAGGCCGGCGTAGAGGGGCGATCCCTCGGGAGGCCCCTGAGCGACGAAAGACCGGATCTCTCCGGTCCTGAGGGTCCCCTCGATCCGCGATCCCTGGATCGCCACTGCCTCCACGTTTCCTCGCTCGATCTCGGCGAGGAGGTCCGAGTACGTGAGCTCGACCACGCGACTGCGGGACGGCCACAGCGCCTGAAGCACGAGAAGCCCGACCATCACGAGCATCACGAGGATGGTGATGCTGCGCAGCGTGCGGGGCGGCTGAATCGGACGGCGGTCCATATCGGAAACATTTTAGCCCACGTCCCTCCAGGATCAATGGGCCTGGCCCGATCCGTAGCCCAAGGCTACAATGTCCCCCCGTGACCCGGCTGGCGCTGCTTCTGGTGATCCTTCCCCTCCTCTCCCTCCCCGCGGCGGCCGGGCCGGAGAAGCTCGATCCCCTACTACGGGCTCTCGTCCAAGCGCGCGGGGTAGGCGGTCCGGTAGACCTCCTGTCCCCCGAGGTCCTCCCCACGCTCGTGGCGCTGGGGGGAGACGCGGCCCTCCCCCCCGCGGAGGGCGGGCCATCCGCCCCGCTGCGGGTGCTGCTCCTGACGAAGGATCCCCAGGGAGCGTGGATGGTCCCCCTCTTCCGCCCCCATCAGGTGGTGGGGACGCTCGCCACCGGTGAGGTGGAGCTCGCCGATCTCGGGGCCCTCGCCGACCATCCCCAGGTCGTCTACGTGCAGGCAAGCCGCCCCGTGTATCCCATGGTGGACCGGTCCGTGCCCGAGATCGGGGCCCCTGCCCTCTGGTACAGCACTCCCGCCGCCACCGGTGAAGGGGTGATCCTCGGGGTTGTGGACACGGGGATCGACATCCTCCACCGCGATTTCCGGGTGGACCGCACGGGGGATGGGTTCGAGGAGGGGTCGCGGATCCTGTGGTTGTGGGACCAGACTGGGGTGGGTGCCACGGGGTTCCCGTACTGGTGGGGAGACGACCTCACGGGCGCAGAGGCCCACTACGGACGGGCCTTCTCGCGACAGGAGCTGGAGATCGCGATCGCAACAGGCTCCCCCCCCACGCGGGACGCGAGTGGTCACGGGACCCACGTCGCCGGGATCGCCGCGGGGGACGGTTCCGCCTCGGGAGGCGGAATGCGCGGTGCCGCACCTGGAGCGGACCTCGTCATCGTGAAGACCACGTTCTACGAGGACACCGTGCTGGACGGGGTGCGGTTCGTGTTCGAGGCCGCGGAAGCGCTGGGGAAGCCCGCGGTCGTCAACCTGTCCCTCGGCGGGCACAGCGGCCCCCACGACGGGAGCTCGCTGTTTGAGCGGATGCTCGATGCCCTGGTCGACCGTCCGGGCCGGGCGGTGGTCGTCGCCGCGGGGAACGAAGGGGACCGCCGGATCCACATCGGGGCCGACGTGCGGGCCCCGACCACGTGGCACCTCGAGGTGGAGAAGAGCACGGTCACCGTCCAACTCTGGCACAGCGGGACGGCGAGCTTCTCCACGGAGGTCCGCGCCCCAAGCGGCGAGACGGTGACCGTGCTCCCCGGAACGCAGCGCGGGGCATCGACATCCTCGGGTGGGGTGTGGCTCGATAACACCTCCCTCCCCGATCCCCGTAACCTGAGTCGCTACATCTACATCGCCCTCACCGATGTCACGCCGGGGGCAACGTGGGTGGTCACCCTCACCCCAATCCTCGGGGGGGGGCGGGTGGACGGGTGGGTGGAGAACCCCTCCTCGGCCCAGTTCCGGGAGGGGGACTCAAGGTCCACGATCAGCGAGCCGGGGAACGCCCACCGCGCGATCACGGTCGGGGCGTATGTGACGAAGACGCAGTGGACATCCGTGGTCGGCAATCAGGCGGAGGAAGGGGAGATCGGAGCCCTCGCCTCGTTCTCCTCGCGCGGGCCGACGCGCGACGGGCGGGTGAAGCCCGACCTCGCGGCGCCGGGAGCATGGATCGCCTCCGCCCGCTCCTGGAACGTCACGACCGCCCCGCGGCTTACCCTACCGGGAGGGGAGTACACGATGCTCCTCGGGACGAGCATGGCTGCCCCTCACGCGACGGGAGCGGTGGCGCTCCTCTTCTCCCGCCAACCGAACCTTACGTGGTCCGAGGTCAAGGATGCCCTCCTCTCCGGAGCGCGGGTCGACAGCCAGGTGGGGGCCACCCCCAACTACATCTGGGGCGCGGGGAAGCTGGACGTGTCCCGTGCGGCGGCCCTCATCGGCAGCCCTGGCCCAGTGGAGCGACCCACCCTCACCCTCCTTGCCAACCCCGTGTCGCGGGAGGCGACCTTCCGCTACCACTGCCCCTCCGGAACGCGTTGGGCGAGCCTCCACGTGTACGACCTTGCCGGGAAGCTTGTCTCCACCCAGCTTCTCCCCCTCCCGTCCGGGGACGCGCGGTGGACGGTCACCACGTCCGACGGCCGGGCCGTGGCGAGCGGCCTGTACCTCGCCGTCCTCGTTACGGACCGCGCGCAATCCGAGATCGTCCGGGTGGTGGTCCAGCGATGAGGGCGATCGCGGTCGTGCTCGTCGTCGGGGTGGGATTGAGCGGGATCGGCCAGGGGGTTGTGGGAGGGGACATCCTGTTCGATCTGGCCACGGCACCCCGCAGCGTAGGGATGGGCGGGGCCGGGATCGCCCTGCCGTCCAACGGTGCCCTGTTCATGAACCCCGCCGGTCTCCCTTGGGTAGAGGGGGTTCAGCTGCTATCGTCGTACGGGGATCAGTTCGGGGCAGCACGCCTGGGGCTCGTGGCCGTGGCCGTGCCGGGCATCGCCGCCGCCGGGATCGTGCTCGATGCGGGGGAGATCGGGCCCGACCTCTCGTTCCGCACGGCGGGTGCCCTCCTCGGGATCGGGGTCCGGCTGGGGCCCCTGGGAGCGGGGGCACGGACGCGGGTCCTGGTCCCGATCGCCCCCGTCCCTGGCGTGGGGGGGGCGCTCGATCTCGCGTTCCTGTGGCGGGGGCCGATCCACCTCGGGGCGATGTGGAAGGGCGTTTTCTCCCAGGCGCCGGTCGCGGGGGAGACCTGGCCCTCCCAGCTCGTGGTGGGCTTCGCCCTCCCCCTCGAGCTCGGTCCCGTGACCCTCGCCCTCGCCTGCGACCTCCTCGACCTGGGGGGGGACACCGCGTTCGCCGCGGGGGGCGAGCTGGGGATGGAGTGGCTTCTCGTTCGCGCCGGCTACGGACCGAGCGGGCTCGCGTTCGGGGGCACGGTGCGGTGGGGCCCGTTCGGGGTGGAGTGGGTGATCCTCGTCCATCCTGTGCTCCCCCCGGCCGTCCGCGTATCCTTCGCCGTGAGGATTTGATGACCAAGGCCTTCCTTTCCCTCGTGCTCGTGGGCTTCATCGCCGTGGCCCAGCAGACCCCGAGCTTCGACCTCGTCGTGCGCGGGGAGAAGACGTGGACGATCCGGCTCGGGTGGGGAGCGAGCGACCTCCTGGGCGCGGAGGGCCTCACCCCCGGGCAGCTGGCCCTCACCCAGACCCTCCGCGCCGAGATCGAAGGCACCGCCCTCGGTTTCCTCACCCTCCGCGCGAGCTTCAACGACCAGCTGGGACCTGGGTTCCAGGACTTCCTCCTCACCGTGGACCGCACCCCATGGACCGGCGAGCTGGGGCGGTTCGTGGTCGGGGCGGAGGGAGAGGGCCTCGGCGTGTACAACAAGCGCGTCCTCGGGGCGCGCGTCACGTACGCAGGGGACGGGGCCTCGTTGGGTGCCGTCGTCACGCGGCTCGAGGGGGTCTCCGAGACCCGCACCTTCACCGGCGAGCGCGGGGAGGGCGAGGCCTTGTTCACCACGACCGACCCCGACGAGCCGTGGCGGGAGGCGCCGTATGGGCAGTCCGTGGAGGGGTTGGCCTACTGGCCGCTTTCGCTCCAGTTCGTGGAGGGGTTGTCCCAAGTCCGGCTCCGGCTGGAGGGGGGGATGGAGCTGTGGACGTTCCTCGCCGCCTGGGAGCTCGGGTACATCCGCGAGGATCTCGAGGCGGAGCGGGTCATGGACCTACCCGCGGGCCAGTACCTGGTGCTGCGCGAGGAAGGGGAGGCCGACGCCCTCGCGTTGCGCGTGGCCCCAGCCGCGATCGCCCGCCGCCGGATCCAGGACGCGATCGATGCCCACAACACCCGGCTCGGCCTGACCGATGACAACCGGAAGGCGTACCCCTTCGTCGAGGGGAGCGAGCTCGAGACGCGCTTCCTTTCCGAGCTGGGTCGGTTCCTGGCCGTGCTCGTGGACGAGGATGCCTACCCGTTCTCCCAGGCGCAGCGCCGGCGCTACCTGTACCTCGGCGAGCCCGATGTGATCGCGGACACGGTGGAGGTGTGGATCCGTCGGCCTGGGGAAACGGACTTCCGTCCCCTTCCCGATCCCACCCTCGCGGACTTTGTGTGGACGCTCCTCCCCGCGCCGGGCGTCCTCCGGGTTTCGTTCCCGGATACCTTCTTCCAAGGGGGGGCCGTCCAGGTGGGGTTCGCCTACCAGCGGGAGGGAAGCACGTTCGCGCTCGGCCTCAGCCTGGTGCCAGCCTCGGACCAGGTGCGCCGGAACGGCCAGCTCCTCACGCGAGGAGTGGACTACGCGATCGATTACGAAAGCGGACTGCTGATCCTCTTCTCCCCCCTTGGGCCGGAGGAGGAGCTGAAGGTGGACTTCGAGCGCCAGCGGGGGGGCCTCGGTGGGTACGCGGACTACGAGAGGGACCTCTTGGGCCTCGTGTTGAACGTTCCCGGGTGGGATGGGTTCAAGCTCGCCCTGTACCGAGCCCACGACCTCGGTGCCCCCCGCCCGACCACGGCCACCATGCCCAACACCCACACCGTGGCTGCCCTGTCCCTGGCCGGCAGGATCGGGGAGTGGACGTACCGCCTCGCCGTCGGGGGATCGGAGAACGTGTTCCCGTCCGACGACAACGCCCGGATCCCCACCCCGAACCGAATCAACGCCATCGCCGCCGCCTCCGCCGCCGACGGGGCGTACGTCGTGTTCGGGCACCAGAACGGGTTGACGGTGTACAAGGATGGCCTCTTCACCAGCTACGGGACTGCCCACGGCCTCTCCGGTCGGGCCGTTCATGCTCTCCTCGCTGTCCCGGACAGGCTCCTCGTGGGCACGGACGCCGGTCTGACGATCGTTCGGCTCGTGGAGGCAACGCCGTTCGACCGCGTGCGGAGCTGGGTCCGGCTGTTTGAGGACGACGGGGTTCCCGGGACGGAGGTCCTCGCCCTCGCCCACGGGGGAGGGCGGATCTACCTCGCCACCGAGAGCGACGTGGCCTCGCTCCTCACCGCCGATGCCGAGACCCCAGACCGGTGGGAGAGGCTCGGGCTCCCCGAGGAGGGGCCGCGCCCGACGACGCTCCTGTGGGCCGACGAACGGTTGTACCTGGGGACGGAGGAGGGGCTGTTCGTGAGAGAGGGAGAAGCATGGACCCTCCTCCCCGAGGCTCCGGGGCCGGTGCACGCCCTCGCTGCGCGCGGAGAGGAGCTATATGTTGCGTCCGAGGAGGGGATCCGAATCGTCCGTGGGGGGCGCGGGGCGGGATGGATCGCTCCCGGACAGCCGGTGTACGGGATGGCGTTCCACGAAGGCGTCCTGTGGTATGCGACGGGGAATGGCCTGTGGAGGGAGGGGGAGGCCGCACCGGTGGCCCAGGCGCCGATCGTGGCCGTGGGCGCCGCCGGGGGCGCGGTGTGGGCTGGGGAAAAGGCAGATGAAGCGTTCACCCTCCACCTGTGGCGGGTCGCCGCGACCACGGAGCGGTTCCCCCAGACCCGGACCAAGCTCGACGGGCGCGACCTCGCCCGGTTCCAGGACATCCCGGCGGGAGAGCACACCCGCTACGGAGCGATGGGAAGCCTCAACCTGAGCCGCACCCTGGGGGACTGGCAATGGGAGCTCCAAGCCGCGACCCGGCTCCCCGGTTACGAGGAGATCGGGCGCGCGGGCCGCTCCGATAGCCACAGCCTCGGGTTCACCGCGCGGTACGTTGGCGATGGCCCGTCCAGCCTCGCGGTCAGTGGACGGTGGAACGTGGCCGATCTCCTGACCGAACCTGCGGGGAAGCTCAGCGCGGCGTTGGACTGGCGCTGGTCCGGCCCGGTGACGATCACCGTCTCCCTCACCCCGACCACGATCGGTACGGGGCTGGTCCCCTTCGCTGGGGTGGAGAGCGGGTGGCGGGCGGGGATTTCCGGCCAGAGCGGGGCCCTGACGTGGAGCGTGACCACAAGCGGTACGGGGACCTGCCCTGAGCCCTCCGCCGCCGGCCAAGTTGGGGCCAGCCTCTCCTTTCCCCCGCTTCAGGGGTGGACCGTGAGCGGGAGCTGGTCGCGGCCGTTCCGGACGTCGGGGAAGCCGGGAGACGAGTCGATCGCCCTCACGGCGAAAGGGACCGGGGAGATGGGGCCAATCGGGTGGACGGCGACCGTCCAGGAGTCCCTCCGGCACTCCCTGGCCACCGGAACGTGGCGCGAGGAGCGGACGGTCGCCCTCACCCTGCGGAGGGGATCGCGGCTCGTGGGACCGATCGAGGTCACGCCGCGGTTCTCGGGGTCATGGAAGACGACGGCGACGGAGTGGCGGTGGAGCGGGCAGTTGAGCGCGGACCTCGTCCAGGCGCCGGCCTCGCTGCGCCTCAGCGTAGGAGTGGGACAGGGGTACCGCCCCCTCACCGCGCGTTCCGACCGCTCCCTCACCCTGTCCATGACCTGGGAGCACAGCGGATGGGGCGGGATCCGACCGTCCATGCGCTGGGACCGGTCATGGACGCTCCTTTCTCACCCCCGCTACGACGACCAGCTCACGGAAAAGGAAGAAGCGACGCTGCGGGTGACGTGGGAGCCGGCAGGGGCCCAGTGGCGGGACACGTTCGCTCTGGTGTGGAAGCCGCGCGAGGGATCACTTGCCGTGACGAACCGCCTGTCGTGGCCGCTCGAGTCAGGTTCGGTCACCGCCGAAGGGGGCCTCACCGTGAAGGAGGGGGTGATCGACGCGAAGGCCACCGCTCAGCTTGGGATCCCCCTTGACGCCCTGCTTGCCGCGCTCGGGAGGGGGCCCGTCGGCGACGCGTGGGGGCTAAGCGCGGATGCCACTTACGCGCTGCACCTCCCCGCGGGTGCCGCGCCCACCCAGACCCTGTTCGTGGGGGCGACCCTCGCCGTCCGGTTCTAGAACTTCACCCCAAACCCGAACCGGTGCGAGGCCGACAGCACCGGATGCGTGAGCAGGGCGTAGTCGAGGACGAACATCCCCCATTCCACGCCGAGGCCGAACGCCCACTGGAGCACCCCCTGCAGGCGCAGCCCGGCCCGGACCTCGACCAACCTGGCCCAGCTCCAGCCCACGCCGACCGCGGAGTACTCCGAGGTCAGGTCGAGGGCGACCGTGAGCCCCAGCGGGTGCCTGAGGCCAAGCCCGAGGGCGAACGCGGTCGACCAGCCGTCCCCTTCCTCACCGATCGTCGGCCCGAACCCGAGCTCCTGGATCGCGATCCCCAGCCGCCCTTCTCCGAACGGGGTCGTGGTGCGGCCGAGGAACCCGAAATCGAGGGCGAACCCAGAGCCGCCTTCCTCTCCGGCCCGCACGGTGTTGTACTTGATCCCCACCCCCGCCGCGGCCGGGAACGGAACGATCCGGAACGGCCCGAGGTCGAGCCCCGCCGCGATCGCCAGAGCGAACTGAGAGAAGGGAAGCGGGTTCCCCTCAGGGTCCTCAATCCCGCCCACGCCGAGGTAGGCCAGGCCCCCCCCGAGGTTCGGCATCGCCGCGGCAAGCCACGTCACGGAGTAGATCCCGAGGATGCTCGACAGGCTGGAATCGGCACGCATCCCGGAGGTCCAACCGAGCCCCGCCGGGTTGGCGAGGAGGGACTCCGAGCCCTCGGCGAGGGCCGTTTGGGCGCCGCCGAACCCCATCGCCCGCACCCCGAGCCCGGCATCGAACGGGTTCGGCATGCCCTGGCCGAGGGCGCTGCTCCCCATCAGGGCCAGAATCAGCAGAGCTAGCTTCGTACGCATGTCTCCTCCCTACCGAACGACGAGGATCTTCCCGACCTCGGACCGCTCCGTCCCCTCTCCAACGGTGGCCGTGACGAGGTAGACGTAGAGCCCGTCGGCGATCCTCCGCCCGGCGTTGTCGGTGAGGTCCCACGTGAACGGGTTCCCCGTCACATCCTGGGCCACGACGGGCCGGCCGAGGGCATCGAAGATCTGGATCTTCACCCCCGTCGCCCCCTGGGGAAGGAAGAGCTGGATCCGGCACCGGGTCGAGGCGGGGTTATCGAGGACCTTCGTCCCGATGAGGGCTCCACCCTTCGGCCGTACGTACACGTTCAGCGAGAACCAGTCCCCGAACCCCTCAGCGTCGCGGGCGCGTACCTCGACCTGGAACACATTTGAGGCTGCAAACGTGTGGGAAGCGGTGTTGGCGGTCGTGGCCAGAACGGCAGAGCCGTCACCGAAGTCCCACTCGTAGCCCGTGATCGGATCGCCGTCCGGATCAGTGGCCGTGGCCGTGAACGTGGCCACTTGGCCCACTTCGGGCACCGGCGGGGTCACCGTAACCCGCGTCACGCTCGGCCGGCGGTTCACCGGGGTTTCGGTCACGGTGATCGTCTTCTCCTTGCGCCCGGTCTCCCCGCGGCTGTTGGTCACGGTGAGGACGACTGTGTACGTCCCGGCCGCGGTGTAGGTATGCCGGGGATTGGCTTCCGTGGAGGTCCCGCCGTCGCCGAACGTCCAGGCGTACGTGTACGGGGTGAGCGGTGGCGTGGCGGGGTCCGTCACGTTCGAGGTGAACGCGACCTCCCGCCCCACGGATGGCGCATCGGGGGAGAAGCTGAAGTCCACCACCGGCTGTTTGCCGATCACGTCCACCTGGCGCGTCTTCGCGGTGGACAGGCCCCCTTCGCCCGTCACCGTCAGGGTGACCTGGAACGTGCCGCCGATCGCGAACCTGTGGGTGACCGGTGCTGAGCCCTTCGTCTGGGCCGTTTTGCCATCGCCGAAGTTCCAGTGGAACGTGGCATTGGCAATGTTCCCCGACGGGTCGGCGATCCCCGCCGCGGGTGTGAACGTCACATCCACCCCTGCCTCCGGCGCAGTGGGCGCCCAACTGAAGTCCACCCCCGTCGGGCGCTGACCGATCGCCGTGGTGAACGTGGCCGGGCCCGCCAATGCTTCTGTCTGGAACGTTGCCGTACCTTCGGTGTGCCAGACGACGGTCTCCAGCTTGAGCTTCCGCCCCGCGGGGGACGTGTCCTTCAGCGTCACCCAGATCTGGAGCTCGACGCTCGTGTCGTCCGGCACGACGTTGTTCTCCGCCGTGACCACGCGGACCCCGGCCAGGCTCAGCCCCACCGGGTTCGTAACCTCGCCGAGGAGCTTCCCATCGGACTTGCGGCGCACCTCGATCCGGGCCACGTGTTGGTCGGCGAGGGGACTCGCGGCCTCCGTGTTCCGGATCATGAGCGACGTGATCACGACATCGTACGGATCGAGGTCGTCGTCCTGGAGGTCGAGCCGCTGGGCGAGGAACCGTACCCCCTGGAACACCGTCCGGTTCGCCATCTCTACCGTCGTGGCCTGGTCGAAGCCCTTGGCCCCCTCTTCCTCCGGGCCGGTGGTGAACTCCGCCCCGTCCAGGGGGTCCTCGCCGGTTCCGGGCTTGCCGAACGTCTTCGTGTCCTCTGTGTGCCAGACCACGGTCCGGAGCTGGATCACCCGGCCATGGGGCACGTTGTCCTTGAGGGTCACCCACAGCTCGATGACCTCGGATGTGTCGTCGCGCACGACGTTGTTCGCTCCGGTCGTGATGCGCACGCCGCCTGAGTTGAGCCCGGAGACGCTCGTCACCGACCCCATCACCGCCCCGTCGCGGGCGCGGACGACCTCGATCGAGGCGATCTGCGTGTCGGCGAGCCGCGTCGCGGGATCGGCCACGTTCTGCACGACGACCGAGTTGATCAGCACGTCGTACGGATCGAGATCGTCATCCACGACCTTGATCCGCTGGGCGAGGAACCGTTGCCGAGAGAACACCCGCCCGCCCGTGAGACCGAGGTTCACCAGCTCCTCGAACCCCTGCGGCTGCCCGACCGTGAATTCCGCTCCGGGGCCCGCGTTGAAGTCCGTGCCCCCGCACCGCACGCTGGCTTGTAGTTTCAGCTTGTGCCCAGTGGGGGCGTCCCCTTTCAGCGTGACCCAGATCTCGAGGAACACCGTGCTGTATGCGGGGAGCTTGTTGTTGGACGACGTGGTGACGGCCGTGCCCGTGGTGGTGAGCTTCGCGATCTCTGTGCTCGTGGCCTCGCCGAGGAGGGCGCCGTCGCTCGCCCGGCGGACCTCGATCGCCGCGACGTACGAGCCGGACAACGGGGTCGCATCCGTATTGGCCACATTCTTGACAAGGAGCCGGCTGATCGTGGTCTCGAACGGGACCTCTTCCGCGTCGACCTCGATCCGGCCGGCCAGGAACCGCTCGCCGCGGTACACGTTGGCACCCACGACCGACCCGTCGAACGCGATCGCCGGCGACGGCCCGACGGTGAACACCGTCGCAGCGGGCGGGTAGGTGATGGGCACACTCTCGATCTTCGTGTCTCCCAGGGCGAGGTTCCGTTCCAGAGGCACATCTGCCTTGAGTTTGATGAGGACGTACAAGTAATGGGTGCCCACAGCGAAATTGCGGATCGAAGCCGTGGTCACCGTGGAGAAGGTCACCCCAGTCGTATGAAAGTTGGTGAGCCCCGACGTCAGTTTCCTCAGGACCGGGCCGGTCCCGCTATCGCGGCGAACCTCGATGTACTCGATCTCCGCCCCCTGCGCCGGATTGCCCGCAGTGTTCTTGACAGTGAGTTCTGTGACGGCTTTGGCCTCCCCTGTCACCACGATCTTGATCTTTTGGGCCAAGACCAAGGCTCCCGGATTGACCTTCAGATCATCGCCACTGAGCCCGAGATCCTCGTTGGTATAAGTGGCTGCTCCCAACGCGATCGGCGCCGCCAGCCCCACCGCCAACGCGACCAACAGAAAGCGTCTCATCGCGCGACCTCCTCACCCAACCGGCCGGCCCGCGTCCTGCCACCGACCGAAATCAACTCTTCCCCAGCACAACCGTCTCTGCGCCAGGATCGCCCTTCCCTAGGCGTTATCAATCGGATCTTCTCCTCGTAAGCGAGGCTTCTCCACACGGTGCCCAGTCTAGGTGACCCGCATCACTCCGCGCAGGATCGGGGTTACCCCCACCCCAGGCGTTTGTCCGCTCACCCGTGCACCCGTGTCCGATGAGGTCAGTATAGGGTCCGAGAACTGGTCGTGTCGGTGATGGGAACCACACCCCGCCACGCCGTGATGGGTGACGGGACGAATGCCCGACCGGTTATCCGTCACCGGTCAACGGGGCTTCGTAACGGCGAGGCTTGTCCCTACCGAATGATGAAAGGCCGTCGCAGACGAGCTGCGACGTTACAGGCCGTACACTTCGCCGTACTTGGCACGCACGTAGCGGAGGAACGGGTCCGGGGAGAGCCCGCTCCCGGTGATCCGCTTCACAAGCTCATCGGGCAGGTACACCTGACCGTGGCGGTGCACCTTCTCCCGCAACCACTCCCGGATCGGGAGGAGATCCCCCGTCTGCACCTTGTCCCAAAAGCCGGGGACCTCTCGCTCCGCAACGGCGGTGATCTGCGCCGCGTACAGGTTCCCTAGGGCGTAGGACGGGAAGTACCCGATCATCCCCGCGGACCAGTGCACGTCCTGCAGGACCCCATGGGCATCGTCGGGTGGGGTGATGCCGAGGTAGTCCTCCATCGCCCGGTTCCACCGCGCGGGAAGCTCGTCCACGGCGAGCTTCCCCTCGATCATGTCCAGCTCGATCTTGAACCGGAGGCAGATGTGGAGGTTGTACGTGACCTCATCGGCCTCGACGCGGATGAACGAGGCTCGCACCCGGTTCACGTGCCGCCACACGTCATCGGGGTCGGTGCTGGCCAGGGTCGGGAAGTGGTGGGCGAGATGGGGGTGGGCGAACTGCCAGAACGGGCGACTCCGTCCGATCTGGTTCTCCCAAAATCTCGACTGGGACTCGTGGATCCCGAACGAGGCCCCGCCGGAGAGCCCGGTCCAACCAAGCTGGGGATCCACCCCTTGCCCATACAGGGCGTGGCCGCCCTCGTGCAGCGCCCCGAACAGGGACGAGAACGGATCGCTCTCCTGATAGCGGTTCGTGACCCGCACGTCGCCCGGCCCGACCCCGATCGTGAACGGGTGGACGGAGTCATCGAGCCGGCCCGCTTGGAAGTCGTACCCGATCCAGCCGAGGGCCTGGCGGCACAGCGCCCGCTGGGCGTCGAGGGGGAACCTCCCCCTGGGAAGCTTGTCGGGCGGGGTGCCGCGCGCGAGCTCCTCGAGGAACGCGACGAGCTCCCTCCGCAGCTCGCCCAGGAGCGGGCGGAGGGCGGAGGTCGTCATCCCCGGCTCGTACTCCTCGACCAGGGCGTCGTACGGGCTGTCCGTGTACCCGATCAGCCGCGCCATCTCTCGCACCAGGTCCACCACCTCGGCAAGGTACGGCCGAAACAGGCCGAAGTCCGAGGCAGCTTTGGCCTTCTCCCACACGCTCTCCGCGCGGGTCGTTGTCTCGACGAACTTCTGGTAGAGGGAGGGCGGGATCGCGCGGTGCCTCGTGTGGTCGCGCTTCCAGACCCGGATCAGGGCCTCGTCCACCTCGGAGGATGCTCCCTCACGCTCCGCGGCGGCGAGGAGCTCCCCCATCCGATCGGACACCCGTCGCTCGAACGCCAGCCGTTCAAGCTTCCCCGCGACCTTGGCCCGCGCCTCGGCCCCGCCGGGGGGCATGTGCGTCCGCTGGTCCCACGCCGCCAGGGCGGCCGCCGAGGAGATCTCGGCGATCTCCCGCACGTACGCCTTGAGCTCGTCGAGGGCGGCCATCACATCCGCTCCGTGCGGCCGGTGAACGCGAACTTCGCGATGCGGACCTTGGGAACGAGGTACGCCCCGAACCCCTCCCCATGCGTGATCAGCCGCTGCTCGCGGCCGACAGCCTCGACGAGGGACAGGGCCCGCAACCCGGATTCCGTGATCCGCATGTCCTCCACCGCCTCCCTCACGCGGCCCTCCTCGATGAGGAACGTCCCATCGCGGGTCATCATCGTCATCACCCCCCGCATCGGGTCCACCGTGCGGGCGTAGTGGAACCGCGTGACGAGGAGCCCTCGCTTCACGCCGGAGACGAGCTCGTCGTCGGGGGTCGTACCGGGCTCCATCACCACGTGCGTCGGCATCGGCGACCACCCCACTGCAGGCGGGGGAAGGGCATGGCCGGTGGAGGTGGTGTTGAGGAGGGCCGCCGTGCGCGTGTCGTGCACCACCCCTTCCGCGACCCCGGCCCGGAAGAAGTACACGCGCTGCTTGGGCATCCCCTCGAAGTCGAACGGCATCACCGTCGTCTGGGGATGAAGGCCATCGTCGTACACGGTCACAAGATCGGAGACGAGCTTCTGGCCAAACTTCCCGTCGAGGAAACTGCGCTTCTCGAGGAGCGCGCGGGCGGAGAACCCCATCGAGGAGAGCATCCCAAGCAAGGTAGCCACCGCTGGCTCCTCGAGGACGACCGTGTACTCCCCAGGCTCGAGCGCCCTCCTCACCTCCGACTGCCGCGCCTTGGCCAGGGCTCGCTCCGCGGCCTCCTCGGGGACGAACTCGGAGAGCCTGATCCCGGAAAACTCGGCGTACCCCGACCCGCCGCTCTTGCCCACGATCACGGTCACGAATCGCACCGAGGACGTGCGGTGGTGGACATCGATCCCGCGCGTGGTACGCACCCAGACCTCCCCTCCTCCCGTGGCGAGGGACCCCGAGGCGTTGAACCCGAGCGCTGCCGCGCCCTGCACCGCACGGGCCACGAGGGCCGCCCGCTCAGCAGGGCTGGCCTCCCACGTCGCCTCGTCCCACGCCGCGGCCTCCTCCACCGGCCGCGGATCCGGCGGCGCGTAGCCGGCGGGGCGGGTCTGGGCGCGGGCGATCTCCGCCGCGTCCCGCGCCGCCCGAGCGAGACCTTCGGCGGTGAGGTCGTTCGTGGTCGCCACGCCCGTCTTCCCGTCCGCCCACGCTCGGATGTGGACCGTGGTGTCCACCGCCGCCACGTTCTGGTGGATCTGGCAGCCCGTGAACCTCGTCAGCTCCTCCCGGCTCCGGATCGCGACCAGCTCCAGCTCGTCCGCGACCTTCTTCCCCAGCACATCATCGAGCAATGCCTCTACGTTCACCGCTCCCCCTTTCCAGTACAGCACCTGGTTTACTCCAACTCGTCGACACGAAGGCACCCCCCTCTCCTCTTCCTCTCCCCCCCGTGGGGAGAGGGTGGGGTGAAGGGGGCCGTTGAGAAGCCCAGCCCTCGTACTCCCCACAGTCCTGCCGGTTCGTGCCGGAACATCCCCCGTACACGCTCTCCAACAAATCCGGACCGAGAGCGCTGTGAACAGCGTACGCTGCTCCGACTACACCCTTGGCGATCCGTTCTTCTTCCGCCGAAAGGGGCTGATGCTCCATCTCCTCTCCCCCGTGGTGCCCTCGTGTCTTCGTGGTAACCGGACGCGGTTCATAGGCAGCAGGCAGGCGTCTCATGCGGGCCAGCCAAGCTTGTCCCGGAGACGGGCGAAGAACGGCCCTGTAGTTGGCAGGCGTACAAGGAGCGTGGCCGCTGGGGCGGGACCCACTGTAACCTCCTCCCCAAAGTCGAGATTCGCGATTGGATCACCATCGAGAAGCACTCTCCCCGGCCGCCGGGCGCGGATCGTGACCGTCGCCCCTTCCGGTACGACAAGGGGGCGGATCCCGAGGCGGTGGGGGGCAAGGGGGACGAGGAGAAACGCAGGCAGATTCGGATGGAGGACCGGCCCTCCCGCCGCGAGGGCGTACGCCGTGCTCCCCGTGGGAGTGGACACGATCAATCCATCCCCTTCCAGGGTCAGGATCCCTTCCCCTTCCGCCTCCACTTCGAGCGCGGTGAACCGCTCCGCGTCCGAGCCGACCACCGCGACATCGTTGAGGGCTGACCCTGAGAACCGCGCCCCGTGGACCCATAGCCGCCCCCGCCGCTCCACCTCGCAATGGCCGGCGGCCACCTCACCTAGCGCCGCCTCGACCTCCCCCGCGCCACACGAGGCGAGGAACCCTAGTCCCCCCGCGTTCACCCCGAGGATCGGTACCTCGCGGGGATAGACGAGGCCCGCTGCCCGCAGGAGCGTCCCGTCCCCCCCCACGGCCACGACGAGGTCCCCCTCCACGCGCCCTCCCGGGGCGTAGATCTCTGCACCCACGCCGTGCTCGCGGCACCAGGCGAGGCCCCGCTCCACGGCGGCCGAGGCCGCAGGCCGCTCCCGGTTGTGAATGAACAGGACACGCCTAAGTTCCACCGCGCGCCCCCACGAACTTCCACCGGCACAGCACCCGCTCCAGGAGCTCGAGGACCACGTAGAACAGGAGGCCAAGCAGGGCCAGCCCAACCACGCCCGCAAGCGCGATGTCGCCGCGGAACGTGTAGTACTCGATGAACCGCCCCAAGCCCGCTCCGGGGCCGAGGAGCACCCCTAGCTTCGTCTCCGCGATGTAGAGCATGGTGATCCCCAGCCCCACCGACACCCGCGCCGCGGTGAGGACACTGGGGAGGGTGGCGGGGAGGACGACGTGACGGTAGATCTGCCACCGCGTTGCCCCGGCGGAGCGGACGGCGGTGATGTGGGACGGCACGACGTACTTCGCCGCGCCCTGGGCGGCGACGACGACCTGGAAGAAGAGCGCCATCACCACCACCACCAGTCGCACTACCTCTCCCAGCCCGAACGCGAGGTAGAGGAAGAGGAGGAGCGCCACCGGCGGCATCGGGTAGAGGAGGTAGATGAGGGGGGATAGGTAGCGGTCCAGTTTCCGCTCGAACCCCACCGCGAGGCCCAACGGGAGCCCGAGCGCGAACGCCACGGCGAGGGCGATGAGGAACCGCAGGGCGGAAGTTCCGAACGCCGTGGCGAGGACAGAGAGCGTCTCCCCGGCCGCGATCGCGGTGTCCCACGGCGCGGGGAGGATCTGGCGGCCCCGCACCACCTCCAGGAGCCACGACACCCCCGCCCACACCGCAGTGATGACGACCATCGCCACGAGATAGCGGAGGATCATCTTCAGGCCCTCCCTCATGGCCCGTTCCCCCCCAGGACCTGCCGCAGGTGGGCCACCCTCTCCATGAACTCGGGGGTGCCGCGGTAGCCCGGCTCGCCCATCCCCGGGTTGTCGAGGACCTCCACCACCCGCGCCGGCCGCCCCGACAGAACGAGGATCCTCTTCCCGAGGAACACCGCCTCCTCCATGTCGTGGGTCACCAGCACCCCGGTGAACCCCATCTCCCACCACAGGCCGAGGATGAGGTTCTGGATGTGCTCCCGGGTGATGGAATCCAGGTTCGCGGTCGGCTCGTCCATGAGCATCACCCGCGGCTGGAGGGCGAGCGCGCGGGCGATCCCCACCCGGCGCTTCATCCCCTCCGATAGCTCGCTGGGGAACCGCCTCTCGAACCCGGCCAACCCCAGGTCAGCCAGCACCCTCGTCGCCGACTCCTTGCGGCCCTGGACGCGGAGGGCGAGCTCCGCGTTGGCGCGGACGGTCTTCCACGGGAGGAGCCCCGCGTCCTGGAGGATGAGGGCCACATCGCGCCGCACCCCCCGTACCTCCTCCCCGTGGATGCGGATCTTCCCCGCGGTCGGGGTGAGCAGCCCGTCGAGGGCGAACAGGAGCGTTGTCTTCCCGCACCCCGACGGGCCCACCACGGATACGAGCTCGTAGCTGTCCACGGCCATGGACAGGCCCGCCACCGCGGGCACGGCCGCCTCGCCGCGCCCGTAGATGAGGGTCAGGCCGTCGACCTCGATCATCCTGGGGGAGGAACGACCACGCTCTCGTAGGGGATGGGCAAGCGGAGGTACTTCTTCCCCACCGCCCACGTCATCACCCGATCGTAGATCTCCCGATCGAGCGGCCCCGGCTCGGGGAAGACCGGGATCCCGATCGCCGCGATCGCGGCCTCGATCTCAGCCCGCGTCTCGGGGTCCGCCTGCTCCAGCTCAACGCCGGGGAAGAACAGGTCCACCGCCACCGGAAGGGCATCGGCCACGACCTCGTCGCGCGCCGCGTCGTTCAGGCGGCTCACCGCCCGCCGCAGCCCACGCAGGAAGGCAGCGACCAGCTCCGGCTCTCTCTCCACAACCGAGCGGCGAACGACGATGACCTCGGGGGGGAGGCTCTCCCCCGGAATCCAGCGCAGCGCCACAAGCTCCGGCTTCCCTGGATAACCGAAGGTCACGACGTAATCCACGTAAGGCTGGGGGAGGACCCCCACCGCGACCATCCCCAGGAGCACCCACGACGCATTGGTGAGGAGGTTGTCCTGCCCAATGTACAGGTCGGACGGGACCGCGACCCCCTCCTCTTGAAACACGGTGTCCATCACGAACTCGAGGTCCGACTGGCGTGGGAGCGCGATCTGCAGCCGCTGGCCATTGCGGAGGCGGGTCAGGAGATCTCCCCAGGTCTCGATGCGGGAGAACGTGGCCGGGGTAAGGATCGCCAGGTGATCGGCCTCCGCCTGGGGGGCATACGCGACGACGAGGAGCGCCGCCTCGCGGGGGACGCTCGCCACGAGGAGGAGCGCTGCGGTGAGATCGGAGACCATCACATCGACCTGGCCAGCCTGGAAGGCGAGCATCCGATCCCGCTGACTGGGAAGGGGGATCATCTCGATCTCGACTCCCTCCTCCTCAAATAGGCCCCACACCTCCCCCATCACGATCGGAACGGCGCCAAGCGCCGGCGGAAGCGATACTCTGAGGGGACCAGCGAGGGAAACCAGCGACCACGCGGCGATCACCGCGAGTACGATCAGAGTACGCATGGTGTCGCATTGTACGCGCACACCTGTGGCCCAGCAATCGGCGGGCCCTGGTCCCGGCTCGTTGTGCCTCGCCGGGGGGAATGGGAGGCTCCGGGGTTGAGACCAGACCTCACCGCCGGGGCCATCGAGGGGATCGGTGGCTTCGCGGCGCGTTGCCCGTACCCAGTGCACGTCCCATCACGCATCACGCGGAGAACCGCCATCGCGCAGGCCGTGGATGAGCCCATCGGCAGCGGGGCCCATGACCTCCGGGATGTACCCCCCTTCAAGGACGGCGAACGTGGGCAGCTTCCGCTCCCCAAGCACGTACCCGATGTCGTAGAACGCGTCCACGTCCAGTCCCAACGAAGCCAGCGGATCCTCCTGGTACGTGTCGAACCCCACCGAGATCGCGAGCTCATCGTGGGTGGGGCCGGCCGCAGCGAGGGCCTGCTCCAGGGTTTCCACGTAGAGGGCCTTGCCGCACCGCGGGGGGAGAGGATAGTTGAGGCAGTTGCCGCGCGACTCGTGGCCCGTGCCGGGGTAGTTGTAGATGCGGTGGAGCGAGATGTAGGTCACGGCCGGATCGCCGTAGAACACGGCCTCGGTGCCATTCCCGTGGTGCCCGTCGATGTCCACGATCAAGGTTCGCTTTCCGGACCGGCGCACCGCGATCGCGATGTTGTTGTAATAGCAGAACCCGCCCAAGAACGAGGGCCCCGCGTGATGGCCCGGCGGGCGGAGGATGGAGAACCCATGGCGCTGCTGGGCGAGGACGGCCCCGCCCGCGGCGAGGCGCGCGTAGAACCCGATGTTGGGGTAGGGCGGGCAGTCCGGATCGCGGAAGTCCCCGCTTTCGACGCGGCGGATGTGGTCGGGGGTATGGACGGAGAGGAGATCCTCGTCGGTAGCGGGGGACGGCCCCACAAACGGGTAGCCTGCCCGAGCCAGGTAGTGCTGGAGCATCCGCACCCGCGCCGGCCCCTCGGGGTGCCCCACCGCGTGGTACTCGAGGCACCTCTCGTCGAAAATGATGTCCATGGCCGAGCATCATTATGGGAGCCCCACCCCTGCTGGGCAACGCGTCGTCCTCGCCTCGACCAGCCCGCGCCGAAGCTCGCTCCTGAAGCTCCTTGGAGTGCAGTTCACCGTCGTCAGGCCGGACGTGGAGGAAGGGGAGATCCGCATGCCACAGGACCTCCTCACCGTCGCCCGCCGCAAGGCGGAACGCGCACGGGAACGCCATCCACAAGCAATCGTGATCGGGGCGGACACAGGGGTGTTCCGGGACGGCCGGCCGTACGGCAAGCCGCGCAATGTGGAGGAGGCGCGGGCCACGTTGGCCGCCCTCGCGGGAGGGTGGCACTCCGTGTTCACCGGGCTTGCCCTCCTCGCCCCCCACGCCGAGCGCGCGGACTTGGCAGAAACGCGGGTCCTGGTCAAGCCCCTCAGCGAAGAGGAGATCGCGTGGTACCTCTCCCGAGAGGACGTCCTCGACAAGGCGGGGGCGTATGCGATCCAGGGAGGGGCAGCGCCGTTTGTGGAGCGGATCGAGGGCGACTACTTCAACGTGATGGGCCTCCCCCTCTCCCTCCTCTACCAGCGGCTCCGGGAGCTGGGGTGGCGACCGGGGAGGGAGCGATGACCCACCCCCTCTACCTCGACCTCACCGCGACCGAGCTCAAGGCCCGCGCCGCGGAGCTGCGGGCCCTGGCCTCCCCATGCCGCCTCTGTCCGCGGGAGTGCGGGGCCCACCGCGAGCGGGGGGAGCGGGGGTTCTGCCGAGCCGGGCTCGCCCCATGGGTGGCGAGCTTCGGCCCCCACTTCGGCGAGGAGGACGTGCTGGTCGGAGAAGGGGGGTCGGGAGCGATCTTCCTCTCCGGGTGCAACCTTCATTGCCTGTTCTGCCAGAACTACGCGATCTCCCAGCTCGGTGAGGGGGAGGAGATCGGGATCCACGACCTGGCGCGGATCATGCTCCGGCTGCAGGAGGTGGGGTGCGAGAACGTGAACCTCGTCACCCCCACCCACCAGGCCCCCCAGATCGTGGCCGCCCTCGCCCTGGCCCGCGACGAAGGCCTGCGGCTGCCCCTTGTGTGGAACTGCGGCGGGTACGAGTCGGTGGACACGCTGCGCCTCCTGGCGGGGATCGTCGACATCTACATGCCGGACTTCAAGTACGGGGACAACGCGATCGCCGCCGAGCTCTCGGGCGCGCCGGACTACGTGGAGCGAGCCCGGGACGCGCTCCGGGAGATGCACCGCCAGGTGGGGGACCTCATCGTGGAGGACGGGATCGCCGTGCACGGCCTCCTCGTCCGCCACCTCGTCCTCCCCGATGGGCTCGCGGGCTCGGAGGCCGTTCTCACGTTCATCGCCCGCGAGATCTCGCCAGACACGTTCGTCAACGTGATGGCCCAGTACCGACCCACCCACCGGGCACGGGAGTGCCCCACGCTTGCCCGCCGCCCCACAGCCGCGGAGTACGAGCGCGCCCTCGACATCGCCCGTCGGTCGGGGCTTCACCGCGCAGGCCCACACTGACTTGAATCCGAGATCGATTTGGGCAATGATCCCCGCGACGAGACCCACCCAAGGAGGGGTTCATGCGTAACGTGCACAGCAAACTGTTCACCCCTGGGCCGACCGAGGTTCGCCCGGAGATCCTGCAGGCCATGGCCACTCCCCAGATCTACCACCGTTCCCCCGAGTTCCGCGAGCTGTACGCGGAGCTCCAACCCAAGCTCCAGAAGTTCCTGTACACAGAGCAGACGGTGCTCCTGCTCACCTCCTCGTCCACCGGGGCGATGGAAGCGGCGGTCCAGAACTGTGTGGGAAAGAAGTGCCTCAACTTCGTGAACGGGGCGTTCTCCAAGCGGTGGCACGAGATCACGGCCGCGTGCGGAATCCCGTGCGAGGCGCTCGAGGTGCCGTGGAACGTGGCGATCAAGCCGGAGATGGTGGAGGAGAAGCTCGCCGGCGGGGAGTTCGACGCAGTGACCCTGGTCTACAATGAGACCTCGACCGGGCTCATGAACCCCCTCCCCCAGATCGCGGAGGTGGTGCGGAAGTTCCCCGATGTCCTCCTCCTCGTGGACGCGGTGTCGGCGATGGGGGGCGTGAAGATCGAATTCGACGCCCTCGGCCTCGACGTGTGCTTGGCCGGGGTCCAGAAGGCGCTCGCCCTCCCGGCCGGGCTCGCCGTGTGCGCGGTCTCCGACCGTGCCCTGAAGCGAGCCGAGGCGATCAAGCCCCGCACCTACTACTTCAGCTTCCCGGTGATGGTGAAGTCCCACAAGAAGAACGAGACCCCCGCCACCCCGTCCATCCCGCACCTGTTCGCCCTCAACGCCCAGCTCGATGCGATGTTCGCCGAAGGCCTCGACCGCCGGTTCGCCCGCCATGAGGCGATGGCGTCCGCGGTCCAACGTTGGGCCAAGCAGCACTTCGACATCTACCCCGAGGAAGGGTACTGGTCGCAGACGGTGAGCTGTATCACCAACACCCGCGGCATCTCCGTGGACGACCTGAACAAGACGTTGGTTCAGGAACACGGGATGCGGATCTCCAACGGGTATGGTGATCTGAAGGGCAGGACGTTCCGCATCGCCCACATGGGCGATCTCACCGTGGCCGACGTCCGCGGGCTCTTGGCGACGATCGACGCCATCCTCGGGCTCTAGGGAGGGAAGATGCGCGTTCTCATCTGCGATCCTTTGGCGGAGAACGCCCTCGCCCGGCTCCGGGAGGGAGGGGTCGAAGTGACGGTGAAGACGGGAATGTCCCCGGAGGAGCTGGCCCATGAGCTCGCTCAGGGCTACGAGGCGATCGTCGTCCGCTCCGCGACGAAGGTCCGCAAGCCCGCGCTCGATGCCGCGGTGGGCCTCAAGCTCATCGTCCGCGCCGGGGTCGGCCTGGACAATGTCGATGCCGACCATGCGCGGGCGAAGGGGATCGAGGTCGTGAACACCCCGAGGGCGAGCTCGGACTCCGTGGCCGAGCTCGCCCTCGCCCACATGTTCGCCCTCGCCCGCTCCCTCCCCCAGGCCACCCAGTCCATCCGCGACGGGAAATGGGAGAAGAAGGCGTTCGTGGGGATCGAGCTTCAGGGGAGGACCCTCGGCGTGGTGGGGATCGGGCGGATCGGCCAGGCGCTGGCCCGGCGGGCGCTCGCTTTGGGGATGAAGGTCATTGCCTCCGACAAGTTCGTCATCCAGTCTCCCCTCCCCGAGGTGCCACTCATCCCACTGCCCGACCTCCTCGCCCAGAGCGATTTCGTCTCCCTCCATGTCCCCGCCGATCCGGCGGGACCGGTGATCGGCGCGGCCGAGATCGCCCGGATGAAGGACGGGGCGTACCTCATCAACTGCGCGCGGGGCGAGGTGGTGGATGAGGGGGCGCTGCTGGCTGCCCTCCGCTCGGGCAAGCTCGCCGGGGCGGGGCTCGATGTGTTCGCGGTCGAGCCGCCCACGAACCTGGAACTCGTCCGCCATCCCAAGGTCACCCTCACCCCCCACATCGGGGCCCAGACCCGCGAGGCCCAGGAGCGGATCGGGGGCGAGGTGGTGGAGATCCTCCTCCAGCGCGCGCGGGCCGGCTGACGATGGCCGTCATCCACCCGTTCCGCGGCCTCCGCTACAACCCCGCTGTCGTGAGGGACCTGTCGCGCGTCGTCACCCAGCCCTACGACCGGATCGGACCGGACGAGGAGCGGGAGTACCTTCGCCGTTCCCCCTACAGCTTCGTCCGTCTGATCGGGACGAAGTCCCCGCCGCCGGACGAGGCCGACTACGCCCGTCGAGCCCAGGTCCTCCAAGCGTGGATTCGCGATCGAATCCTAGTCCAGGACGAGAAGCCCGGGGTCTATTTCTACCGCCAGTCGTTCACCCACAGTGGGCAGAGCCTCGTCCGGACCGGGATCATCGCCCTCCTCGACCTCAGCCAAAGCGGGGCGAAGGCCCACGAGCACACCCTGCGTGGTCCCAAGGAGGACCGGCTGAAGCTGTTTCGGGCCACGGAGGCTCACCTCGAGCACATCTTCCTCCTCTACCGCGACCCGGCCCGGGCGGCGACCACGGCTGCCGAGCGGGCGGTGGCCGGCCGGCTCTCCGATGCCACGGCAAAGGACGAGTTCGGGAACACCCACGAGCTGTGGCACATCGCAGATCCAAACACGGTGCAGATCGTCCAGGATGCACTGCTCCCGCTCGACCTGTACATCGCCGACGGGCACCACCGGTTCGAGACCGCGCAGGCGTTCATGCGGGAGTGCCTCGCCAAGGGATGGAAACCCGCATCCCCCCAGAGCTTCACGGCGTTGCCCGTCACCCTGGTCAACGTGGAGGAGCCGGGATGCGTCATCCGCCCCACCCCGCGTGTCGTCCGCGACCTCCCCGCGTTCTCCCCGCAGGCGTTCCTTGCGGCGGCGCGGGGGGAGTTCGCCGTGGCGGAGCTCGGCTCGCTCGCCGAGGCACGGGAGTTCCTGGCGAGCGCCGTGGGGAAGGAGCACGCCTTCGTGCTCTACACCGAGGGAAGGTTTTGGTCCCTCGTCCTCCACGACGAGAACCGGCTCCGCCTCATCCCCGGCGACCACCCCCTGGCCTGGAAGAAGCTCGACGTGGCGATCCTCCACAAGGCGCTCCTCGAGCCGATTCTCGGGATCGACGACGAGGCCCTCGCCCGCCAGTCCCACGTGGACTACGCTCACACGGACGAGGAGGCGGTCGCCCTCGTGGACGCGGGGAAGGGGCAAGCCGCGTTCCTGCTCAACCCCACTCGGGTCGAGGAGGTCCTCGCGATCGCCGACCTCGGGGTCTCGATGCCCCAGAAGTCGACCGACTTCTACCCCAAGCTCCTCTCGGGGCTCGTGGCGATGACGATGGACATCGAAAAGCCATGATCCGTGGACCGTCACGGCCCAAAGACATGCAACGGACCACGGACAACGAACCGCGAACTACGGTCCTGGATTCGCGTGGCGATCCCCAGCAACGCGTGAAGCGTTGCCAGAAGCAAAGTGACGGAGGCCAGCCAACGGTGAACCTTCACCGGCCGCCGCTTCTTGAGAACCCGCGACAGCCCCATCGCCCCCGCTGTAGCAAGCAGGAACGCGTAGCCGACGATCCCGAGGTAGAAGATGACCGGGTACGGCCCGAGGTAGTGATAGGCGATCTCGCGTAGGGTGCCCATCTCACTCCTCCAGCTTCATCTCCACCGACCCGCGGGCGGTGTGCAGCGCCGTGAACGAGGTCGAAGAGCGGTGGTAGGCGAGGAGCACGGTGTACGTCCGGCCAGGGATGAGCAGCTTGTCCTCGGGATCATTGCTGTCGAGCGGGACCGCGAACTCGACCACGGTTTGTCCTCCGCTGGCCGTCCCTGCGGCCCGGAGGATGTCCTCCCGCCCGTCGCGGCGGTGCGACGTCGTGCCAGTGCCGAAGTGGTCCTCGATCACAAGCCCGCCCGGGGTCACCGCGGCGAGGATGTAGTTCGCCCCTTGCATCCGGTTCACCGGGTCGAACCCCGCGGACACCCAGCCCGTGCCCGGGCTGTGTAGGGCGGTGAACAAGACCAGGGAGAAACGCTGCATCCAAGCCCTCCTTCAGGACCGAGGCTTGAAACTACTGTACCCGATCTACACGCCACCCACCGCCGATTCCCGCCCGTGGGGGGATGAAGAGGGTGGGGCGGAGGTTGGGACCTCCGCCCCTTGGGTGGGATCGCCGTGGATGTGTGCCACGGCGGGGGTGGCAGACCTGCATCTCCTGGCCCTGCACGCTTCCCCCACGCTCACCGGCCGCGGCTCTCACTGCCGTTGAGCCCCGGGGAGTGGCAGGCCCTCGCTCGCATCACTCCTTATGATGCGGTGCACGCTTGGATGTACCGTGTAAAACCTGTGGACTTCCTATGGAGGCGGGACATCGCGCCCGCCACCCCGTCGCGGCGCCCCGTGGAAGATCAGAACAGCAAGCCCCCTGCCCAGCCTTGACTTGGCGCGGCAACCGGGTAGGATCCGCCCCGATAAATGGGACGTTGTCTCATTATTTGAGACGACATCCTCCCCACAGGGGTGATGGAAGTGGCGAAAACGTTGCTGGAGAAGGTCCTTGCCGAACACGTCGTCGCGGGCGCGCTCGTCGAGGGGAGCGAGATCGGGATCCGGATCGACCAATGTCTGACCCAGGATTCGACGGGGACGATGGCGTGGCTGGAGTTCGAATCCCTCGGCCTGGACAAGGTCCAGGCTGAGTTGGTGGTCTCCTACAGCGACCACACCTCGCTCGGGTTCAAGGGCGAGTCCACCGACGACCACCTGTTCCTGCAATCGATCGCCTCCCACTACGGGGCGAAGTTCTCGAAGAACGGGAACGGGGTCTGCCACCAGGTGCACTACGAACGGTTTGGGATCCCAGGCAAGACCCTGCTCGGCTCGGACTCCCACACCCCGACCGCGGGCGGGCTGGGGATGCTCGGGATCGGGGCCGGCGGCGCCGACGTCGCGGTGGCGATGGCCGGGGGGCCCTTCTACCTCACCGTGCCCAAGGTGATGCGCGTCGTCCTCACCGGGAAGCTTCCGTGGGGGGTCACGGCCAAGGATGTGGCCCTGGAGATCCTGCGCCGGATCTCGGTCAAGGGCGGAGTGGGGTACTTCATCGAGTTCACCGGGCCGGGGGTGAAGACCCTCTCCGTCCCCGAGCGGGCGACGATCACGAACATGTGCACCGAGACCGGGGCCACGTCGTCGATCTTCCCTTCCGACGAGGTCACGAAGGAGTTCCTCGAGCTGCAGGGCCGGGGCGCGGACTGGCGCGAGCTGTCCGCCGATCCCGACGCGAGTTACGACGCGACGCTGGAGATCGACCTCTCGTCCCTCGTCCCCCTCGTCGCGATGCCCGGGAGCCCGGACAACGTGGTCCCGGTGACCGAGGTCGTAGGTACGAAGATCGACCAGGTGTTCATCGGTTCGTGCACGAATGGGTCGTACCGGGACATCAAGGTCGTGGCGGAGATGCTCAAGGGGAAGCGCGTCGCCCCGGAGATCGACGTCGTCGTTTCGCCGGCTTCGCGGCAGGCGTGGGAGATGCTCGTCGAGGACGGCAGCTTCCTCGCCCTGACCCGCGCCGGGGTTCGACTCATCGAGCCGGGGTGCAACGCGTGCATCGGGATCGGGTTCGTCCCCGGGACGAACACCCTGGCGCTCCGCACGGTGAACCGGAACTGGAAGGGCCGCGGGGGAAACGAGCTCGGGAAGCTCGCCCTCACAAGCCCGGAGGTGGCCGCGGCGTCGGCCCTGAAAGGGGCGATTGCCGACCCGCGCGAGCTCCCGCCGGTCACGGTGCGCGTCACCAAGCTCGTTGTCGATGACGTGATGATCGTCGAACCCCAGGGCCCGTCCGTTCCCATCCGCCGGGCGCCGAACATCGTGAAGATGGCCCCCCCGCGGCCCCTCCCGTCCGTGCTCAGGGGCGAGGTCCTGCTCAAGGTGGGGGACGGGATCTCCACCGACGCGATCCTCCCCGCGGGGCCGCTCACCCAGCACCTGCGCTCGAACCTGCCCGAGATCGCGAAGTTCACGTTCCACTACGAGGACAAGACGTTCGCCGCCCGCGCGGCGGAGAAGGGCGGAGGGTTCATCGTCGGGGGCGAGAACTACGGGCAGGGCTCGTCCCGCGAGCACGCCGCGCTCGCCCCGTGGCAGCTCGGGATCAAAGCCGTCATCGCCAAGAGCTTCGCCCGGATCCACAAGGCGAACCTCGTCAACGTGGGGATCCTCCCGCTCGTGGGCGACACCGCGGCCTTTGACCAGGGCGACGCGCTCGAGATCGACGTCTCCGACCTCCATCGCCCGCTCGTGGTGCGCAACGTGACGAAGGGGACGACGATCCCGGTCAAGGCGGAGCTCTCCGAGCGCGAGCGGCGGATGGTCAAAGCGGGCGGCCTCCTCGCGATGGCCGCGGCAGGGCAAGGAGTCGCGATCAGGTAGGGACAGGAGTGGAGACGCGGTTGAACACACTTCAGAAGTGCCTGCGCATCCTGACCCTGTTCGGGGAGGTTCGTGCGGAGCTGAGCGCCGCCGACATCGCCCGCTCGCTGGACCTCCCCCGGAGCACGACCTACCGCTACGTGCTCGCGCTCAAGGCCCACGGGCTCCTCGAGGAGGATCCGCGTACTGGTCTCCTCCGGCTGGGGGGGAGGCTTCTCCAGCTGGCAGGGGGGGTACGCAAGCGCGGGCTGATCGAGATCTCGCGTCCTGTGATGGAACGCTTGGCAACGGAGACGGGCGAGACGTTCATCCTCGCCGGCCTCCACGAGACGAGCGGGATCTGCCTCGAGCGGGTGGAGGGGCACCACGCCCTGCGCGTGTCCCACGAACGGGGGGCAATCTTTCCGCTGCACGCTGGGGCGACGGGCAAGGTCCTCCTCGCGTACCTGCCCAAGGACGATCAGGAGAGGATCATCGCCCAAGGCCTCCCCCGGTTCACCGAGACCACGATCACCGACCCAAAGGTGCTCCGGGCTGAGCTGCGGCGGATCCGTCGCCGCGGATACGCCGAGAGCGACGGGGAGGTCCTCCCCCACACCTACGGCCTGGCGATGCCGATCTTGAGCGACACAGGCTGGATCCTGGCCGCGCTGGGGATGTCCGCGCCGAGCACGCGGCTCGATTCCACGCGCAAAACCCCGGTGCTGGAGAAGATGACCGCTGCCACGCGGGCGATCGCCCGCGAGCTGGCGGTCCACGATGTGACCTAGGAACCGACAAGGAGGTTCAGCGTGACAACGAGCGTTCAAGCCCCCAAAGGGGGCCAACCCGTCACGATGACGGCCCGCGGCCTCACCGTGCCAGATCGCCCGATCATCCCCTACATCCGCGGCGACGGGATCGGGGTCGACATCACGCCCGTGATGCTCCGCGTCGTGGACGCGGCGGTGGAGAAGGCGTACGGAGGGAAGAGGAAGATCGCCTGGATGAAGGTCTACGCCGGGGATGAGGCGATCGAGCACTTCCACCCCGGCCTGTCCGCGGACGAGATCAAGGCCATTCCCCCCGACGAGCGGCAGAAACTCTACCTCCCCGAGGAGACGGCCCAAGCGATCCAGAAGTACCTCGTGGCGATCAAGGGCCCGCTCACGACCCCGGTCGGGGGCGGGATCCGCAGCCTCAACGTGACCCTCCGCCAGGTGCTCGACCTCTACGCGTGCGTGCGTCCGGTGAAGCACATTGGGACCCCGGCTCCGGTTCGCGAGCCGGAGAAGGTGGACATGGTCTTCTTCCGGGAGAACACGGAGGACGTCTACGCGGGGATCGAGTGGAAGGCCGGCTCGCCCGAGGCGGACAAGGTCATCGCCTGGCTGCAGGGCGAGATGAAGGTGACGTCGATCCGCTTTCCCACGAAGTGCGGGATCGGTGTGAAGCCGATCAGCGAGGAGGGCTCGAAGCGCCTCGTCAAGGCGGCGATCGAGTACGCCATCGCCGACGGGCGCACGAAGGTCACCCTCGTTCACAAGGGGAACATCATGAAGTTCACCGAGGGGGCGTTCCGCGACTGGGGGTACGAGGTCGGGAAGACGTACCCGCAGATCGTGACCGAGGAGGAGGTCGCCACGACCTACGGTGGCAGGGTCCCGGCCGGCAAGATCGTCCTCAACGACAGGATCGCCGACCAGTTCTTCCAGCAGATGCTCCTGCGGCCCGACGAGTACTCCGTCGTCGCGACGACAAACCTCAACGGTGACTACATGACCGACGCCGCGGCGGCTCAGGTCGGTGGTCTCGGCGTAGCTCCCGGGGCGAACATCAACTACACCACGGGCCACGCCGTGTTCGAGGCCACCCACGGCACGGCCCCCAAGTACGCCGGCCAGGACAAGGTGAACCCGGGAAGCCTCATCCTCTCCGCGGTGGAGATGCTGAAGTACCTCGGGTGGCGCGAGCCCGCCGAGGCGATCCTCCGCGCGATCCGCGCCGCGATCGCCGCCAAGCGCGTGACCTACGACCTCGAGCGGCTGATGCCGGGGGCGACCCTCGTCTCCTGCTCCCAGTTCGGCGACGAGATCGTGAAGCGCCTGTAGGGAGAGAGAGATGGCCCAGAAAGGGATTCGCGAGTACGACGCCAAGCGGATGCTCGCCCGGGCGATCGGGGAGTACTCCGGCGGCCGGTTCGCGTTCGACGATCGTCTCGTCCTCGTCACGCCGGAGACGGACCTGGCGAGGTTGGGGAAGGATCACCCCTGGCTCCGGACGGAGAAGCTCGTCGTGAAGCCCGACCAGCTGTTCGGCAAGCGGGGAAAGAACAACCTCCTCCTCCTCGACGCCGACCTCCGGGCCGCCGTGGCGTGGATCGGGGAGCGCATGGGAAAGGAGGTGACGATCGAGGGCGCGGGCGGGAAGACGACCGGCGTCCTCACCCACTTCCTCATCGAGCCGTTCGCCCCCCACGACGCGGAGTACTACCTCGCGTTCACGAGCTCCCGCGACGCGGACACGATCCACTTCTCCCCGCAGGGTGGGGTGGACATCGAGTCGGTGTGGAACACGGTGGTCTCGATCGAGGTCCCGGTGCTGACGGACCCGGCAGAGGTCGACGTTGCGTCGAAGCTGCCCGACATCCCCGAGAAGGAGACCGTGGCCGCGTTCGTGCAGGCCCTGTACCGGATCTACGTGGACTACCACTTCACCTACCTTGAGTTCAACCCGATCGCGTTCTCCCGCGGGAGGCTCCTCCCCTTGGACACCGTGGCCAAGCTCGACGACACGGCGGCGTTCCAGTGCGCGGACAAGTGGGGGCCGATCGAGTTCCCCCGTCCCTTCGGCCGGGCGATGACGAAGGAGGAAGCGTACGTCGAGTCGCTCGACGCCAAGACCGGGGCGTCGCTCAAGCTGACCCTCCTCAACCCGGACGGCCGCGTGTGGCTCCTCGTCGCCGGCGGCGGGGCGAGCGTGATCTACGCCGACACGGTGGTCGACCTCGGGTTCGGGAAGGAACTCGCGAACTACGGCGAGTACTCCGGCGATCCCTCGACCGAGCTCACCTACGAGTACACGAAGACCCTCCTCGACCTCATGACCCGAAAGCCGGATCCCCAAGGGCGCCCCAAGTACCTCCTCATCGGGGGCGGGATCGCCAACTTCACCGACGTCGCGAAGACGTTCACCGGGATCATCCACGCTCTCGAGGAGTACAAGGACAAGCTCCGGAAGAACCACGTGAAGATCTACGTCCGGCGCGGGGGGCCCAACTACGAGGAGGGCCTGGAGAACATGCGGAGGTTGGGGGAGCGCATCGGCGTCCCGCTCGAGGTCTACGGGCCGGAGACCCACATGACGCGCATCGTGTCCCTCGCCCTCGAGGAGGCCCAGCGATGAGAGCCGACTACGAGCTCTTCACAGCAGACACCCTGGCGTTCATCTACGGTGAGCAGCTGCGCGCCGCGCAGCGGATGCTCGACTTCGACTACCTGTGCCGGCGGGCGAAGCCATCGGTGGTGGCCCTCGTCACCCCCGAGCGCGGCGGGTTCGAGAAGCTGTTCTGGGGAACGAAGGAGATCCGCATCCCGCGGGTCACGAGCCTCACCGAGGCCGCGACCCGGTTCCCCGAGGCCGACGTCCTCGTCAACTTCGCCAGCCAGCGCTCCGCGTACGACGTGACGGTGGAGGCCCTCGAGATCCCCACGATCCGCACGATCGCCGTGATCGCGGAGGGGATCCCCGAGCGGCAGTCGCGGCGCATGGCCGCCCTCGCCAAGGCGAGGGGGAAGTGGATCATCGGCCCCGCCACCGTCGGCGGGGTCAAGGCGGGGTGCTTCAAGATCGGGAACGCCGCGGGGACGATGGAGAACATCCGTGAGGCCAAGCTGTTCCGCCCCGGATCAGTCGGGTTCGTGTCCGTGTCCGGCGGCCTGTCCAACGAGGCGTACAACATCGTCGCCCGGGCCACGGATGGCCTGAACGAGGGGATCGCGATCGGCGGCGACGCCTTCCCTGGCTCGACCCTCCTCGACCACCTCCTCCGGTTCGAGAAGAACCCCGCGATCAAGCTCCTCGTGTGCCTAGGGGAAGTGGGGGGCACGAAGGAGTACGAGATCGCCGAGGCCGTGAAGGCGGGGAAGATCACGAAGCCCCTCGTGATGTGGGTGTCTGGAACGTGCGCCAAGGTCCTTCCCGGCCAGGTCCAGTTCGGCCACGCCGGGGCCAGGGCCGACAGCGCCGCCGAGACCGCCGACGCCAAGAACGCCGCCCTTCGCGAGGCAGGTGTGATCGTTCCGAACTCGTTCGACGATTACGGGCTCCGGATCAAGGAAACCTATGACCGGCTGGTGAAGGAGGGGACGATCGTCCCCGCGGCCGACGCGGCGCCGCCCAGCATCCCCATCGACTACGCCCAGGCGCGGGCCGAGGGGCTCGTGCGCAGACCCACGCACTTCATCTCCACGATCTGCGACGAACGGGGCGACGTCCACAACTACTGCGGGGTCCCCATCGACCGGGTGATCGAGGAGAGGTACGGGATCGGGGGGGTGATCGGGCTCCTGTGGTTCAAGAAGGAGATCCCACCCTATGCCCGCGAGTTCATCGACATCGTCCTCCAGATCATCGCCGACCACGGCCCGGCCGTGTCCGGCGCCCACAACACGATCGTCGCCGCCCGGGCGGGCAAGGACCTCATCAGCTCGCTCGTGTCGGGCATCCTCACCATCGGTCCCCGGTTCGGAGGTGCGGTCAACGGCGCGGCAGAGCACTTCCTGTACGGGCTGCGCAACGGCCTTTCCCCGCGCCAGTTCGTGGACGAGATGAAGAGGCGCAACGTGCGGATCCAGGGGATCGGCCACCGCCTGCACTCGCTGGAGAACCCCGATGCGCGGGTCGAGCTGATGAAGGCGTTCGCCCGGAAGCACTTCCGGGGGACGCCCCTCCTCGACTACGCCCTCGCCGTGGAGCAGGTCACGACCCAGAAGAAGGGGAACCTGATTCTGAACGTGGATGGTTGCATCGGGGTCCTGTTGGTTGATCTCCTCACCGAGCTCCGGTTCAGCGACGCCGAGATCGACGAGATGATCCGCGCTGGGCTGTTCAACGCGTTCTTCGTGCTCGGGCGCTCGATCGGGCTCATCGGCCACTACTTCGACCAGGTGAGGCTCGAGCAGGACCTGTACCGCCATCCGCTCGACGACATCCTCTACGACGTCCCCAAGGCCCCGGAGAAGGTCGGCTAGAGCAGACGGTCTCTCGATCGTGCCCCCTCGGCAGGCCCCTCCTGCCGAGGGGCTTCTCTTCCCTGGCCCAACTCTTGCGCCGCATGTCCAAGGCTGGGGGCTATACTGGTCCACGACCGTGGCCCCTGCGACACGAGACCGACGCCTGGCCGCGATCCTCGCCGAGCTCGCTTCGATGGGAACGAGGCGAGGCGGGCGGGGATGGAGCGGTATAGGATCAACGTCGAGCAGGCGCTCGGCGTGCCGGTCTACGAGCTCAGGAAGCTCGCGAAGCGCCTCGGCACCGATCACGGGCTTGCCCTTGCCGTGTTCGTGGACGACCCGGCCCAGGTCACCCCCGAACAGATGGAGGCGTGGGCCGCGAACTTCGACTCGTGGGACGTCTGCGATCAGGCGACGACGAGCCTGTTCGACCTCACGCCCCACGCCTGGGACAAGGCGGCAGAGTGCGCGCGCCGCGACGAGGAGTGGGTCAAGCGTGCGGGGTTCGCGCTCATGGCGGGGCTCGCCGTCCACAACAAGGGTGCACCGGACGAGGCGTTCGTCGAATTCCTCCCCCTGATCGAGGGTGGGGCTTCGACCCCCGCCCGTACGTGAAGAAGGCCGCGAATTGGGCGCTGCGGAACATCGGCAACCGGAACCGGGCACTCCACGAGGCCGTGGTGGCCTGCGGCGAGCGGATCCGGGCCGAGGCGAACCGACGCACAAGAGGAAGCCGCGGTGGGGACCCCGGGGCCCGCGCCGCGCGCTGAGTGGCCTCCGACGCCCTCCGCGGGCTCACCTCGGAGCGCGTCCTAGGTCGTCTCTGTGACAAGGACGCCCAGACCTACCCTCGTTCCACCCGCTCCCGCTAAGCAGAGGATCTGCGGTGCCGGGCTTCATGGCCGACGGCCGTCGAACGCACGAGGCCGTCGCAGACAGGCTGCGACGCTACGCCGTCCGACCCCGCGAGGGACTCGGGCCGGCAGGCTCGGTCCGCCCGTCGAGCCAGCGGCGGGTCTCCGCGGGCGAGCGGAGGCGAATCACCCTGAGGTGGGCGTGCTCGGGGCGGGCGAGGAGCTCCGGGTACTCCCGCGTGCGCCGCGGGTACGTCCGCATCGCCCACAGGAGAATTGACTCGCGGGAGAAGAACGACATTCGCAGCGACCCGCGGTTCCCGTTCCACAGCTCCTCGCGCCGGAGAGCGCGGCGCAGCGTGCGCCGGAGGAGCTGGCCGAACACGCGTCGGAACGGGTAGTCAAGCCAGACCACCGTGTCCGCCCGACCCCACACGAGATCCCGGACCTTGCTGTAGTTCCCGTCCACCACCCACGCCGGGCCGCGCGTCCGCTCGTCCGCGAGTTCCCGCAGCTCGGCCAGAGGGCGGTTCGTCCACCCGGAGAGCCACGCCCGCGCGTCGAGCTCGCTGAACGGGATCCCCAACCGGCCGGCGATCGCCCGCCCGGCGGTCGTCTTCCCCGAGCCGCTCGTCCCCACCACGCGGATCCGCCTGCCAGGCATCGAAGGGACCAGCATTCTCCTCGCGCGCATCTGGTGCACATCCGACCCCGCCCGCCTCCCCGCCCCACAGTCTCTCGGCCAGCTCGTCAGGGGGGAGATCGAGATGCCCGCGACATCCTTCACAACCCTGCTCAGGGTGCCGATTCTCAGCTCCCTGTGGCGCGGAACGGTGACGTGGTGTCCCCTGCCTCCCCGACCCGCGTGAGACGGACATGGCTCCCAGTGGGGCGGGTGACCTTGTCCCCCGCGTCTCAAGCCTTGTGACGAGATCGTCGCCAGTGAGATCCCTGGGGAGTCTCCAGGGGCGAGGACTTCTTCCTGGACAAGATGGAGGCGAATGACCCGGGGGAGGTCGGCCCCGTTGAAGTGGCAGCGTACGGCATCGCGAACGGCCTCCTTCAGCTCCTCTATCGTCTCGCCCTGGGTGTAGATCGAGTGGCCAAGCGCCCAGGCCTCGTATCCACCCTCGTGCGCCTCCTCGGCCATGAACACGATCTCCGAACCCCGCACAGGGTACCTCCTCCACGCCCGAACCAGCCGCGGTTGTACGCCCCCGCTTCGACAGGGCGCAGTCGCTAGGACTAACCCGTGGGTTGGGCATGGCCGGCCCGCGCCCTCCGCTCGGCGCGGAGCATGAGGAGCAGGAGCAGACCGGTGGAGACGATTGCCCGCACCGCGTACACCGTCGCCAGCACGCCCTGGCTCGAGAGGAGGGAGAACGCGGGCGCGACCATGAGGCCGATCCACATCGTGAACGACTCGGTGTTTCGCTCTGCCCGCCACAGGCGCCGCACGACCGGGAAGTAGGCGATCACGAGGATCGCCTGAATCGCACTGTGCGCGACTGCGTGCTCTCGGGTGACAGCCCACGCGATCACGATCGCCGCGACCGCGGCGAGGCACCCCAGGTCGAACCGGGTGAACCGCGTGCTCCGGTCTCCGTACAGCGCGATCCACACGGCGACGGTCCCCACGAGGAGGATGTCGGCGGTGTTGAGGATGTTGTCGATTGGGCTGTAGAAGCCTTCGCCTGATAGGTGAGGAGGCTCCCCACGGTGGCGACGGTGAAGAACACCCACATCGCGAGCGCGGGGTTGATCCGACCCCGGCGGATGAGCCAGCAGTAGCGGACGCCGATCACGAGGTTGATCGCGCGCACCGCGACGATGGGGAGCGTGCTCATGGGATTGGCCCGCGCACCCTACGGCCGACCTTCGTAGGCCGTGTGCGGGTCGGTGTCAAGCCGGCGGAGAAACTCGCTCCACGCGGCCACGTCGCCCTGGAGGTGAAACGCGAGCCACGGGACGAGGTACGCCACGGTGACCGCGTTCTGCCCTTCCGATCCCAACGTGGGACCCCGCGGGCCGAGGAGCGGCAGCCCGGCTGCGCACGCGGCCCTCTCGGCGGCGGCGCACATCCCCTGGCCCGGCCCGCGGGCGTCGGAGAACCCGCAGTGGCGCCCCGGAGAACCGTCACGCGGTAGCTCGGGGAGGGGAGGTTGGCGAAGATCGCCCGGCTGTGGGCCCACGTCGGGGTGACGCAGTCCTCGCCCGCGTCGAGGATCAAGACGGGGACGTGCACGTCCCGCGCCGCAACGATCGGGCTTGTCCCGACGACCGGGGTGAGTCACCCCGTCGCTCTGCGATGCGGCGACGAGAGCTGCCCCGCCACCGGTGGAGTGGCCAACGAGCGCCGTCTCATCGGCAATCCGGCCGAAGTAGCGGCTCGCCGGATCGCCCGCCAGGGCCCGCATCGCCCCTGCCACGAACCGAAGGTCCCGGGCGTAGGCGTCCATACCGATCGCCGCGCTCGCCGACAGCTTGTCGGGAAAGGCGAGGATGTACCCATGCGGAACGAGGTCCTCCCAAACGTAGGCGTAGTCGGCGTACGACTGCTGGTAGCCGTGCCCGAACACGACGAGCGGGAAGACACCGGCAGCCACGGCTCCATCCGGGGAGCTGGGGTAGCGCACCTCGACGGGCAGCCCCGCGCCCCCGTACGACGAGTCGTAGAACACGGCCCGCTCCGCCCCAACGGAACACGCGCCGCCCCAACAGGTTCCTGCATCCACCCGCGGGTTCGAGACAAGCTCCGCACCGCACACCCCGCCCATCGGACCGAGAACGAGACATCCCGAAAGCATCGCCCGCCCAAGCGAGGCAAAGAACGAATTCGAAGATGACCGCCGTCGTCTCATGCCTGGGCATCCTACACCGGCGAGGTCCAACCTTCCCATGGGCGGGACCCGCAACGGACGGTCCCCTTCCCCCGTTCCAGGCCTCCCGGAGGTCAAGGAGGGCGCGTTCACCAACTCACTGCCCGCGGTGCGCCTGTACGAGCCCATGGGATTCACGATCGAGACGACGTTCGCCGGGTCGCGAGGAGCCTCATGGTCCGACACCCCAAGATCATGGAGCTCCTTCTCCCCTTCCCCTCACGCCAAGGCAGCAGGTTGCTACAGCGGCGCGGTAGGTCCAGGTCGCACCCGGGAAGTGGCTCGCCCGCCGATCAGCCCCAGCCACCAGCTGAGCGCATGGGCCAGCAGGACCAGGCTCGCCGTGAGGGCAAGGAGGGTTGCATACGGGGTGCGGGCGAGGAGCCAGCCCCACGAGGACCGTGCTCCCCTGGGAGTTCGCTCACGAACCGGGGCAGTACGGTGGTGAACCCAATGACCCCCCCGAACAGGGTCGCCTCGCCGAAGAGGGCGAGGGCGCTGCGGCGCTGGACGTCCATGGCGGGAAGGATACGCGCGCGACTAGACCCGTTCTCCCTGCAGCAGGTCGGGGCACCCCCACCTCCGCCGCGACCGCCCCGAAGGGGCACTCGGAAACGCACGTCCTGTACTCGTGGCACAGCGCGGGGTCAAGCGCCCCCCTGGACCGACGCAGAGGATCTGTGCACACTCCTCCCGTGGATCTCCACACGGGACCGGACCAGCCAGCAGTCGCGCCCGCCGCGCACCGGCCAGCCGGCGGACAATCACCTTCCTCCGCGCCCGGGCAAGCGATCCTGTTCGCTGACATCCGTGGGTTCACGTCCTACACTCGCGACCGCGGTGATGAGCAGGCCTACCGCCTCGCCAAGGAGTTCATGTCCCTTGCCCAAAGCTACGTCGAGCGGCACGGGGGGCGGGTCGTGAAGACATTGGGGGACGGGATCATGGCCACCTTCCCCCAGGCGTTGGCGAGCGTGCGCTGCGCGAGCGAGATTCAGGAAGGGATTGCCCGCCGCAACGCCGCGCGCCCGGGCGACGCGTTCACCAGTGGGATCGGGATCGCCTGGGGAACGCCCATCGAGGAGGATGGCGACCTGTTCGGGTTCGTGGTCAACCTCGCCCAACGCTTGGCGGATCGGGCGCGGGGCGGGCAGATCCTCGTCTCCCCGTCCGTGGTCGAGCGCACAGCTGGGAACGGGATCCCCTACCTCCACCTCGGAAACCAGGATCTGAATGGCCTCGGGCCCCAGGAGATCCACGAGCTCCTGTGGCGCGATGAGGTCGCGCGCATCACCACGAAGGACGGACGCCTGAACCTGATCCTGACTCAGGATGCCCTCGTCATGGAACTGGATAAGGCTGTCCAGGAGAAGGTTCAGCTTGTCCGGAAGCTCCTCACGGAGCGCGCCGGGCGCAGGCGCGGCATCCGTGGGTTCCTCCTCAACAAGACGATCGGGCTCCTGGAACGACGCGTTCCCCAGATGGTGGATCGGGCCCTGTTCCAAGCCGGATTCGGACTGGAGCACCCGCTGGCGGACGTCACCGCCTCGTTCGACCGGAACATCCTCACGGTGAGGATCCATAGGCACCGTGGGATCCGGCTGGGGCCGAAGGACATCGATCCCTGGCTCGCCCCGGAGTTCGTGGCGAAGTTGAATCAGCTGAGAGCGGGTCTGTCCCGAGGATCGTAAGCCCCGCCCGCACCTTGGCCAGTTCTCAGCGACGGGTGAGGTCGCTTAAGTCCCACACCCGCACCGTCCCATCGCGGGACCCGGAGGCGAGGGCTTCTCCATCAGGGGAGAACGCAACACAGGTGACCCAAGCCGTGTGGCCAGTCAGGACACGAATCCCCCGCCCCGTGGCCACGTCCCAAAGCCGCACCGTGTTGTCGTAGGCCCCCGTGGCGAGAACTCCCCCATCGGGGCTGAACACCACGCACGCGAGGTGGCCTGGGTAGGGGGTGGTGCGGATCTCCCATCCCCCTGCCACATCCCACAGCGTCATTTCCCCGAGGAAGAACTCCCCCCCGCGCGCCGTCGAGGCAAGGGTCGCCCCGTTGGGGCTGAACGCAACCGCGGTCACCCAGTCCGTGTGCCCGCGCAGCGTGCGGGACTCCGTCCCTGTGTCCACGGTCCACAGCTTGACGGTGGTGTCGTGGGAACCCGAGGCGAGCATGGTCCCCGAGGGGCTGAACGAAACCGAGGTCACAGGGCCCGTGTGCCCGGCAAGCACGGCGATCGTCTCCCCCGTGGCGGGGTCCCACAACCGGATGGTGCTGTCATTCGACCCGGACGCGAGAAGCTCGCCATCGGGGCTCCAAGAGAGGGAGTTGACCTGCCCGGTGTGCCCTGCCAAATTGCGTACGATGCGCCACCCCGCGGTCTCCAAGATCAGGATCGTGTTGTTCGTTCCACCCACCGCGAGGTACTCACCACTCGGGGAGAAGGCCAATGCGGAGACAGGGCCAACGGAGACCGTGCGGAGCAGAGCGGCCTGCCCGTGGGCAGTGCCTGCACCCGCGGCCACGGCCACCAGAACCCCCGCTACGACGAGACCTCGTCCCTGGGTCATCTCCCCCTCCTTGATCCGGTCCTAGGGTACCACATTCCGCCCCGGGGCGAGGACTGCGCACCTGTCCGGCCGCGGAGGTCGCACGAGGCCATCGAGGAGATGGCCCCCATCTCGATGCAACCAGTCCATGAGCAGGGGCAGCCCTGTTTGCTCCGTTCGACCGGCATCCCGACAGCGGTGGGGAGGTGCGTTTCCCTGATTGAGGAGAGACTCTCCTGAAGGAGGTTCCAGTGCTTACAGCTCTGGCTTCTCGGAGAGGGATCGTCCTCGTGCTCGCTGTCGTCGCTGTTGCCCTCCTCGCAAACATCCTCGTGTACCATCTTTCCAGACTGCGATGGCGAGCGCCACAATCGGAACCGAAGTCGAGATCGTTCCACTCAGTGGGGTAATCCCAGGTGCGTACGGCGGCCAGGCCGTGATCTACGGGGTGATCCGCGCGAACGGCAGGTCGCGCGTTGGATACTATGAGATCGTCCCACCTACGGGACCGGGGGGCAAGGCGGTTGTGTACCACTCAGAGACACCGGACATGGTTTTCGTTCAGTCAACCAAGGCCCCGTAGCCTCCATGGATCGGCATTCCCGTGGATCGCGTTGTGTCGCGTGGTTCCTCGTTGCGCTGGTCGTGCTTCTGCCGGTGGCGGGTTCGGCAGGGGGGGACACCGCACCCCTTGGCCTGCCACTCCTTCAGGCCTGGCCGATCTCTGGCGGACTCCCAGTCGGAGGCCTGGCCTTCCAGGAGCAGCTCCCGGCCGAAACGCCGCCAGTCGACACGCCCCCGCCGTTGCTCGAACTCACATTCGCCGACGGGACCACCGAGCTCAGCGCAGAGCCCCTCGATCCCGTTCTCGTGCGTGTTGTTGGCCGACCCGGGCAGCACGTGCTCCTCCTTGTCAGCTTCGATCTGGAGGGCAGTACGTTCCAGGAGATGGGGCTCGAGATCGCCCTTGGTCGCACTCGCGTGGGAGGGAAGCTTGTCCGACCGCGGGGAAGCTCTCTGTGAGCTCGAGGTCCCCCTCGTGTTGGCGATCGAGGACGAAGTGCTGTTCTATGTGCAGGGCGTGGCTCTGCTGGATCACGACATCATGCTCTCTGTGAGCAAGTCACGCGTGGTGAGGATTCGGATCTCGGTTTAGGTTCGAGCGATCCGGGCCGTCGCTCGACAAGCTAGCGCCCAACTGTCCAGACTGGTTTCGCCTCTCTGGAGAACCAGGACCCCAGCGAGGTACCAGCGTGCCCAGAGCTTGGAGCTCGTGCCCGGCGCCAGCTTTGGTGGACCAAGACGGCAACCCGGATCGAGTCCGTATGCACAACGGCCCACCTCGAGCTACGCAAGCGAGGCGAGCAGGGAACAAGGTGAAGGTCACACTCTTCCGCAGATCTGGGACGGAACATCGTGCGTGGCCCGATGCCGATTTAGAAGATAGAATACAATGACAGCGTCGTGGGTCTGGGTCCCGCCGATGAGTTCCCACTCTTCCTTGCCCGCCTTGATGAGTCCCTCGGTGAATTTGCCCGTGGGACACCTGGAGTCGGGCATCCACTTGCATCTCCACCGGTCGTTCGGCGCGGCTCACCTCCCGAACACAGCGGCCCACAACCGTTCCCACGGGGAGTGAGGTTCCCCGGACGCAAGGGCGGGCTGGACCGCCAGAGCGACCTCCCGCCACTGATCCCGGTCTGCACGGAGCTCTGCCACCTCGCGGCGCAGTTCCTCGATCCTCTTCCGCAGGGCCGCCTCGACCGATGTTCCCTGGCTGTAACCCACGGTTCCTGGCCCGCCCTCGTTCCCCAGTTCCTTCACCACCCTGGCGGCAGCGACTTCGGCCGACAGCCCGGCCCGCTCGAGCTCAACCATCCGGCGGAGGGCAACGAGGACCGGATCGGCCATAATCACCGTGCGCAGGGGGGCGTTGGGGAAGACCTCGCGAGGAATCGGCTGGAGCATCCGAAGCCTGTGCCGAGGCTCGCCGGTCGCGCAGCCCGCGGGTGTCCCCAGACCAGCGTCCGCACACATCGCGACCCGAGGCTACCCCGGGCCGTCCATGGGCAAAGGTGACCCAGGACCCCACGGCGGGACATCTGTCACGTTCGTGCCCCCTTGTCTCGCCTACCCCTTACCACCACGACCTGAAAACGAGAGGATACGGAAGGAAAGGGAGCGCGGACGGAGGTTCCAGGTGGTCAATCGTGACCCCTACCGAGTGGCGAGGCACCTGAAGCAGTCCTGGTCGGGGCGACTGGATTTGAACCAGCGACCCCCTGCTCCCAAAGCAGGTGCGCTCCCGAGCTGCGCTACGCCCCGATCGTGGCGATAAACCTGTCGCGGACCGAACTCTACCGGGAGAGACCCGTTCGTCAAGGGCAGCGTGGGGTACCTTGTTTCCACGGGACCGGCCCCGTACCCTTCTCGATGACGATGATCCCTGCACTCTACGTGGGACCGGGAGCGAAGGCGGCCGCCCGCGCCGCAGCAACCGCCCTCCTCGGGGACGCATCGGCGACCCACCCGGACGTGCGCATCCTCATCTCGGATGGGGGGGAGCTGGGGATCGACCTCGTCCGCGACGTCATCCTGTGGGCTCGCTATGGGCCCGTGCGCGCTCCGCACAAGGTGGCCGTCATCGGCCCGGCGGAGAGACTGACCCGCGAGGCGGCCAACGCGCTCCTCAAGCTCCTGGAGGAGATGCCGCCCCACCTCAGGGCGGTCCTATTCGCGGAGGCCCTCGATCGGGTGCCCCCCACAGTGCGCTCGCGATGCGCGCTCGTGTGGTGTTCGGGCGCCCGCGCCCAGCTCCAGGCCGCGCTCCACGGTGCGGGGTACTCGGACGACGAGAGCGCGCTCATCGCCGCGCTCCTCGACGACCGCGTCGAGGAGGCAGCGGCGTTCCTCGCCGAACGTCGGGACCCGCTCCGGGAGTGGAAAGAGGCCAACTCGGAAGCGCAGGGCCTCCCGCTTGCGGAGCTGGTCGCGCGTTTCGCGTCGTGCGCTCGGGATCCGCTCCGGCGGCGCGCGTTCGGGCGCCACCTGGCGCAGGCCCTCCCCCGCGCGGCCACGGACGAGATCCTGGCAGCGATGGAGCGGTTGGCCAGCGACGGGAAGGGGGCCGTGGCCGCATTCCTCGATGAACTGGCCCACTTCCTGGTGGTGGAGGAAGCGGGGCCCCAGCTCTCGCTCGACGCGCGGCTGTCGTGGGCGCGCAAGGCGTCGCTTTCCCGCGGGGAGCTTGACGACAACGTAAATCCCCGGCTCCTGGCGGAGGTGGTGGCCCTGTGGCCGCGGAGAGGTTAGGGGCCCTCGTCCGTCGCCTTGGCCGTCCCGGCGAGGTCCATCATGCGGTGTGGGATGGGGTGGTGGGGAGCCCGGGCGAGGTGTGGGTCGAGGACGAGGGCCGCACCCTTTGGCTCGCGAAGGTCCTCAAGTCGCCCCTCGTCAGCCCCTCCAATCCCAAGGCGCGCCTGGTCCGCCCAGCCTCCCCCGCCGATTGCTCCGCCCACCAGGCCCGCGCGGCCGAGGCCGATGAACTGCGACGGTTGGCCCAGAAGCAGGCGGCCCGGCTTTCTCTCCCGATGCGCTTCCTGGGAGGGGAGCTCGATCTGGAGCGCACGTTCCTCCGGCTCTACTTCACGGCCCCGAACCGGGTGGACTTCCGGGAGTTCCTCCGCGAGCTGGGGGCGGAGTTCAGGATGCGGATCGAACTCCACCAGGTGGGACCCCGCGACGCGGCACGCCTCCTCGGCGAGGTCGGGCCATGCGGGCGCCCCCTGTGCTGCCGGATGTTCCTCCACCGCCTGCGGCCGGTCCCGCTAGAGCTTGCGTTCGACCAGCAGCTCTTCTTGAGCCCGGAGCGGCTCACCGGAGCCTGCGGTCGGCTCACGTGCTGCCTCGCCTACGAACACGAGCAGTACCGGGAGGCACTGGAGGGGCTCCCCAAGCTAGGGGAGAGGATCGAGGCCGGCGGCCGGTCGGGCGAAGTGATCGCCCTCAACGTGTTCGCGGGTACCTACACCGTGCAGTGGTCCGATGGGACGCGTACGGAGCTGAGCGGCCCCCACCAGGGAGCTGCAGCCAAGAGAGAATGACCCCTACGGGGAGAGGTGGAGCCCGCCGGGAAGGATCTCCTTGAGGTAAAGGACGAGGCCCTCGCTCGGCACGCTCAGAGCGAGGAGAAGATCCCCTTGGCCATAGAGCGAGACCTCCCGCTCACCGATTCGCACGAGATACCGCTCCGCGGGAAGCGTCCGTTCCCCGACGACCAGCTCCACTCCCTCCGGCGCGAACCCGACGAGGGGGGCCATCGCCCGTGTCCCGGCAACGATCGCGGTCCGTTCGAGGGCAGGGCTCGTCCGGAGGCACCGGTACACAGCGAACCAGGGGGCCACTGCCTCCGCTCCCAGGAGGGCGAACGGTGGGAGGGCAGCAAACTCGGTCGACCGAACGAACAGCCCCACCCCGACCCTGAGGGTGGGCGTGCCGTCCACGATGCGAAAAGTGACCTGCGTCCTCCCCCTCTCCGCGTAGTAAAGAGGGTTCCAGCTCGGGTCGAGGACGAGGCTCGCGAGGATGTTCTGGTTGCCGATCCGGGCGCGGGAGTCGATCCGGAACCCGGAATCGAGAAGCCAGACGGTGAACGCCTCCTCCCCCGCACGCTGGCCGCCCCGCTCGACGACGTAGGTCCCCTCCTCGATCGGGACGCCCCCCACGAGTCCGGGGATCCCCTCCGGACCGGAGAAGAGGAACAGCACCAGCCCAAGCGTCACGAACCCGACGAGCACGATCCGCCACAGGTCCATCCGTCCCCCTTCGCGCCCGATCCTACCGGCTCCCCCCCGCCTCAGGCGAGGCGGGCCGCCACACCCACCCCACGTCGCTGGGCGACGATCTCCTCGGCCAGGGCGTGGGGAACCGCCTCGTAACGGGCAAACCGCATCGTGAAGTCGCCGCGGCCGCTCGTGATGTTTCGCAGCTCTGTCGTGTAGCCGAACATCGTCGCCAGCGGAACCTCAGCGTGGACCACCTGGAGCCTGCCCCGAGGTTCGAGGGCCACGATCCGCCCTCGCCGGGACGCCATGCTCCCCATCACCGCCCCCAGATCGGCCTCTGGAACGGTGATCTCAGCTTCCATCACCGGCTCCAGAAGCTGCATCCCCGCCCGGCGGCACGCCTCGCGGAACGTGGCTGCAGCGCAGGTGCGGAACGCCTGTTCCGAGGAGTCCACCTCGTGGGCCGATCCGTCGAGGAGAAAGACACGGACGTCGACCACCGGGAACTGGGCGTAGGGGCCGGCGGCCATCGCCTCGACGATCCCCCGCTCCACGGCGGGGACGTACTCCCGAGGGACCCGTCCCCCCACAACGCGGCTCTCGAACTCGAACCCCGCGCCAGCGGGGGCCGGCTCCACGCGGAGGACGACGTGGGCGTATTGCCCGTGACCCCCGGTTTGCTTGACGAGCTTCCCCTCGTGCTCGACTGTGCCCGTGACCGTCTCGCGGTACGCAACCTGCGGCTGGCCGGTGGTGACCTCGGCCCCGAACTCCCGCCGCAGCCGGTCGACGATGATCTCCAGGTGGAGCTCTCCCATCCCGGAGATCACGATATCCCCCGTCTCCGGATTGGGCCGCACAATGAAGGTGGGATCCTCCGCCGCGAGGTCGGCCAGCCCGCGGGCGAGGCGGTCACCCTCGGCCCGGCGCAGTGGGGCGACCGCGAGGTCGATCACCGGGGCAGGGAACTCGATCGGAGCCAACACGACCGGGCTGGCGGCGGCAGACAAGGTGTCCCCAGTGAAGGTCTCATTGAGCCCCACCGCCGCCCCGACCTCCCCCGCGCGAAGCTCGTCCACCGGCTGGCGGTGATCGGCATGCATCTGAAACAGGCGCCCGACCCGCTGCCGGCAGCCGCGGGAGGCGTTGAGGACGAACTCGCCGCTGCGGAGGGCTCCCGAGTACACCCGGAGGTAGGTTAGCTTCCCCACATGACGGTCGGCCTGGACCTTGAACGCGAGCGCGGCAAGGGGGGCATCGTCCGTGGGCGCCCGTTCGACGGTCGCCCCGTCCCACGTCCCGGCGGCGGGAGGGAGGTCCGCCGGAGAGGGGAGGAAGTCCACCACCGCGTCGAGGAGCCTCCGCACGCCTTTGTTGCGGAACGCCGAGCCGGCGAGGACGGGGATGATCCGACCCGCCACGGTGGCCCGGCGCAGGGCGCGGATGACCTCGCCGGCCTCCGGCTCCTCCCCCGCCAGGTACTTGGCGAGGAGCCCGTCGTCCTCCTCCGCGGCCCGCTCGAGGAGGGCGTCCCGCGCCGCCTGGGCCTCCTCGGCGAGGTTCGCCGGGACGGGACCGGCCTCGATCGTCATGCCGCTCCCCCCCTCCCGGTAGTAAATCGCCTCCATCCGCACGAGGTCCACGAGGCCGGCGAACGCTTCCTCGGCCCCGATCGGGATCACCACCGGGACGGCCCGCGCCCCCAATTCCTCGCGCATCTCGCGAACCACGCCCCAGAAGTCGGCCCCCGTGCGGTCCATCTTGTTCACGAACGCGATCCGCGGCACGCGGTACTTCTCCGCCTGGCGCCACACCGTCTCCGACTGGGGCTGGACGCCGCCCACCGCGCAGAACAGGGCCACCATCCCATCCACCACCCGCAGGCACCGCTCGACCTCCGCCGTGAAGTCCACATGCCCTGGCGTGTCGATGACGTTGATCCAGTGACCCTTCCATTCCGCGGTCGTGGCGGCAGCGGTGATCGTGATCCCCCGCTCCCGTTCCTGAGGCATCCAGTCCATCGTCGCCTCGCCATCGTCCACCTCCCCCACGCGGTGGACGCGGCCCGTGAAGTAGAGGATCCTCTCCGTGACCGTCGTCTTGCCGGCGTCGATGTGCGCCGCGATCCCGATGTTGCGGACCTTCGCGATGTCATACCCCAAGCTCATTCACTCCCCCATCCAGCATGCAATACCAGCCCCGCCCTAACCCAAATCCAAGGAATGGGTTCCTCGGGGGCTAGCTCTGCGAGGCAGGGAAAACTACAGGGGGCTTAGGATAGACGATCGCGGCCCGAAGTCAACCTGCGCGGGGGACGATCCGCAGCCTCAGTACAGCCAGCCGTGGTCGAGTCCGATCCGAACAAGGACTTTCACCCGTTCTTCTTGGGTCGGACACCGCGGGTTGGCGGCGATCACGCCCAGGCCCGCCGCCACCGTCCCCAGAGCGATGAGGAAGCTGCCCGCGTCGTGCCCCTGAACGCCGAGCCAGTACCCGCCCCCCACGAACGCCAGCCCTCCGAGGATCAGCCCGTACCGCGCGGTTCGACACGACGTGAGCTCCCGCTGGGCCTGTCCCATCGCCTTCCTCCATTCCCCCTCCGCCAGCCGGGGGCTCGCCATCGGGTCCCCCTCGAACTCCACCCGCGCCACATCGACGAGGGCGAACGAGAGCTGGAGCCCCTCCCCTGCGCACCACTGAATGGAGCTCGCCGTCACCCCGCACAGCTCCCCCGCCATCGTCTGACCGCTCTTGAGGTGCAAGGTATCAGCGAACGCCGGAACACCCATGAGGAGCACGAACGCCAAAACCATCCACGATCGGTTCATCGAGCAACCTCCCTGGGGATCCCCCCATCGTGTATAGAGGGGGAACGCGGGGGTAGGGGAGGTCGCAGGACCCCCCCGGATGCCCTCTCTGTCCCCGCTCACCGCAGCGAGGACATCCCCCGGAACAGCTTCCGGCCGCGCCAGAAGTACTCCGCGCCGGAGACAAGCGCCAACGCCACCGCAAGGTATAGGAACGCTTCCTTGAGCTCGTGGCCCCATGAGACGAAGCCGAAGTAGCGCGTGGAGAGGATGAACAGCACCAGGCCGATGTGGGAGAGGGTCTTCAGCTTGCCGAGGATGCTCGCCCGAATCGTGACCCCCTCGGCGATGGCGAGGATGCGGAGCCCGGTGACGAGGAACTCCCGGGCGAGGATCGCCACCACCGGAGGAGCGGTGAGCTCCCTGAGCTCGACGAACGACACGAACGCCGCGGTCACGAGGAGCTTGTCGGCGATCGGATCGGCGAACACCCCGAACCTCGTCTCCTGGCGCAGCGCTCGCGCCAAGTACCCGTCCACCGCATCCGAGATCGCGGCGAGGGCGAAGATGGCGAGGGCGAGGATCTTGAACACCGTGCCCTCCGCGTAGAGGAAGAACATGAACAGGGGCGTGGCGAGGATCCGGGCGAGGGTGATCTGATTCGGGATTGTCACGCCCGCAACGTAGCTCACCGCTCTCGGGTTGTCAATCCCGGGCCTGGCGCGGGGCGAACGGCAGGTTCCCAATGCCCCTCTACCCCATCCAGGGTTCGGTTGAACGCAGCCTCGGCCACCCACGCCAGGTACCGACCCTGGCCCTCCGGCCCGGGTTCCGGGTCGAGCATGAACCCCTCCTCGGCCAGGAAGCGGTTCGCCTCGGCAACGATGAAGTGCCAGATGTGGTTGAGGATGCACCCGCGGTCCACCCCAAGCCGGACCGGGGTGAGCCCCGGCAAGACCTCCCCCAGGCTGGGGACGGTCCGCTCCGCCCACTGAGCTACGGCTTGGGCCACGGCGGCGACGATCTCGCGAACGGGGCCCGCAGCGGCGGCGGTGAACACGGGAACGAGGGGCGCTCCGTCCGCCAGGTAACCCAGCCGCGCCAGGAACTCCCGGCACGGGCCAGCCGCCGGTCGTTCTCCGGCGATCATCGCCCCCAGCTCGTCGTACAGTCTCTTCTGACCGTGGGCGACCACCGCCGTCACACCGGCCGCCAGTCCTGGCGGCCACTCCGCCTTCCCCACCGCCCACTCCACCCGGAAGAACAGGTCGGGAAGGCAATGCCGCGGACCGCTGTGGTCACCGAAGCTCGTGAACACGTACCGATCCCCGCCACCGGTGTGGCTTCCGCAGTAGTCCTTGGCCCGCACCGCCGCCCGGCGTTCCTCCGCGATCAGCACGTACTTCCCCCCATCGGGATACTCCCGCCCCGAGCTCACGTACCCCAGGCGCTGGAGAGTGGCGATCCCCCCCCAGTCGAGCCCCATGCAGCCCACGGTGGCGAACGTGTACTGCGCCCGCCAGGCGGCAGACTCCGCGCCCGGAAGGCGGTCCAGCGCACCGTGGATCGCCTCGGCCCCCTCCAGCACATGCCCAGCAAGCCCTCGTCCCAACGACGGGGCCACCTCATCCACCACCCGGAGGTCCTCGGCCGTGAGAAGCGAGAAGTCCAGCGCCAGGCGGCCATCCTCCTCCGCGCGAACTGCGTACAGCGCCTGAAGTTGGGCGACGATCTTCTCCACCTCGGCCTCGCTGCGCTGCAGCTCGCGGGCAACCTCCCGTGGTGACCGCGGTCCCGCAGTCAGGGCAAGAACAACACCCTCGGCCAGCTCGGAGGAGAACACCATTCCCGGCCAATACCGGGGCTCGGAACCCGCAGTGCCGATGATGGACACCCTCAGCCGCGACATGCTTGCCCTCCTTGGATCACTTGAAGTCGCGACCGAGTGTAACAGTGTGTTGGCCACGTGTCCACAGGTGCCCGTCTTCGCAGCCAGATTTGGCTTCTCCGCCCCACCTGGGTACAGTTGTGGCATGCGCACCAATTCAGATCGGCTTATCATGCTATCGGTCGGAGGCGAGGTCACGAACCCGTCCATGCGGGGGTACCGGATCAGCCACGATGGGCGTCCCCTCGTCCTGCCCGGGGTGGGAGGGATCACGTACAACCTGCGCGTGGGGGACCCGGCGACGGGGTGGGTGGCGGACCACGTCGAGCCCGGGGTGTCGGTCCGCAACCTGACGAAGGACCGGGAGGGCCTTCCGCCCACGAACGATGGGCTCAACTTCCTCGCCTGCGTGGGGAACGAGGCGACCGTTCTTACGGGAGACGCCAAGGGCGCCAAGGGCACCGTCACGGGCAAGCACGGGGGGATCGAGCACGTGCTCGTCGACTTCGCCCCCGAGGTCTTGGACAAGCTCCAGATTGGCGACAAGATCGGGATCAAGTCCTTCGGGACCGGCCTCGCCCTCCTCGACCACCCTGCGGTGCGGGTGATGAACCTCGACCCGCGGATTCTCGCCAAGATGCCGATTGCGGAGAAGAGAGGAGCGCTCGTGGTCGGGGTCACGCACGCCGTGCCCGCCGCCCTGATGGGCTCGGGCTTGGGCGCCGATACGTGCTACCGCGGAGACTACGACATCCAGCTCTTCGACGAGAAGACGGTCAAGGAGTATGGCCTCTCCAACCTGCGGCTGGGGGATCTCGTGGCGATCCTCGACACGGAGCACGCCTACGGCCGGGTGTACCGGTCGGGGGCACTCTCGATCGGGATCGTCGTCCACTCCGACTGCGTGGTGAGCGGCCACGGGCCGGGGGTGACGACCCTGTTCACGAGCGCGGACTCCCGTGCCCTGCAGTACACGCTTGACCCCAAGGCAAACCTCGCCCACTTCCTCGGCCTGCAGCAGAAGAAGGCAGGGAAGGTCACCCGCAAAGCCCGGTAGCGTTTGACCCAGACCGCGCACCGTACGGTTGCCCCCGCCGCTCCGGGACCGGCGAGGCCGCACTGGCAGTGCGCATGTGGCTCAGGGAGTTCCTCTGTTGAGCCTCCACGCCTATGCAACCCCATGATCCCGTCTCCACTCACTCGGCGACGAGGAGCGGGGATGCCTGCAGTCGGACTCGGGAGAACAGGACCACCCGCCGACGGACCAGCGTATACATACAGTGGCGTCGAACGCAGCTTCCTAGGGCAGACCACAATGCCCAAGGAGATGGACCGTAAGCCACGTCAAGGACGAGGTCAAACGGACCGTTGACGGAGCTGGGTCACGTCCCGTCAAGTGGTGTAGATTGGGTTCCTCGTCGGTTGTGACGAGCTAGACGGCGATCACCTCCTTCGGGGCCCCCAGGGCAAGGGCTTCGAGCTCCTGGGGGGTGTTCCCGTAGAGCACGGCCATCGACCCCAGG
>JACIWK010000012.1 GCA_014360985.1 Candidatus Bipolaricaulota bacterium
TCGAGACGGCACACGGTACTCAGCCGGTCCGCACAGCGATTCACCACAAGCGCCATCCCCTCCTGCACCACCTCACTCTGCGTCCTCTGCGTCTCTGCGGTGAGTTCCCGAACCAGCCGCGCCAGCGTCACCAGCGCCACCTTCTGCCGCGCGGTAAAGAGGTCGCCCCACTGGAGCATGCCGTATTTTTGCACGCTGAACGCACGACCGGCCCCTGAACCGCCGCCGGCTGGCGTTGGCTCATCCGGCACCGGGCAGAGGCCCTGCCCGCCGCTCCGCTCCCAGTCGTCGAGGATCTTCGCGACGCGTTCCTGCGCCAGGCGCACCGCCTCGTAATCGCGCTCGGTGGGCAGCCGATAGTGCCGCCCTTGTTCGCCGGGGCGGAGCAGCACCACGGCGAGCAGTCGGGCGCCGCCGATGCGCTTGCCCTGCTCATCGAACACCACGTCGGCCCCGCCCCGCTGGGCGGCAAGCTGGACCCGCACCCGCTCCGGCGGCAGCACCGCGCCGCAGCAAGGGCACGTGGCCCTCGCCCGCGCGACCGTACCGGCTGGCACCTCGCGCTCGCTCTTCGGCTCGAACACCTCGAACACCACGCGCGGCGGCTCGCCGGCTTGACCTGCCTGCGCCACAGGCGCGGCAGGCAGGCGCTCGACCCGGTACCGCAACGCGCGCTTGCGCTTGGGCTTCTTGCAGAGCCAGAACGAGCGCACGAGCGGGATCTCCGCGCCGCAATTCGGAGATTCGCAGCGGACCGTCCGCGCCCAGAGGTAGGCGATGGGCGTGGCCCCGTCCGGGTCCTTCGGGTAGAGGTCCGCCAGTTCCTTCTCCGCCTCGCGCTTAATCTCCGCGCCCACGCGCCGCAACTCGTCGGCCAGCTCCGGTCCGTGGCGCGGAATGTCTTCGAGCATGACCTTGAGGATGAGGCAGGCCACCGGGTTGAGGTCGCTGGCGAAGGCCTCGCACCCCAGGCGCAGGGCCTCGAGCGGGATCGAGCCCCCGCCCGCGAAGGGATCGACGAGAAGTGGCGGCTCGTACAGGCTGCCGTCCTCGGATGCATAGGCCGCTTTGACTAGGGCGCGGCTTACCTCGAGATAGACCGGATGGTTGGCCAGGTCCCAGTTGGCGAAGTCGGCGATGAAGCGAAGGAGCGCGTGCCGCAGGGCTTCATCGCTGGGGCCCACGCTCCCTTGAACGCGCGGGAGAATCTCCCGCGCCGCGCTCTTGAAGTCCTCCGGGCAGAGAGGGTCGCATGGGTCGGGCCAGAGCAGCGCGAGCAGCACCGCCCGGCACGATGCCAGCGGTCGCCTGGCCCACCAAAGATGCAGCGTGCTTGGATGTCCGTGCCGGATGGACTTCTCCCGCGCCGCGTGTCGCGACACCTCGGCAATCGGGAAGTCCACCTCGGCCAGGCGTTTGCAGTCTTTAGGGATCATAACCGCTCTTTGCAATTATTTGCGTGCGCGCAAATATGATAACCGCGCGCGGTTATTTTATGCGCGGCGCCCATACCATGCCCCCTTCTTCGTTCCATGCTGAGTCAGCCGGCCGCTCTCCGTGAGCCGCTGGAGTAGCCTGTAAGCCTGATCGGGAGACAACCGGCACAGCTCCGCCACCTCCTTGCGCGTGATGCGCCCGTGTTTTTCGACGTACTGCAGGACCATCTGCTCATGCTGGATCGGCTCGAAGCCGCGCTGGCGTATATAAGCAGCCGGCTCGCCCAGCCGGCGGTAGGTCGCTGCCGACAGGTGCCAGGTGCGGCCCTTGCGCTCGCCGCGAGGCTCAACCAGGCCGATCTCGACCAGGCGGTTGAGGGTAGTGCGGGCGTCAGCCTCCGGCTTCTGGGTGAGGCGGGCGGCGTCCTCCGTAGTGATCCTCCGGTCGCGCCAGAGGGCGTTTAGGATTAAGAGTTCGTCCAATCCAAGATCGCGCCCGGCGCCCGATTCCTCGACGAGAAGGCGGACGAACTCGAGGTTGGCCTTGCCCCCCGGAAGCACGAGCACCACGTTATGCTCGTTACTGCGCTCATAACTGGGAGCCGGGCGGCCGTTGCGCAGTTGCTCGTAGAAAATCGTGTCGATACCCCGCGCGGTGCGCTCGACGATGCCCGCACGCTTGAAGGCATCAGCAAGGAGCGGATTGCGCGGGCGGGGCGGGGTGACGAGGAGGTTGTCGAGCCGGACGCCTTCGGGAAAGCCGCCTGGATTGGAGATCTCGAGGCGGTCGGCGTGCCACTGAATGTGCACGGCGCCGAGCCGAGTGTAGTCTCGATGGATGAGCGCGTTGGCCAGGCCCTCGCGGAAGGCCGCCGGCGAATAGTCCGGCACACCGATCCGGAGCATCCCCACCAGGATTTCTTCTTCGCGGTTGCGTGCGCGGAAGCGACCGAGCAGCTCTTCGACGACCCGCAGCAACGGCCAGTGGAAGAAGTCGTTGACCACGACCTGCTGCCCTGAGAGGACCTGGAATGCCACCTCGTGGGCCGGCAGCAGGCGGCGCAACGCCTCCTCGCGGCCGAACAAGAGCAGGCCGAGCACCCGGACGATGGACACCTCGTGGTTTGCCTCGACGGCGCCGAGTGCTTTCGCCAGTTCCACGTCGGCGAGGCCCACCAGCGATGAATCGCCCCGGCCTTGGCTTTCACGAACCAAGCGCCGGAAACGTTCGAACTCGAGGGGATCGAGGTCGTCCCAGCGAGCATCCTGGACGGCGAGCGCCGAGTAGTCCAGCAGACCGTGGTCCGCCTGATGTCGCTGCATCTCGTGAAAATGGAAGGGGACGCACGCCGGGCGGCCGTCACCACCCACCGCCCGGCGGAGGTATTTGCCGTCGGCCGTACCCACTGGCCAGCGCGCAGGAGGAACCTCGATGGCAACGACGTCCTTGCCGTCCAGCGCCAAGACTTCGACCCTCGCGGCCACGGACGGCCGCGTCCGGTTGTTGATGAGCGCTTGGAGGCGCAGCGGGTCGGTCCGGTCGCGATGACGGGGGCGCGCGCCCGTCACGCGGCCGTCGTCCTCGACACCGAGCAAGAGCCAACCCAGCGAGTCATCCGCGCGATTGGCGAGACACACGACGGCCTCGACAAGCTCGCCATCCGAGAGCGCCTCCCGCTCTTCGCCTTTGAACTCCACGGCGAGCGTCTCGCCGGCGTCGATCAGCCGTCTGAGGTCCTGGGGCGTCACGGCGACCCTCCATAGGGAGGCGATTCCTCCCGCACCTGCATCGGCTTTGTCAGGGCATCCACCTCCAGCCAGTAGTGGGCGACCTTGGTGACCTCGTGCCACGGGAAGCGGGCCGGGTCCTTGATCGGTTCCTGAAGCTGGGGCTTGGAGCCGCAGTCCGTCACCACGTACAGCCAGTAGCAGTCGCGGCGGTCCTCGGCGACCCGGCGCTCGTTGGGGGTGAGAAGGATGGTGCCCGTCGCCCCGGCTAGCCCCTTGACCTCGATGAGTCGCAGTTCCCCGGAGGCGAGGTCGAGGCTCGTGATGTCGTAGCCTAGGTTCCGGTCGGAGACGTCGAAGACCTGCCGCCCCTGGGAGCGTTCGTGCTCCATGACGACCCGCATGGCGATGGCCTCGGTCTCCGGGTTGGGCCGGAGCTGTTGGACTTCTGGTGCCTGCCGTTCAGGATGAGGCAGCACCAGAACGCTTGCGATGCGCTCGACCGCCTGCAGGGAAAGGGCACGCTGCTGTTTGAGTTCCCTCCGCCGACGCTCCCGGCGTTCCAGTAGTTCGGCGTGGCGGGTCTCGATCTGGGCGAGCCGACCTTCTGCTCCTTGTTCGCCGCGTTCGATCGCTTCGTGCGCTTTGCCGATCTCGAGGTCGGCGCGCTGGAGGAGTTCGGTGAGCGAAAGTTCGACGTGCTCGGCGATCCGCGCGACCTCGGCCAGGCGTTCCTTCCGGGTCGCCTCCAGGAAGGGTTGGAGGGCGTTCTCGTGCAACCACGCTGCCGGCTCCGGCTGGAAGGCAACCGGCGGAAGCTCCCCGGGCCTGTCGGCCGGGGTGAAATTGTTGAGCACATTCGGCTCGCGGAGACACGGGTCGCCGCTGGCCGCGATTTCCACGGCGAAGAGGTTTTCATGGATGACGTGGCCGAGCCCGTCCACCACCCGGGCGCGGTAGAAGTCGATGCGGGACGGCTGTTCGTGCTGAAGGGAGTAGAAGCAGGCCCCCTTGCTGAACGCCTCGGCAGCCCTGGCGCAGGCATGCCGGCGGACGGCTTCGAAGAGGGGATGACCAGGCGTGACCCATTCCAGACTGTGCTTCTCGGCCGTGTCGCGGTCGGTTGAGCACCGTGGGTACTTCGCCGCCAGGGAGGGCAGGGACCAATCCGGGGCCCGTTCGTATTCGCGCAGACGCGGCGGGGTGCGGCCGGGGTCGAATGTGTGCGGCAGGTGCGGCACGTTCTTGACCTCCAGGCCGGCATACTCGGCGGCTTCGCGGATGAAACGCGCGACCGTTTCCGGCACGACGCGACGTTCCTGGGCCCGCGCCCGGCGCTCGATGAGCATCTCTAGGTTGAGTCTTTTGGAGGCCAGGCCTTCGAGAGCGTTCTGGCAGATGGCGCGGAAGCGGCCCTCGTCAACGTTCTCGAGCAGGCGCTCTTCGAGGTCGGCGTCGCCCAGCTTCCCTGCGTAGTAGTCCCGCAGAATGCGCTCCACGTGGGCCGCCGGCAGGATTTCGCCGACGACGTTGAAGACCGCGTCGTCGTCCAGCGCATCGCGGATTTCCTGGAGCTTCTCCAGCAGCCGCTTGAGCACGCGGCCCTCGATGGTGTTCGTGGCCACGAAGTTGAAGATGAGGCAGTCCTTTCGCTGACCGTAGCGATGGATGCGGCCCATACGCTGCTCGAGGCGGTTCGGGTTCCACGGGATGTCGTAGTTGAAAAGGACATTGCAGACTTGGAGATTGATACCCTCACCTGCCGCCTCTGTGGCTACGAGGATTTGAATTGCGCTCTCGCGGAACTGCTGCTCGGAATGGAGGCGCGTCCCTGGCTCGTCGCGGGAGCCGGACTTCATCCCGCCGTGGATGCAGCCGACGCGGAATCCCCAGCCTTTCAGCTTCCCGACGAGGTAGTCGAGCGTGTCCTTGAACTCGGTGAAGATCAGCAGGCGCTTGTCCGGGTGGTCGAAGAAGCCCTCTTTGTGGAGCAGGTCCTTGAGCTTCGACAGCTTGGCCTCCGAGTCGGTGTCTTCGACGGCTTGTGCCTGTTCGGCAAGTCGACGAAGTTCAGCGATCTCCTCGCGCACCTGCTCGGCGTTGCCCGCGAGCGTCACGGCCTCAAGCGTCTTTTCGAGACGCTCGCGCTCGTTCTCTTCCATCTCCTCGATCTCTTCCGGATCGGGGAGGTCGGGTGGAACAAGTCTGACGAGTTCCTGAGCCTTCTTCAGGCCCTCTTCGAGCCTCCGAGCGCGATTCTCAAGGCTGTGGCGCATCGCATAGGTGCTGGAGGCCAGCCGGCGCTGGTAGAGGGACATCAGGAATCCCACAGCACGCGCTCGGGGATCGTCCCCTTGGGCCGCAGCCTTCGTGCTCTGCTGTTTCACGAATCGCGTGATGTCGCGGTAGAGGTCGAACTCCGGTCCGTCGATCTGGAATTCCACGGTGTGCGGGATGCGGTTGGTGAAGATCTTCTCGGCCACCCAGGTTCCATCCGCGCGGCGCTCAGGGAAGTAGACCATCGCCTCTTTCGTCCGGCGCAGATAGAAGGGCGCGCGGCGGCGATTCATGGCCTCGCGGATGGATCGGACGTCCGCATAGGCATCCGCATCGAGAAGCTGGAGGAAAAGGCTGAAGTTCACCGGATCGCCCTTGTGCGGTGTGGCGGTCAGCAAGAGCATGTGGTCTGACGTATCCCTGAGCAGTTCGCCCAGCTTGTAGCGGAGGCTCTTGTGGGTCTCGTCGGCCGCCGACATGCGGTGGGCCTCGTCCACGATGACAAGGTCCCAGTGGACTTGCCGCAGCCCGGGGAGAATCTCCTGGCGCTTGGCGAGGTCGAGCGACGTGATGACCCGCTTCTGCTCCAACCACTGGTTGACGCCAAACTGGTCTCGGATGTCGCCGCCCTTGAGAACCAGGAACTTCGCGTCGAACTTCTCCTTCAGCTCCCGCTGCCACTGGAAGGAGAGGTTGGCGGGGCAGACGATCAGGATGCGTTCGGCCAAGCCGCGCAGTTCGAGTTCGCGGATGAGTAGGCCAGCCATGATCGTCTTGCCAGCACCGGCGTCATCCGCCAACAGGAATCGAACCCGAGCCAGCTTGAGGAGGTAGTCGTAGATGGCCTCAAGCTGGTGCGGCAACGGGTCCACGCGGGAAATGGAAAGGCCGAAGTAGGGGTCGAACTCGTAGGCGATGCCGAGAGAGTAGGCCTGCAGGCCGAGGCGAAGAAGGCCGCCGTTGCCATCGTAGGTGTGCCGCGCGTCCAGGATGGTGAGGCTCTCGAGGTCACGACTCGTGAGGGTGACCCTACGGAATCGCTCCGACTGCATGCCGACCAACCCCGCCACCCAAGTGTCGGGGCCGTTCGCGCGCACGTTCTCCACCCGCATCGGCTCGCTGAAGAGCGGGCCGGCTAGAATCTGGCCCTCGTGGAGGATCGGCCTCTGAGTCATGATGTCATCCCCATCCGCAATCTCCACGCGCCACACGCCGGATCAGAGCCCCGTAGCTCCAGCTCCTGGCTTCGCGCAGGTCCTCGCTGCCCCGGTCGAAAACGCTTACCGCCCGATACTCGTCGGGGTCCTCGGGGTCGGCGCCCTCGGCCCGCTCGGCTTCAAGCCTCGCGTGCTGCTCTTCGAAGGCGTCGAAGATGTATTTGAGGAGGATCAGCCCGAGGACGACGTGCTTGTACTCGGCGGCGTCCATCGACCCGCGCAGGGCATCGGCCATGCGCCACAGCTCAGCCCCGAAGCCTAGGTCCCCGCCGGTGGAGTTCGTCCGCCCTCCCCCCTTCCTCGCCCTGGGCATGGTCCCACGCCGAGGATGGTAGCGATCGGGCCCAGATCGGACAACACCCGCCTACCGGCGAACGCCGGCGCTCTCGATCAGCCCTCCCCGGCCCGCGCGCCCGGCTCGGGAGACGGGGGGCGAAGGGCCCAGCGGGTGCCCTCGGGCCCGTCGCGGAGCTCGACCCCCAGCGCAAAAAGCCTCTCCCGCACCCGGTCGGCGAGGGCGAACTGCTTGGCCGTCCGCAACTCGGCGCGCAGCTCGACAAGGAGCTGGATCAGGTCATCGGCAAGGGCACTGGTAGCTGGTCGGGGGGTCCCGAACAGGCCCAGGCTCCCCCCGAGGCGCCGGACGAGCGTTGCGGCGGCCTTCGCGCCCCCGAGGTCCCCGGCCTGCCGGCGGGCGTGGCCGACCCCGACGATCTCCTGGAGGACGCCGAGGGCGCCAGGGGTGGTGAAGTCCTCCTCGAGTACGGCGTGGAACCTCTCCTCGAGCGCAGCGAGCTCGGGGAGGGGCTCGCTCGGGGCCGCGTCGGGCAGGGCCTCGGCCGCCCACAGGAAGTCGTACACCCGGTCCACGGTCCGCTTTGCCTCGGCCACCGCTTCGTCGGAGAAGTCGAGGGGTTTGCGCCAGTCGCGGGCGAGGTAGAAGTAGCGCACCGCCTCGCCCCCGTACTTCCCGACCACGTCCCGGGCGTAGGCGAAGTTCCCGACGGACTTCCCCATCCGCTCGCCGCGCACGGTGAGGAGCCCGTTGTGGAGCCAGATGCGCACGAAGGGCTTCCCCGTCGCGGCCTCGGCCTGGGCGAGCTCGTTCTCGTGGTGGGGGAAGATGAGGTCGCTCCCCCCGGCGTGGATGTCCACCGTCTCACCGAGGAGGTCGCGGGACATCACGACGCACTCCGTGTGCCATCCCGGCCGCCCCTCGCCCCACGGGGAGGGCCAGGAGGGCTCGCCGGGCTTGCTCCTCTTCCACAGCGCGAAGTCGCCGGGGTGGCGCTTCTTCTCGTCGACCTCGACCCGCGCCCCCGCTTCCTGCTCCTCCCGCGCCCGGCCGGAGAGCTTGCCGTACGCGGGGAAGCTCTCCACGGAGAAGTACACGTCGCCGTCCACGACGTAGGCGTGGCCGGACGCGACGAGCTGCTCCACGAACGCGACCATCTGCGGGACGTAGGCCGTGGCCCGGGGGGAGTGGGTGGGCCGGGCCACCCCGAGCGCGGCCAGATCGCGGAAGTACTCCTCGGTGTAGTGGGCGGCGACCTCGTCCGCGGTGCGCCCCTCCTCCTGGGCGCGGCGGATGATCTTGTCCTCGATGTCGGTCACGTTCTGAACGTAGATCACGGTGTACCCGCGGGACTCGAGGTACCGGCGCAGGGCGTCGAACACGATCATCGGCCGGGCGTTCCCGATGTGGATGAGGTCGTACACGGTAGGGCCGCAGACGTACATCCGAACCGTGTTGCCGTCGACCTTCAGCTCCTCGAGCCGCCGCGAAAGGGTGTTGTAGAGCTTCATCTCGTTCGCCCCCTAATCATCGGCCAGTCCGGCTGATGGTACGCGGGCCCGTCTTCCCCGCACAACCCTCGGGATAGAATGCAGGCCATGGACTGGCTCGCCGCAGGCAAGGTGATCCTCCTCTCCGCGGCCCCGGTCGCCGAACTGCGAGGGGGGCTCCCGTTGGCCCTCACCCACGGGTTCTCCCCCCTCCTCGCCTGCCTCCTCGCCGTGGGGGGGAACCTCCTCCCGGTGCCGTTCCTCCTCCTCGGCCTCGACCGGCTCCTCCGCCTCGTGCGGGCGCTCCCCGGCCCGCTCGGTCGCGCCGCGCGCCGCTACCTCGCCTGGCAGGAGGCCCGTCACCGCGCATGGTTCAGGCGGCTCGGGGAAGGGATGCTCGTCCTCCTCGTTGCGATCCCCCTCCCCCTCACCGGCGCCTGGACGGGGTCCCTCGCCGCCGTCCTCCTCGGGATCCCCACCCACCGCGCACTCCCCCTGATCTCGCTCGGGGTCCTCCTCGCCGGGGGCATCGTCCTCCTTGCCTCGCTGGGCCTGATCGCCGCTCTCTGACGAGCTTCGCCGGAAGTGGGCGGCGGCAGGCGGTGAGGGGTATAGTCGCCTGTTATGGCCGACAAGGACCCCCGATCCCTCGACATCGCCGAGCTCATCCGCCGCCACCCCGCGGAGATCGCGGAGATCCTCGCCGCCCTCGAGGAAGAGGAGGCAGTGGAGCTCCTACGGCGGCTGTACCGTCGGCGCGCGGCGGCGGAACCCCTCGGGGAGATGGAGCCCGACGAGGCAGCGCGGCTGCTGGCCGAGCTCAACCGCGAGGATGCCGCCCACATCCTCTCGCACATGGAGCCCGACGACGCGGTCGACCTCCTCGCCGAGCTCCCCCCGGAGACGGTCCAGGACATCCTGTCCCGCCTCGAGGCGCGGGAGGCGAAGGAACTGGGGCAGCTCCTCGCCTACCCCCCCGACACGGCGGGCGGGCTCATGTCCACCGAGGTCATCGCTCTCCCCGAGCAGATGACCGTGGAGAAAGCAATCCAGGAACTGCGGGCGAGGGCTGAGGAGGCGGAGACCGTGTACTACGCGTACGTGGTGGACGAGCGGAGGACGCTCCTTGGGGTCCTGTCTTTGCGCGACCTCGTCCTCGCCCGTCCCGATACCCCGCTCCGCGCGATCATGAAGTCGGACGCGGTGGCCCTCCCGGTGACGATGGACAAGGAGGAGGTGGCCCACGTGTTCGACAAGTACAACTTCCTCGCCCTCCCCGTGGTGGACGAGGGTCGGAAGCTCCTCGGGATCGTCACCATCGACGATGTGATCGACGTGATCCGCGAGGAGGCGACCGAGGACGCGCTGAAGCTGGGCGGCATTCCGGCGGGGGAGGACCATCCCTTGGACCCGCCCCAGGTATCGGTGAGGAAACGCCTCCCCTGGCTGATGGGCCTCGTCCTCCTCAACCTGACCGTGGCCGGGGTGATCACCCGCTTCGAGGCCACGATCGCCGAGATCGCGTTCGTGGCCTCCCTCATGCCCCTCATCGCCGACATGAGCGGGAACGCCGCCGCCCAGGCCCTGGCGGTGGCGATCCGCGGGATCGCCGTCGGCGCCGTCCAATGGTCGAACCTCCCCTGGATCATGTGGAAGGAGCTCCGGGTGGGGATCCTCGCCGGGCTGGCCCTCGGGGCTCAGATCGGGCTCATCGCCGCCCTCCTCTGGCACCGGCCGTTGTTCGGGGTCGTGGCGGGGACCGCCCTCTGCGGAACGACGACCACGGCCTGCCTCACGGGGGGAGCGCTTCCGTTCCTGTTCCGCCGCGTCGGCCTCGACCCGGCGATGATCTCCGGGCCGGTGGCGACAACGATCGGCGACCTCATCGGGATCGGCCTGTTCCTCGGCCTGGCCACGGCGTTCCTCCCCTACATGGCATGAGGGACATCGTGTTCTTCGCGGGCAGCTTGATCGTGATCGGCCTCGCCCTCGCCGTGACCCCCTATCCTCTCCCGTGGCGACTGGGGGGAGGGGGGGGCCTCCTCATCCTGTGGGCGTACGGCCTGTGGCGAGCAGCAGGAGGGGCCCTCCACCCCACCTCCGCGGTGCGGCTCCTTCCTGGCCACGCCCTCCTCCTCCTCGCCCTCGGGCTCGTCGGGTCGGAAGCGGGATTCTGGGCCTGGACCGCCCTGCCCCCGCTCAGCCTCCTCCGCGACCTCGTCCGGGGGCGGTCGCTCGCCACCGCGATGTACGCTATACTCTGGCTCGACATTTTTGCCCTACTGCACCAAGTGGTGGCGCTGGGCCGGAACATGAGCGGGCTCCCGTTCGTCCTGTGGAGCGTGGGGACCGCGCTCGTCGCCATCCTGTACGTGGCGAACGGGGTGCGCAGGCTGTGGAAAAAAGGAGTGGTTGCATGATCGCATATGCTTCGAACGGGACGGGAACAGAAACTACGCAGTCCATGATCACCCTCGTGGTGATGCTCGTGGCGTTCGCCGCCATCTTCTACTTCCTCCTCATCCGGCCGCAGCGCCGGCGCCAGAAGGAGCACCGCGACCTCCTCGGCTCCCTCAAGCGGGGCGACCGGGTGGTCACCGCGGGGGGGATCATAGGCACGATCGAGGAGATGTCGGAGGATTCCGTGGTCCTGGTCGTCGAGGAGGGGAAGCTCCGCCTGTCCAAGGGGAGCATTGTGGACAAGGTCCGCAAGTAGGGGCAGCGATGAGGCGCACGGACTGGATTCGCGTCGGCATCGTACTCGCGGCCTTGTTCGCTTCGATCGGCCTCCTCTACCCCTTCTTCCCGTTCCAGGAGGTGATCAAACTCGGCCTGGACCTCCAGGGCGGGGTGCGCCTTGTGCTCGAGGCGCAGGTCCTGGACCCGGCGACGGGTGAGCTCGTCCCGCTTCGGCTCTCGCAGATGGATGCAGACAAGCAGCGGGATGCGGTGAACCAGCTCGTGACGATCTTCTCGGAACGGGTGGACCAATACGGGATGGTCAACGCGGAGATCCGGCCGATCGGGGGGGATCGGGTCGAGGTCAAGATCCCCAAGGTCCAGGACCCCGGGGAGGCGCAGATGCTCCTCGGGAGCACGGCGTTGCTCCAGTTCCGAAAGGTGATCGATGCAGCGGCGACCCCGGGCGAGCTGGAAGCGCGCATGGGCTTCCTGTACGAGGTCCTCCCGAACAAGGACGGAAGCGAGTGGTACCTCGTGGAGACCGATCCTCTCCTCACGGGGGACGTCCTCGACAACGCGGTGATGCGCACGTCCACCGACCCGCGCAACCCGGGGTTCTTCATCGCCCTCACGTTCAGCCGTGAGGGGGCCGAGCTGTTCGTGGAAGCGCTGCGCCGGCTCCAGGTGAACGACCGCCTGGCGATCGTGCTCGACAACGTGGTCTACTCCGCCCCGCTCGTCTCCGAGTCGATCAAGCAGGCGGCCCAACAGGGATGGAGGGCCGTTCAAAACTCGACCACGATCACGGGCCGCTTCACGTTGGACGAGGCGAAGCTCCTCGCGGTCGTCCTCCGCTCCGGCGCCCTCCCGACCCAAGTCGCGGTGATCGAACAGCAGACGGTGGGGCCTACCCTCGGGGCGGAGTACGTGCGCCGAGGCATGACGGCCCTCATCGTGAGCTTCATCCTCGTCCTCATCTACATGCTCATCTACTACCGCTGGTTGGGGATCGTCGCCGACGCGGCGCTGGTGATGACGATGCTCCTCGTGTTCGCCGCGTTGCGCGCGTTCGGCGCGACCCTCACCCTCCCCGGCATCGCGGGGATCGTCCTCACGATCGGGATGGCGGTGGACGCCAACGTCGTCATCTTCGAACGGATCAAGGAGGAGCGGCGGACGGGCAAGGCCCCCCGGGCCTGCGTCACCGCGGGGTTCGCGAAGTCGCTGTCGGCAGTGCTGGACGCGAACATCACCACGATCATCGTGGCGTTCATCCTGTTCCTCCTGGGCTCGGGACCGGTGGAGGGGTTCGGGATCACCCTCGGCCTGGGGATCGCCGCTTCCGTGTTCTCGGCGTTGATCTTGTCGCGCTTGCTCCTCGAGACGACGGGCCTCGGCGAGTTCATCCCCGCCCGACCGGCGTCAGGGAAAGCGTGAAGTGGTGGAGGGCCGCCTCCGGGGAGAGCCGACCGGTTTTGATCCGGAGGTCCAGCTCTTGGAGGGAGGCGAGGAGCCCGACGAGCCGCGCTTCCCCCCATCGCCGGGCCTGATCGAGCCGCCGCCGCGCGAGCCATGGCGGACCGGCCGGTTCACGGCCGCCTGCCGTTGCCGCGAGGGCAGCGAGGAGTGCCCGCACATGCCCGACGAGGACGAAGAACAGCGCCGAGGGATTCGCCCCCGCCGCAAGCAGGGTGCGCAGCGCGGCGAGGGCAGCGGGGATCTCCCCCCTGCCCACGGCATCGAGGTAGGCGTACGGCGTCCCCACCGAGAAGAAGAGGAGTCGCGGGAGCCGGTCCGGAGGGAGGCGCTCCCCCTTCCATAGGGAGAGCTTCGCCACCTCCTGAGCAAGGCGCAACGGGTCGCCAGCCGCAGCATTGAGGAGGAGATCCACCACCAATGGGGGCTGCGGGAGGCCAGCCTCGGCGAGGAGCTCACCCGCGAGGGCGTGGAGCGCCCGCCCGGTCGGGGTGGGGAAGAACCGGGCCTCCTCCGCCCTCTCCACCACAGGCCCCTTCAGAGCCTCCCCCACGAAGGAGAGCCCGACCTGGGGAGGCACCCCCTTCGCCAGCATCCGCGCCAGCCGTTCCTCCCCCATCAGCCGGTCCGCACGGCGGACGATGATCGCCCGCGGCTCCCCGAACAGGTCAGTGCTCCCTAGCTCCCCCATCAGCCGAGCGAGGCACGGCTCGTCCCCGAACAGCACGACCCGCCGGGACGGACCCCACGCCGCCAGGGCACGGCCGAGGGCCCGCTCCACAAGCAGGGGATCCCCCCAATAGGCAACGATCCGCGGCGGGGCCACGCCGGAACGTTACTCCCCCCCGGACGGGGGGACAACTGTTGAGCTCACGACCCCACCCTGCTACCATCGCTGCGCGCCGAGGTGGCGGAATTGGCAGACGCGCTGTCTTGAGGGGGCAGTGGGCTTCGGCCTGTGTGGGTTCAAATCCCACCCTCGGCACCCCAACTGGTGAAGCCGCGGATCATCGTGGACGTGATGGGAGCCGACCACCCGCCCGCCGAGCTCGCGTGGGGGGCGGTCCACGCCTCGGCCAACCTCCCCCTCACGCTCGTCCTCGCTGCCCAACGCCGTGACCTTCCGCCCCACCTCCCGCCGACGATTGAGATCCTCGATTGCGACGAGGGGGAAGGCAGTTCGATCGCGCGCGGGATCGCCGCGGTGGGGCGGGGGGAGGCGGACGCGTTCCTCTCCCCGGGGAGTACGGGAGCGGTGGTGCGGGCGGCCGTCCTCCAGCTGGGGCGGCTCCCCGGCGTGCTCCGCCCCGGGCTGTGCGCTTCCCTGCCCACCCTTCACGGGGAGGTGCTCCTCATCGATGCTGGGGCGACCGCCGATCCCAAGCCCGCCCATCTCGCCCAATTCGCGCAGCTGGGGCTCGCCTACGCCGAAAGGGTGCTGGGAATCCCCCGCCCCACCGCGGGTCTCCTCAACATCGGCACCGAGCAGGGGAAGGGGGACCGGCTCACCCGCGCCGCCTACGATCTCCTCGCCGACCGGGACGGGTTCATCGGCAACGTGGAGCCTCACACCATCCTCACCGAGCGCCCGGCGGACGTGGTGGTCTGCGGGGGGTTCTCCGGGAACCTCTTCCTCAAGGCGACCGAGGGGGGGACGGAGGCGATTCTGGTCACGGTGAGGGAGGCCCTCCGCCGTTCCCCACGGACGAGGCTCGGGGCGTGGCTCGCCCACCCTGCCCTCCGCGCGGTGGGCCGGCGGCTCCGCTATGAGGAGCACAACGCGGCTCCCCTGCTGGGGGTGAGGGGATTGGTCCTCGTCGCCCACGGTCGCTCGGATGGCCGCGCGATCGGCGGCGCCCTCCGCCGCGCGTTCTTGGCATGCCAGGCCGGGATCGTGGAAACGCTCCACTCCCTGTTCGCGCCAATGGGGCTTGCCAACCCCGGGGATCCCCGGGTACGCTCCGCCACCCCATCCTGAGCGGGCGGGGAGGGACCATCACCGGGCGTTGCGTTTCGCAGGGAGGCCTTATATAACTGGCCCAGTCCGGGGCCCCGTCCCGCGGGGGTGGGCCGCCGAGGAGGTGTGGGAAAGATGAGCGAGATTGCGGATCGGGTTCGGGAGATCATCGCCGAGCAGTTGATGGTGGACCTCGACGAGGTCACCGACGAGGCGTCGTTCGTGAACGACCTTGGGGCGGACTCCCTCGACACGGTCGAGCTGATCATGGAGTTCGAGGACGAGTTTGGCATTGAGATTCCCGACGAGTCCGCCGAAGGGATCGCCACGGTGGGCGAGGCGATCGCCTACATCGAGAGCCGCGTCCACGAGAAGGAAGGAGCGAGTGGCGTCTAGGCACCGGCGCGCGGAGCAGGACCGATGAAGGTAGTTTCCATCGCTGGCCTGGGCCACCACGTGGGGAGCGAGGTGCTCGTCCAGGGCTGGCTGTACAACAAGCGCTCCTCGGGCAAGGTCCGGTTCGTCCTCGTGCGCGACGGGACGGGCATCGTCCAGGGGGTCGTCGGTCCAGGTGTGGACGCCCAGGTGTTCGCCCTCGCCGACACGTTGCCGCAGGAGGCCTCCCTCAAGATGGGGGGCATGGTGCGGGCTGAGCCACGGGCCCCGGGCGGGTTCGAGCTCGCTGTGACCTACCTCGAACCGATCCATGTGCCGACGACTCCGTTCCCGATCGGCCTCAAAGAACATGGAGTCGGGTTCCTGATGGCACACCGCCACCTGTGGATCCGCAGTCGCCGTCAGACCCCCCTCTTGCGTATCCGCGATGCGACCCTATGGGCGATCCGGTCCTTCTTCCGCGAGCGGGGGTTCGTGGCCACGGAGGCCCCCGTCCTCGTCGGAACGTCGGTCGAGGGGACAACGACCCTGTTCCCGCTCGACTACTTCGGCACCCCGGCGTACCTCTCGCAGTCGGGCCAGCTCTACCTCGAGGCGACCTGCGCCGCGCTGGGGAAGGTGTACTGGATCGGCCCTGTGTTTCGGGCCGAGAAGTCGAAGACCCGCCGACACCTGATCGAGTTCTGGATGGCGGAGGCGGAGCAGGCGTTCCTCGACCACAACGGGAACCTGGCCCTCCAGGAGGACCTCGTGCGCTACGTCGTGGAGTCGGTGGTGGCGGAGCGGTCCCGCGACCTCGCTGAGGTGGAACGCGATCCTGCGCTCCTGCTCCAGGAGGTGAAGGAACCGTTCGCCCGCATCACCTACGACGAGGCCGTGGCCGCGATCTGGGATCGCGGGGTGGCGATGGAGGTGGGGGACGATTTCGGGGCCCCGGCTGAGGATGCGCTGTCCCACCTCTTCGGTCGTCCCGTGTTCGTGGAGCGGTTCCCGGCCTCGATCAAGCCGTTCTACATGAAGCGCGATCCGGAGAGGCCCGACCGCGTCCTGTGCGCCGACCTCATCGCCCCCGAGGGGTACGGGGAGATCATCGGGGGCTCCCAGCGCGTGGACACCGAGGAAGAGCTCCTCGCCCAGTTGCGGGAGGCCAACCTTCCCCCCGAACCGTACCAGTGGTACACCGACCTCCGCCGGTGGGGTTCCGTCCCCCACTCCGGGTTCGGCCTCGGTGTGGAGCGCACGGTGCAATGGCTCACCGGGACCACCCACATCCGCGAGACGATCCCGTTCCCAAGGACCCTCGACCGCCTCTATCCTTGACCGCGAGGGTGACGCGGGCTACACTGGGTGAGCCCCGCGGGGAGGGGAACCGCCCCTCCGGAACACGGGAAGGCACGGGGAAGCTGCCCGTGACCGGCCACGCACCGCACCCGGTGGCGGGAAGCCACCTCCTCGAACCAGCGGCACAACCGAGCGTGGGCGGCTGCCATCCGGGCAGCCGCCCACCTCAGCCCTGACGCGAACGCGTCAGCCTTTCTTTACCGTGAGCTGGCCGCGCTGGTCCACGACCTTCAGGCGCTTAGCGACCAGGGTTTTCAGGTTCTTACCGGGCTTGAACGCCGGAACGACCTTCGCCGGCACCATGATCCGCTTCTGGGTCTGCGGGTTGATGCGCTGCGACTGCTTTCGCGTGCGCACCTCGAACTTCCCGAACCCCGTCAGCAGGACCTCTTCGTTGGCGGCGATGCTCTCCGTGACGATGTCAATCGTGGCGTCGAGCGCCTTTCGCGCGTCCTTCTTCGTAAGCCCAGTCCGCTGTGCAATCCGATCTACCAGCTCTCCCTTGTTCATCGTAACACCCCCTCCCTGGGTCAAAGATGCGCTAGTATAGAGCGCTTTCCCCTCCTTGTCAAGTGCGAACGTACTTCCCATGCCCCTTTCCGTGAAAAAACGGTTGACGGGCCGCGCCGAGGTGAGTAGAGTTCCGCTTGATACGAGATCTTCTCCAAAGGAGGAATGCCGGTGGCTGGTGAGGTACGCAACTATGAGATGGTGTACATCCTTCGTCCCGACCTGGATGAAGAGGGACGGCGGTCCAAGATCGCCAAGGTCCAACAGGTCATCGAAGCGGAGGATGGTGCCATCCACACCACGGATGAATGGGGCGCCCGCATCCTGGCCTACGAGATCGACCACTTCCGGGAGGGATACTACGTTCTCGTCACCTTCGCCCTCCCCTCGGATCGGGTGCGCAGGGTGGAGGAGAAACTGGCGATGGACGATGCCTTCCTCCGCTACCAGACCGTGCGGGTGAACGGAACGTAGGATGAGTGACGTCAATCGGGTCCTCCTCACCGGCCGCCTCACCGCCGACCCTGACTTACGCTACACCCAATCCGGCCAGGCATTGGCTCGGTTCACCGTGGCGGTGAACCGGGTGTGGCAGAACCCGAAGACGGGGGCCCAGGAAAAGGAGGAGAACTTCATCCCCATCGTCGTATGGGGAAAACAAGGCGAGAACTGTGCCCAGTACCTGCGCAAGGGCCGTCTGGTCGCGGTGGATGGGAGGCTCCGTGTGCGCTCGTTCACAACCCAGAACGGGGACCGGCGACGGATCTCCGAGGTGGTCGCCCAATCCGTGCACTTCTTGGGCAGCCGGCCGGAGTCCGCGGAGATGCCGGCCCCGCCGGAGGTCCCCGAGGAAGAGGTGGAGGCCCCACCTGAAGAGGAGGTTCCGTTTTGATGATGCAACACCAACGCCGGGTGTGCCGTGTCTGTGACCAAGGGCTGCAGCTGCGGTATACGGATCCCGAGACGCTCCGGCAGTTCATGAACCGCCGTGGGAAGATCCTCTCGCGGCGGGTGTCGCGGCTGTGCGCCAAGCACCAGAACCGGATGGCAACCGAGATCGACCGCGCCCGCAAGCTCGCCCTGCTCCCCTACGAGGACCGGCCCTAGTCGCCCTCCATGCCCCGCACGGTCGCCCTCCTGTTCGACAGCGGGGGTAGCGATTTGGTCGGCAGGGCGAGGACGGCATCCGCAGTTGCCCTTCTCCGCCGCATCGCCGGTCACCCACAGGTGGATGAAGTGGTGGTGGCGACCCCGCATCCCGAGCCGTGGGAGGGACACGGGGCGGTGATCGAGCTCGACCCGCCGGGGCACTGGCAGTTCGGGGGGCGCTTCACCGCCCTCCTCCGCAAGTACCGACCGGACCGGCTCCTCTACTTCTCAGCGGGGAGCGGGTTCCTCCTCTCGGACGCCATGCTCGATCGGCTCATTGGCGCGGCGCCGGCCCCCCCGCCGTACGCGGTGCTCAACAACTTCTACTCCACCGACTTCGGGCTCCTCGCCCCTCCGTCCCCGCTGGGGGATTTAGCTCGCGACAACCCGATCGGCGCCCGGCTATGGCAAGCGGGCTACGTCTGCTACGAGCTGCCGCGATCAGCGGGAACCCAGTTCGACATCGACACCCCCGGGGAACTGCAGATCCTCGCCCTCCATCCCGCCCTCCCGCCCGAGCTCGCCCAGACCCTCGCCGAGGTCCCCACCCTCCGCGCGCAGCGGCTCCTTGACGTCCTCATTGACGCCGACCGGGAGGTGGTCCTCCTCGGCCGGGTAGGGGGGCATCTCGCCCGGTGCGTGGAGCGGGAGGCGGCGTGCCGAGCGCGCATCCTCTCCGAAGAGCGGGGGATGGAGTCGAGCGGGCGCGCCGAGCGTGGAGCGGTGCGGTCGCTGGTTGGGGCGCTCGCCCACCGGCGGACCGCCACCGAACTCGTGGAGCTCCTCTCCCAGTTCGGAGACGCCGTGGTGTGGGACACGCGCGTCCTCATGGCCCACCTTGGATTCTGGCCCCCTCCCGCGGAACGGTTCGCCTCCGACCTCCTCGAGCCCCAACGGGTGGTGAACCCAATGCTGAAGGAACTCACCGCGGCCTGTGCCGCGGCGCCAATCCCCTTCCTCCTCGGCGGGCACGCCCTCGTGTCGGGGGGGATGTACCTCGCCCTCGAGCTCGCTTGGGAGGATGAGGACCGGGGGGAACGGTTCCGACCGTTTCCCCTCCCCGAAGTGAGGTGACCCGTGATCGAGAACGATGTGTGGACGATGGGCCTTGCCCAGCTGGACCGCGTGGTGGCCGACCTCATAGCCAACGAAGAGGCCAGGCAGCGGGACAAGATCATCCTCATCCCGTCGGAGTCCCTGACCCCGCCTGCCGTGCGGGAGGCGATGGCCTCGGCCTTCACCTCGATATACGCCGAGGGGTATCCCCGCGAGGAGATGCTGCGCCTTCCCGAGGGCCGCTTGGCGGAGGTCGACGAGCAGCTCGCCTACTTCCGCCGGTACAGCGACCGCAGGTTCTACAAGGGAGTGGAGTTCGCCGACCTCGTGGAGGCCCTCGCCTGCCGCCGTGCCGCGGAGTGCTTCGCCACCCCCAGGGTGGGGGCCGACGACATCTTCGTCAACGTGCAGGCACTGTCCGGCGCGGCGGCGAACATGGCAATCTACGACGCGCTGCTTGAGCCGGGGGACACGCTGATGGCGATGGACCTCTCCCAGGGGGGGCACCTCTCCCATGGGTCGCCGTTCCACCAGTCCGGCCGGCGGTACCGGATGGTGCGCTATGGGGTCGACCCGCGCACCGAACGGCTCGACTACGACCGGATCGCTGATCTCGCCCGGGAGCACCGGCCGCGGATGATCCTCGCCGGCTACACCTCCTACCCATGGGCCCCGGACTGGAAGGCGTTTCGGGAGATCGCGTCCTCGTGCGGGGCGTTCCTCATGGCGGACATCGCCCACACCGCGGGGATGGCGATCGCTGGCGCGTACCCGAGTCCGGTCGGATATGCCGATGTGGTCATGTTCACCACCCACAAGACCCTGTGCGGCCCGCGGGGGGCGATCATCCTCTCGTTTGACCCCGAGATCGCAGCCCGCATCGACGCCGCCGTGTTCCCCGGCGCCCAGGGGGGGCCCCATGTGAACAAGTGGGCCGGGATCGCCGTCGCCCTTGCCCTGGCCCGCACCCCGGCGTTCCGCGATCTCCAGCACCGCACGGTGGCCAATGCCCAGGCGCTGGCCGCAGCCCTCGCTGCGCGCGGGGTGCGCCTTGCGTATGGGGGGACGGACACCCACCTCCTCGTCCTCGACCTCCGCTCGCTTTCCACCCCCAACGGCGGAGAACTGATGGGGGAGGTCGCGGCGCGGATCCTCGACCTCGTGGGCCTCGTCGCCAACAAGAACACGATCCCCGGCGACAGCTCCGCAGCCGACGCCCGCGGGATCCGCTACGGGACCCCGTGGGTCACCCAGCGGGGGATGAGGGAGAGCGAGATGGAGGAGATCGCTGACATCACCCGCCTCGTCTTGACCTCGATCCACCCCTTCACCTACCACGGGCTGAGCGGCCCCCTGTCCCGGGGGAAGCTCCCCCTGTCCGTGCTCGTGGAGGCCACGGAACGGACCCAACAGCTTGCCGCTCGGTTCGGGAGGCAGTGCGATCGCCCCTCGGCTCCAACCGGCCAAGCTGTGGCGCTCCGCGTGCGCGGGGGGAGGGCAAGGCACCTCCTCCACGAGGCGTGCTCCACGCACGTGCTCGGCCTCGACCCCGGCCAGGGTCGGCGGGCCTTGTTCCTCGATGGGGAAGGGAAGGTCCTGTCCGAGGCGATCGTGGGTCGCCTGCCCGACGACCAGGGGGGCCGGGCAGAGTTCGCCGTCCTCGTCCCCCCTGACCAGGGCGCGGAAATCCGACGCTGGCTCGCCGCGCTCGCGGACGGGTACGTCCTCTTCGATCCCGATGACCTCTATCGCAAGGTGCAGGGGCCGGCGGTGGTGGAGCCGTACACCGGCCCGGCGTCGTTCCGCCTCGACGATGGGACGGAGATCGCCCTCGGAGGAGGCGCGGTGGACGCCCCCTTCCTCGGCGTGCCGGTGGGGGCCGATCCCCGCGAACGCTTCCCCGAACTCGTCGCCGCGCGCAAGCCATACTTCGTGGGCGGCCAGGGGATCGAGCTCCCGGCGACCCGGCCCGCCTACACCCCGACCCCTCTCCCTTCCCCTCTCGCTCGGACACCGCTCGCGGGTTGGCACAAGGAGGCCGGGGCACGGATGGCGGAGTTCGCCGGGTTCGAGATGCCCCTCTGGTACGCCTCGGCCCTCGCCGAGCACCGCGCGGTGCGCGAACGGGCAGGCCTGTTCGACCTCGGGCACATGGGCGCGTTCGCGGTGGAGGGGCGGTTCGCGGAGAGCTTCCTCAACCTCGTAACCACGAACTACGCTGGATGGCTCCATCCCGGCCAATCACAGTACGGCTTCCTCCTCACCCCCGACGGCGCGGTGGTGGACGACCTCATGGTGTACCGGCAGTCCTGGGAACGGTTCCTCCTCGTCGTGAACGCTGCCAATGCGAGCAAGGACTGGGACTGGCTCACAGCGATCAACGCCGGAAAGGCCCTCCTCGATCCCGACCGACCGTGGATCGACCCCGACGGACCGGTCACCCTGCGCGACCTGCGGGGGGAGGGACCGGACGCGCTGGTGGACATCGCTCTCCAGGGCCCGCGGTCGCGGGCGGTGCTCCTCCGCCTCCTCTCGGGCCGAGACCGACACGACCTGATCGCGCTGCGGCGCACGGAGTTCCGCGAGCTCTCCGCAGGCGGGATCCCCATCCTCTGTGCCCGTACCGGCTACACGGGAGAGCCGTTGGGGTACGAGATCCTCGTCCCCCCGAACGAGGCGAGGCGCCTCTGGGAGTCCCTGATCGAGGTCGGGAAAGAAGATGGGCTCCAGCCCGTTGGGCTTGCGGCCCGTGACTCCCTGCGCACCGAGGCCGGCCTCCCCCTGTACGGGCACGAACTGGCGGGACCGCACCAGATCCTCCCGCACGAGGCGGGGTTCGCTCCCTATGTGAAGCTCCACAAGCCGTTCTTCGTCGGGCGTTCCGCCGTGATGCGTGCGCTGGGGGACTGGAAGCGAGAGGTCGTGCGGTTCGCGATCGGCCCCGGCCAACGGCCAGTGCGAGCGGGGACGCCGGTCGTGGATCAGCGGGGACAGGTCCTGGGGTGGGTCACGAGCTGTGTTGCGCTCGATTCCGGCCAAGTGGGGATGGTCCTCCTCACAGCGCGGGGGCTCCCCCCAGACACCCCCCTTGGGTTCCTCGTGGGCGCGGAGCAGGGTCTTCCCCCAGCGCTCGAACCGGGAGCGCGGGTGCCCCTTTCCGTATGGGGCCGGATCCTCCCCCGTTTCCTCAAGCGGGAGGCCCTCCCCCAGGCGGGGGAGGACTAGCGGCCGGAGCGTCACTCCTCCGTCTCGCCGGCCTCTTCCTTCTCCGCCCGCAGGCTGGCCCGGATCTCGTCGAGCCGTTCCTCCACGCGGCGGAAGAGCGTCCCTTCCGGGTAGTTCCCGTCCGGGGCCGCCTCCCCAGCCGGCATCCCGAACAGCACCTCCACCCCTTCCTCCACTGTGGCGCAGCTCCAGATGTGGAATCTCCCGTCGGCGACCGACCGGACCAGGTCCTCGGGGAGCATGAGGTCGCCCACGTTGCCCACGGGGACGATCACCCCTTGGTCTCCGGTGAGGCCGAGCTCCCGGCACACGAGGTAGTGCCCCTCAATCTTCTCGTTCACGCCTCCCACGGGCTGGAGGCGCCCCTTCTGGTCCACCGCCCCCGTCACCGCGATCCCCTGGCGCACCGGGACCCCGGACAGGGCGGAGAGGAGGGCGTACAGCTCGGCCGCCGATGCCGAATCCCCTTCGACCCCGGCGTAGGACTGCTCGAGGGCGAGGCTCGCCCCGAGGGAGAGGGTCTTGCGCTGCCCGAACTGGCCCGCGAGGTAACCTTTGAGGATCATCACCCCCTTCGTGTGGAGCTTCCCCCCGAGCTCGGCCTCCCGCTCGATGTCGATGACCCCGCTCTTGGCGGTGAACACGTTGGCCGTGATCCGCGTGGGTTTTCCGAACGCGAAGTCGCCGAGGTCGAGCACAGCCAGGCCGTTCACCTGCCCCACCGCCTCTCCCTGCACGTTCACGATGAGCTTCCCGCGGGCAATCCACTCCCGGACCTTCTCCGCAACGAGGGAGTGCCGGTACCGCCCCTTGGTGATCGCCTGACGGACATGCTCCTCCTCCACCACCGCCCGCCCCTGGTCGCGGGCCCAGAAGCTCGCCTCCTCCACGACGCCGACAAGCACCCCGAACCGGGTGGCGAGCTTGCCCTGATCGGAGGCAAGTTCCGCGGCGTGCTCCACGAGCCGCGCCACCCCTGAGGGGGCGAACGGGAGCACGGCCGGGTTCTCCTCCCGACACGCCCGCACGAACCGCGCCACGGCGAGCGCGGAATCCTCCGTCCAGGGCATCTCGGTATCGAAGTCGGCCCGGATGCGGAACAGCTTCTGGAAGTCCTCATCGTAGTACTGGAGGAGCTGGTACAGGAGCGGAGATCCCACGAGAAGGATCTTCACCCGGAGCGGGACCGGCTCCGGGCGCAGCCCCTCCGTGGACGCGAGCCCAAGCATCTGCGCTGGGTCCTCGATCCGGATCTCCCCAGCCTTGAGCGCGATCTTGAGGGCCTCCCAGGACAGCGGGAACCGGAGGAGGTTTGTCGCAGTGAGGACGAGGTAACCCCCGTTGGCGCGATGGAGGGCCCCTCCCCGGATCTGGGTGAAGTCCGTGGTCACCGCCCCGAACTGGACCCGGCGCTCGATCGTCCCGAACAGGTTCGTGTAGGTGGCGTTCCCCTCGATCACGACCGGCGCCCCGTCGCGTCCCGCATGGTCCACGACCACGTTCACCCGGTACCGGAGGAACCGATCCCCCGTCTCGGCAAGGGGGAACCCAGGGATGGGTTTCTTGTTCCCCGCTTGGAGTTGCTCGACGTTCTCCAGGATATCGGCCTTCACCTCAGCAAGGAAGGTTTGTACACGCTCGAGATCCCTGTATTTGTCCCGTAGCTGGGCGAAGCGGGGCTCGACGAGGAACTCCACCGCCTGCTGCGTGAGCCGACGCTGGGTCTCTTGCCACGCCTCGTCCAGCCGCGCCAACCGCTGGAAGACATCGCGGATCAACCCCTGCAGCTCCTCCTGCCGGCGCACGATCTCCATCCGCTCCGCTTCGGGAAGGGCGGAGTACTCCTCCTGGGAGTACGGGCTCCCATCGGCCTTGAGGGGGATCGTGTTGATTCCAAGCGGCGTGCGCTGAATGGAGAACCCGAGCTGGGCCGCCCTCTGCTCGAGGTCGCGGAACGCCTCGTCCCGTTCCCGGGAGAGCCGGTCCCGTTCTTTCTTGGCGCGGGCCTTGAACTCGTCGGACTCGATCACGCGGGGGACCTCCCGGGATAGGAACTCGACGCACCTTTCCATATCCTGCTTCAGCTCCCGCCCCCTTCCCGCGGGGAGGAGGAGATAGCGCGGGACATGGGGAACCTGGAAGTTGTGCACGTAGCAGATGTCGGGCGGGACGGGCTTCTCCCGGGATATCCGCTCGAGAAGATGGGTGATGGCCGAGGTTTTCCCCAGCCCCGGCTCCCCGGAGACATAGATGTTGTACCGGTGGTGGGGATCATCAAGGGTCAGTCCAAGCCAGAGGGCCTCCATCGCCCGCGCCTGGCCCACGATGTCCTCCAGCGGCGGCAACTCATCGGTCGTGGCAAACGAGAAGACCTTGGGATCGCACCGGCGGCGGAGTCGGTCCGGGGGAACCTCGCGGATCATCGTTCGGCTATGATACCCCGCGATGAAGCGCGTGGCCATCCTGCTCTTCTTCGCTGTCTGGACCGCCCAGGCGCTCCCCATCATCCCGTTGGCGACCACGCCCGACCGCGGGACGTACCTCGAGTTCGTCGCAGCACGGATCGCCTCGGCAACAGAGGAAGTCCTCGTTGCCCTGTCCGACCTCCGCCTCTACGCGGGGGACGGCGCCACGTCCCCCCTCGTCGCGGCCCTCGTCGCCGCGGCGGCCCGCGGGGCCGAGGTGCGGGTCCTCGTCGACCGGCGGGGGGACGGGCCCTACCGGGAGCAGCAGGCGGCGTTCGCCCACCTCGCGGAGCGGGGCGTGGTGGTGCGCTGGGACGATCCGCAGGTGACCCTCCACACGAAGTTCCTCGTCGTGGACCGGCGGTGGGTCGTGGTCGGCTCCACCCATTGGACGGCCTCGGCGCTCACGCGGAGCGTCCAGCTGGATCTGGCGGTGGAGGACGAGGAGGTGGGGGCCGCGTTCCGATCGTTCTTCGACCTCCTGTGGGAGGGGCGGATCAAGGCGAGCGCGCACCTTCCCCCGCCGCCGTGGCCCCGACCGGCCGTGGTCCCCCTCCTCGACTTCCCCCAGGGAGGGCTCCATGCCGAGCTCATCCCCCGTCTCATCCGCCAGGCTCAAGAGTCCGTCTGCGCCATCATCTACCGGTTGGGTTACTACCCGGCCTACGGGGACAGCCCGTCCAACCGGATCGTGGAGGAGCTGCGCGCGGCTGCGAGCCGGGGGGTGGCGGTCTCCGTCCTCCTCGAGGGGGGAGAGGGCTTCCCGGACCTCGCGCGGGACAACCAGCTTGCGGGGGCGTACCTCGCGACCGGCGGGGCGCAGGTCCGATTTGGCGCGCCCGAGACCACCCTCCACGCCAAGTGCCTAATCGTGGACAGCCAGGATGTGCTGATCAGCTCCGCCAACTGGTCCTACGCGTCGCTCGTCCAGAACGTGGAGGCGGGCCTCGCCGTGCTGGGAGCTCCCGCGCTGGGGCTACCGTTGCGGCACCTGTTCGACGAACTATGGGACCGGGCGCGGCCCCTTCCCTAGAAGCTCACCGGGCCGGCGACGGGGATCGCAACCCGTTCCACTCCCCCTTCCATTGCCACGTACCCCGTGACCCAACCCATCAGCCGCGCCCGCGCCCCCGACGAAGGGGGATACATGACGTAGCTCACGGTAAGCTCCTGCCCTGGGTACAGCTCCATCGCGGACGAAGGCAGGATCTCCAGTTGCCCCTGCTCGTTCACGGTGCTCGGATCGCGCGATGTCACCACCCATCCTGGGGGGACATCCACCGTCAGCCCCGGGCCCATGATCCGGGTCCGCGCGAAGAAGGTGACCGTGACCTCCACCGCGCTCTGAGTCCAGCGGACCTCGCGGATGGCCCCTCCTCGCGCATCGGCCACCACCATCGTGCTGAGCCGCGCGAGAGGTTGCCCGCCATGGACGACCTCCACCACGACCTCCCACGGGCCGGCGGGCACGGTCCAACTCGCCCCCGGCTGGCTCGTGGTCGCGTCGGGTCGCCCATCGCCATCGAAGTCCCACTTGAACTGGGCCCCGGCCGGCGCCCCCACCACCTGCAGGGTGATCTCCGCCCCCGGAAGGGGGATCGCACTCGACGGGATCAGGCCGAGGCCGCCCGCCAGGGAAAGGAACCCGAACATCATCGAACATGCGGTCGCCGTGACCAGCCGCATCGTTGCCTCCTTCGTTGTGGCAAGCGGGGGCCATCGGCCCCCGCCGCCTTCGATCCTGAGGAAGACCAGCTTACCTTGCCCCTAGTAATCGCAGATCCCCGGCGCCCGCCCTGGCAACACCTCGCAGATCGGGGTCCCTGTGAGCCACAGGGCGATGATCATCTTCAACGTCTCGTAGTCCACGATCCCCGGGGGGCAGGTCCGCGGCACCCTCGTCCCCTCGAGCCAGAACGCGATCGCCCGCTGCACTTGCGGGAACGTGATCTTGTCGGACAGCGAGAGATCGATCGTGTCGCGCACCACGTCCCACCGGGAGATGGCCACGATCACGTTGAGGCAGTCCGTGAGCTCGATCCAGCTCGCCCCCGTCACCTCGACCTCCAGACACGGGTGCCCACTGTCGGCGCGGCCGACGACCGTTGCCGTGGAGATGACCTTGCACGGATCGGGCGGGGTCGTCTCCACGGTCACCGTGGGCGGGACCTCGACCTGGTAGATGATCGTCTTCGTCTGGCCTGCCTTGAGGACGCCGGGGAAGGCCCACTGGTCCACGCCCGGCTTGTAGATGAAGCCATCGTTCTGGATCGGGGTCACCCGCCACCCGATGGGGAGGTCCTCATCAAGGCCCACCCCGTACACATCGCGGTCGGTGGTGATCTCGACCTTGACCGTGAACATGTTCCCCACGACGTTGCCCGCTGAGTCATAGAACCCGATCACCACGCCCTCGCACGGGATGGGGGTGATGATCCACCGCTGCGCCTGAAGGTTCGGCACGGGCATCGTGGGCAACGGCTGATCGATCGCGGTACAGGATTGCGCGTAAGCAGCGATGAGCTTCAGGGTGTGGAGGCTGATCCGCTCCCCACAGGCCTTCACCACGGGCCGGTCCGTGCGCCACAGCTCCGTGGCCCGCGCGAGCTGATCCAGTGTGATCATCTCCGACAGGCGGAGATCGATCTGATCCTCCTCGCCGGGCATCGTCGCCGGGACGAGGTGCGCCACCGCTTCGAGGACGGACAGGCAGTCGTTCACGAGGAAGCAGGACTCCCCCAGCACCTCAAGCTCGAACTCCGGCACCTTGGCCTGGAACGTACCTCTGATGCAGAACTGCTGCGGGAGCCGGATCGAAGCGAGCAGCTCCACCCGCGGGACGGTCACATCGTAGATGATGACCCGTTCGCTTCCTGCTTTGATCGTCTCCAGGAACACCCACTGTAGTGCCGCCCGGTTGAAGATCGCTCCCCCGTTGTTGATCGGCGTGATCTCCCATCCCACCGGCAGATTCTCGTCAAGACCCGCCCCGGCGAGATCCTGGTCCGTGTGGATCCTCACCTGAACGCGGAACGTGTACCCAGGCAGGGCGGTGGTGGTGGAGATGGAGCGGGTTGCAGTTACGGTGAGGTGGGAGACGGACAGCGGCATCGTGTGGGACGTCTCCATCCCCGTGTTGTCGACGACCGTCAAGCGCACGGCGTAGGACCCACCGGCGAGGTACGCGTACCGCACCACCGGCTCCGTGCTCACGAGGTCCACCACCCCATCCCCATTGAAGTCCCAACGGTACTCGACGATCGTCCCGTCGGGATCGTAGCTCCCCGAGGCATCGAACGTCACCTGCTGGCGGGCCCGCGGGGCCGCAGGCGTGACGACGAGCCTCGCCACCGGCGGCTGGTTCCTCATCCCCTGGACGACAATCGTCTCCGTGGTGTTGAGCTCAAGCCGGGTCGGCGCATTGATGTTCCCCGACTTGACCACGATCTTCTGGATCCCGGTGAAGGCGCCGGGGACGATCGTGACCTTGAACTCGTCCGAAAGCGGCCCAAACACCCCACCGTCCGTGCTGTTGTCGCCCCACGTCCACAGGATCTGGTATTCACCGTTCGTGAGGATGTAGTCATCGTTAAGCTCTGGGAAGAAGATCCTCAGAAAGTTCCCCACGTCATCTTGGACCACCCACCCCGCGCCAGGGGGGAAATCGCGCAGCGTCAACCGGACGTTTCCTCCCGCGCCGGTGTCCGCTTTGTTGAGGATGAAGAAGAGATACAGGTTCAGGGTTGTCGGCTCTCGATACAGGAACAGAACGAGGTTCCCCGTCTCGGCAAGCTCGTTGGCGCTGCGGGATAGCGTGCTATCGTACGCATAGAACTCCTGGGCCGTCTTCGCCCCCGCGAGGGGGGGGATGGCGGCCTTCACCGCTCCCTGGGCCACTTGGAAGTAGCCCTGTGCGCTCAAGGGCAATGCCGTGACCAGGGAAATCAAAAGCAACAGGCTGATCTTCCTCACCATCATCAACCTCCTTACCTTGTCCAGCTCGGCAAGTCTACTCGCAAACGCTGTTTCCGTCTGTAACTGGGATCACCCCCCACGCCAGCGGATTCATGGTCTCGGAGGGACAGACTACCCACGGGAAGGGAACGACCCGAGGAAAGAAGCGGACCCCTCGCCCCAGCTTTGTCCTGGGCCGAGGGGACCTAGATCACCTCGCCGGCGGGCCCGTGGAAGCTACAGGGACAGGGCCTCGGGCATCTGGGCCTGATGGGGATGCTCCGGCCCCGGGTAAATCTTGAGCTTGCGCAGCATCCGCCGCCCGAGCTCGTTCTTGGGGAGCATCCGCCGCACCGCGAGCTTGATCGGGATCTCCGGATGGCGGCGCTGCACCTCGCGGTAGGGGGTTGCGGTGAGGTGGCCGATGTACCCCGAGTGGCGGTAGTGCATCTTCTGATCCCACTTCTTCCCCGTCAGGCGCACCCGATCGGCGTTGACCACGATCACGTAGTCCCCCACATCGAAGAACGGGGTGTAGGTGGGCTTGTGCTTGCCTTGAAGGACGACGGCGAGCTTCGAGGCGAGCCGCCCGAGCGGCTGGTCCGTGGCATCCACCACGTACCACGCGCGCCGAAACGTCACCCCGGCGTCTTCCTTCTTGGCCATATACGTCTTCTGCATCCCTTCCTCCTCGTGCTGAATCGGATCATAGACGCGACAGGGGACCGGATCAACCCCGGGCGCTGCCTCACACGATGCGCACAGAGAGGGAGCCGATCCCCTCCACCTCCACCTCGACCCCGTCCCCAGGATGGAGCTCGCCCACGCCGGACGGGGTCCCGGTCAGCACCACATCCTCCGGCAGCAAGGTCATGAACGTGCTCACGTAGGAGAGGAGTTCGGCCACGGGGAAGATCATATCGCGGGTGTGGCCGTATTGGCGAAGCTCCCCGTTCACGCGGGTGCAGATGGATAGGGCCTGGGGATCGAGATCCGTCGCGATCCACGGCCCGAGCGGGAGGAAACCGTCAGCCGACTTGGCGCGCACCCATTGGAGGTCGGTCTGCTGGCGGTCGCGCGCGGTGAGGTCGAGGGCGCACGTGTAGCCGCGGACATGAACCAGAGCCTCCTCCGGGGGGACAGCCTTCATCCGGCGGCCGATGACGACGGCGAGCTCCCCTTCGTAGTGGAGGAGCCGTGTGAACGGGGGGTAGGGGATCTCCGCCCCCGGATGGGCGAGGGCGTTCGGGGCCTTGAGGAACAGGCCTGGCTCGGAGGGCACCTCGTCGGGATGGCCCATCTCCCGGATGTGGTCCCGCCAGTTGCGGCCGACGCATACGATCTTCGTCGGCCGCGCGGGCGGGAGGAGCTGAACGTCCTCAAGGTCGTACCTCCTCCCCGTCGGGGCCCCACCGGGGCCCCGGGTTGCCCAGACCCGTCCCCCCTCCACGATCCCCCACGTCCCCCGGCCGAAGCGGACGATCCTCATCGGCGTCCCCGCACGATGATCGCTTCCTCCCCCGGTCCGGTGCCGATGAACGTCACGGAAACCCCCACCTGGGCTTCGACGAACCGCACGAAGTGGCGCGCCGCGGAGGGAAGCCTCTCGTAGTCGCGTATCCCCGCGATGTCCTCCTCCCAGCCCCGGAGGACCTCGTAGATGGGTTCGGCCCGTGCCAGGTCCTCGGCCCGAGGCGGGAACCCCGTGACCCTCTGCCCTCCGATCCGGTAGCCCACCGCGACCCGGATCTCGCGGAGCCCGGAGAGGACATCCAGCTTGGTGAGAGCAAGCTCGGTGAACGCGTTCACCGCGTGGGCGTAGCGCAGGGCGACGAGGTCGAGCCACCCACAGCGGCGGGGGCGGCCCGTGGTCGCGCCGTACTCCCTCCCCGCCGTCCGCAGCCGGTCCCCGATCTCCCCTCTCTCCTCCGTTGGGAACGGCCCTTCCCCAACGCGGGTCGTGTAGGCCTTCGTCACCCCGAGCACCCGCTCCACCCGGGCGGTGGAGATCCCCGTCCCCCACCCGATGCCGTGGACGGTGGTCGTGGACGAGGTCGCGTAGGGGTAGGTGCCGAAGTCGAGATCGAGGAGCGTCCCCTGCGCCCCCTCGAACACGACCCCCTCCCCCCGCTCGAGGGCGCCAGCGATCGCCGCCCGGGCATCGCCGATGTGCGCCGCGAACCTCTCCCTGAACCGGAGGAGATCCTCCACCACCTGCTCGGGATCGAATCCGTCCCCGGCCACGCGGGCCGCCCGGAGGTGTTCCCTCACCCGTCGCTCGTCGGCGAGGTCGGCGAGGCGGAGGCCGCGGCGGGCGGCACGATCCGCGTAGCAAGGCCCCACCCCGCGGCGCGTGGTCCCGAGGCGCTCCGCCACCCCCTCCCTCTCCTCCTCCAGCCGGTGGTGGGGAAGGACAAGATGGGCTCGCTCCGAGAGGAGGAGCTCCGGGTGGGATCGCCCTTGGGCGAGGATCCCTCCCAGCTCGTCGGTGAGCACCCATGGGTCGACGGTGACCCCGTGCCCGATCACGCCCTGGCACCCCGGGTAGAGCGCCCCGCACGGGACGAGGTGGAGGCGAGCCGTCCCCCGGGCATCCTCCACCGTGTGCCCGGCGTTCGCTCCCCCGTTGAACCGCACGCACATCCGCGCCCGCCGGCACAGGTGATGGACGATCTTCCCCTTCGCCTCGTCCCCCCACTGGGCCCCGATCACGGCGATCGCCCCCATCAGCTCCTCCTTCGCAGCCAGACCCGTCCCCGTCGCCCGTGGACGTCGAGGGTGACCTCGTGCTCGGCCCCGGCGAGCTTCCCCGCGCGGTGGCCCACGGCGAGGACCTCGTCGGCGATCTCGCGGGAGAAACGGCGAAAGAGGTCCGCCAGGTCTCCCTCGTAGCCGATCTCGATCCGGTCTGTCACATGGAACCCCGCGTCCTTCCGCGCCAGCTGTAGCCGGTGGACGAGCTCCCGCAGATCCCCCCGCGCACGAAGCTCGTCGTCGAGGCGCAGATCGAGGGCCACTGCCCCGTCCGCCCCCGCGAACACGGCGTAGCCCTCGGCGGGTTGCCACTCCACCTTCAGCAGGTCGGGCGTCAACCGGAACGTCTCCCCAGCGACGGCGAGGTCCACGTGGCCCTGCCGATCGAGGGCCGCGGCGAACTCCCGCGGATCGCGCGCGGCGACGGCATGGGCGATCTCCGGGGCGCGGTCCCCATACAGGGGCCCCACCCGCCGGAAGTCGAGGACCACCTTCGGGACCTGATAGGAGGTGAGGTCACGCTCCAGGGAGACCCGCACCACGTTCACCTCCTCACGGAGGAACTGCCACAGCTCCTCAGGGATCGCCTCGTCCCCTTCCCGGGCCTGGACGTGGAGGGCTGGGAGGGGTTGACGCACCTTGACCTTGGCCCGGTTGCGAGCGGCGAGGGCCAGCGACGCCACGGCCCGGATCCGGTTCATCTGGGCCTCGAGTGCGCGATCGCGGGGGAACCCTTCCGGCCAGTCCGCGAGGTGGACGCTCTCCGGGTCCTCCTCCGTGCGCAGGGACGCCCACATCGCCTCGGCGAGGAACGGGGTGAACGGGGCGAGGAGGAGAGAGAGGGCCTTCAGGGCCTCGTACAGGGTGCTGTAGGCGCAGAGCTTGTCCTGCGTCAACCCCTCCCCCCAGAACCGAGGGCGGGACAGCCGGATGTACCAGTTGGAGAGATCGTCGACCAGAGCAGCAACCTCGCGCGTCGCCCCGAGGGGGTCGTAGCCATCGAGGGCGGCTGTGACCCCTTCCACCACCGCCCCCAGCCGGGACAGGAGCCACCGATCGAGGGCCGTACGCTCGGCAGGGACGGCCATCCCCGGGGTGAACCCGTCGATCCCCGCGTAGAGGACGAGGAAGTCGTGGCAGTTCCGCACCGTGTCGAGAATCCCGAACCGGGCTTGGCGGGCCCCGTCCTCCGTGTACCGCCGCTCGTTCCAGGGCGCGGATTCGGAGGCGAGGTACCAGCGCATCGCATCCGCCCCATGGGCCTCGACGATCGGCATCGGGTCGAGCACGTTCCCCCGCGACTTGCTCATCTTCTGGCCCTCGGCGTCGAGCCCCATCCCCGTCACGAGGACGTTCCGGTACGGGGCGGATCCGTGGAGGAGGACCCCCGTGACGAGCATCGTGTAGAACCAGCCCCGAGTCTGGTCAAGACCTTCGCTGATGAAGTCCGCGGGATAGGACTCCTTGAACCGCTTCTCGTTCTCGAACGGGTAGTGCCACTGGGCGGTGTGCATCGAGCCGGAGTCGAACCAGGTATCGAGGACGTACGGGACACGGCGCATTGCCCCCCCGCAGGGGCAGCGGAGCTCGACCCGATCCACGTGCGGCCGATGGAGCTCCACCGCGCGGGCCAGCTCGGGGTCCACGGCGTGCTCCACGAGCTCCCTCCGGGACCCGACCACCCGCACCTCTCCGCACCCATCACAGATCCAGACCGGGAGCGGGGTCCCCCAGTACCGATCGCGGGACAGGGCCCAGTCCCGCATCGAGTGGAGGAAATCGCCGAACCGGCTCTCCCCGACGTGCGCAGGGTGCCAGGAGATCGCCTCGCTCGCCGCGAGGATCTCGTCCTTGGCTTGGGTGGTGGCGATGAACCACGAGTCGAGGGCGTAGTACAGGAGCGGCGTATCGCACCGCCAGCAGAACGGGTAGTCGTGCTCGTAGGTCTCCGCCCGAAGCAGGCGCCCCCGGGCCGCGAGGTCCTGGAGGATGATCGGATCCGCATCCTTCACGAAGGCGCCGGCAGCGAGGGGGAACTCGCCGGTGAACCGCCCCCTCCGGTCCACCGGTTGGAGGAGGGGAAGGCCAAGCTCCTGACCGAGCTCGTAGTCCTCCTCCCCGAACGCGGGGGCGATGTGGACGATCCCCGTCCCCTCGTCCAGCGACACGAACTCAGCAGGCCATACCTGATACGCATCCTCCCTGCGCGCCAACCCGTACAAGGGGTCGTAGTGGCGGTGGAGAAGCGCGTGCCCCGGGAAGAGACGAACGACCTTCACGTCGTCCCCTAGCACCGAGGAGACCCGGGATTCAGCAAGGATCAGCCGCTCTCCCTCGTGCTGGACCTCGGCGTACTGGGCGTCGGGGTGGATGGCCAAGGCCACGTTGGCGGGGAGCGTCCAGGGGGTAGTGGTCCACACCAGTAAGGAAACATCCGGATCGCCACGCAGCGGCATCCGGACGAACACGGAGGGATCGGCAACCCGCCGGTACCCCTGCGCCACCTCGTGGGAGGAGAGGGACGTCCCGCAGCGGGGGCAGTAGGGGAGGACCTTGTGACCGCGGTAGAGAAGCCCCCGGGCGTGGATCTCCTTGAGCTCCCACCACAGGGTCTCGATGTAGTCATCGTGGTACGTGGCATAGGGATGTTCGAGATCGATCCAGAACCCCATCCGACGGATCATGTCCTCCCAGGCGCGGATGTAGCGGTGCACGGAGTCCTTGCACCGGGCGACGAACCGCTCCACCCCGTAGCGCTCGATGTCGGCCTTGGTGCTGATCCCGAGTTCCTTCTCCACCTCGAGCTCCACGGGGAGGCCGTGGCAATCCCACCCCGCCTTCCGTTCCACCCGTCGGCCCCGCATGGTGTGGTAGCGGGGGAAGAGGTCCTTCTGCAGTCGCGCCAAGAGGTGCCCGATGTGGGGACGCCCATTGGCGGTGGGGGGCCCTTCGTAGAACACGTACCGGGGACGACCCCACCTCCCTTCCACTGACCGCGAGAAAACGCGCTTCTCCTCCCAGAACGACAGCACCACCCGTTCGCGGCGCACTGGATCCGCCTCAAGCTTCGTGAACCCCACCCGCTCCTCCTTCGAACGCGCAACAGACCATGGCCTTGGACCTTGCTTGGGAACGCCACAAAACGCTGGAGAGAGTTATCCCTGCCCCTGGAGGGGCAGGATGGGGCGGCAGATCCATGTTCGTTCAGGCATCGCGGTCTCCACGGGTATTATAGCTCCCCCTTCGCACCCGGTCGAACGCCTCCTCCACGCGGCGGAGGACCGTGGGGAGGTCGAACAGGTCACGCCACTCCTCCTCGCCGAGCGTCTCCCGGACGAGGGGATCCTCCCCCGCCACCTGAGCGAGGCCGTTCCCCGTTGTGCGCGCCCGGTCGGCGAGGTGGGCCACGAGCTCGTGGGCCTGGCGCCGGCCCATCCCGGCGCGGACGAGAGCCAGGAGCAGCCCCTCCGAGAACGGCAATCCCCGCGCTTCCTCGATCCGGGCACGCATCCGCTCCGGAAAGACCCGGAGCTCGACGACGAGGCCCCGCGCCCGCTCGAGCATGTAGTCCGTGAGGGTGAAGCACTGCGGGAAGAGGACCCGCTCCACCGAGGAGTGGGACATGTCCCGCTCGTGCCACAGGGCATTGTCCTCCAACGCCGGCCCCAGCGAGGCGCGCACCACCCGCGCCAGCCCACACAGGCGCTCGGAACGGATGGGGTTCTCTTTGTGAGGCATCGCCGATGAGCCCTCCGGACGACCCTCCGCGACCTCCGCCACCTCGGATCGGGACAGGTTCCGTACCTCAAGGGCGATTTTCTCCACGAGCGACGCCGCCGAGGCGAGGGAGAACAGGACCTCGGCGTGCCGGTCGCGGGCGATGACCTGGGTCGCCACCGGGCACGGCCGGAGCCCGAGCGCGGCGAGGGCCCTCTCCTCGGCCTGGGGGGGGAAGTGGGCATGGGTTCCCACCGCGCCGGAGAGCTTCCCCACCGCGATCCCCTCCCGGGCCCGTGCGAGGCGGGCCCGGACCCGTCCCAACTCGTCGTACCAAGCGAGGACCTTGAGCCCAAACGTGGTCGGCTGCGCCCACTGCCCATGGGTCCGGCCGAGGATCGGCGTGTCCCGGTGCCGATCCGCGAGATCCCACAACGCATCCCCGAGGCGATCCGCCTTGCCAAGCAGGAGATCGAGGGCCTCCACGAGGGCGAGGGACAACGCGGTATCCTTGACATCGGACGAGGTGAGGCCGTAGTGGAGCCATCGTCCATCGGGCCCCACCTCTTCCTCCACCGCCCACAGGAACGCGACGAGATCGTGCCCGATCTCCTCCTCCAACCTCCGGACGCGCTCCTCGGGGACCTTCGCCCGGGCCCGGACGCGGCCCGCCGTCCCCGCCGGGACGATCCCCAGTTCCTCCAGGGCCTGGAGCGCCGCGAGCTCCACCGCAAGCCAGCGCGCGAGCACGGCGCGCTGGGCCCAGAGGCCCTTCATCGGCAACAGGGCGTAGCGATCGGTAGCCACGTCCGAAGGATAGAGCGAACGGGTACGCGCTGCCAATCGCGGCCCCCCAATGCGAGCGGCTATAATGCGCCCCGTGGAGGGGCCTACGATCTGGACAGAGCAGGACCGGCGCGCCGTGAATGCGCTGCGTTTCCTCGCCGCGGACATGGTGGAGCGGGCCAAGTCCGGCCATCCCGGGCTTCCCCTCGGGGCAGCGGCGATGGCGTATGTCCTGTGGACCCGCCATCTCAAGCACAACCCCTACGACCCCGCTTGGCCGGACCGGGATCGGTTCGTCCTCTCCGCGGGGCACGGATCGGCCCTCCTCTACGCGCTGCTGTATCTCGCCGGTTACGACCTGCCGCTGGACGAGCTCAAGAGGTTCCGGCAATGGGGAAGTCGGACCCCAGGTCACCCTGAGGCCGGGCTGACCCCGGGGGTGGAGGTGACGACCGGCCCCCTGGGCCAGGGGCTGGCGATGGCAGTGGGGATGGCGATCGCTGAGGCCCACCTCGCCGCACGGTTCAACCGCCCCGGGTGCCCGGTCGTGGACCATCGCACGTACGTGCTCGCCAGCGACGGGGACCTCATGGAGGGGATCTCCGCCGAGGCGTGTGCCCTGGCCGGTCACCTCCGCCTCGGGAAGCTCATCGTCCTCTACGACCGGAACGGGATCTCTCTTGCTGGCTCCACCGAGCTCGCGTTCACCGAGGACGTGGGAGCACGGTTCGCCGCGCAGGGGTGGCACGTGGCGGAGGTACCGGATGGCGAGGACCTTGCGGCGATCGACCGCGCCCTCCGCGAGGCCACTGAAGCGCGCGATCGCCCTTCCCTCCTCGTGATCTCGACGACGATCGGCCACGGTGCCCCCACCAAAGCGGGCACGTTCCATGCCCATGGCTCCCCCCTCGGGGAGGAGGAGCTGCGGGGGGCGAAACGGGCCCTCGGCTGGCCCGAGGAGCCGATGTTCCTCGTCCCCGATGGGGTGCGGGAGCGGCTTGCGGAAGCGGCGGGCCGCGGGAGGGAGGAAGAGGAGCGCTGGCACAAGCTCATCCAGCGCTACCGGGCGGCCCATCCGGAGCTTGCCCGGGACCTTCTCCGCCGGCTGGGCGGCGAGCTGCCTCCGGATTGGGACGCGGATCTCCCCTCGTTCCCCCCCGGGAAGAAGGGGATCTCGACCCGCAAGGCCTCGGAGGCGGTCCTGCAGCGCCTCGCCCAGGCTGTACCCGAGCTCGTGGGTGGGTCGGCGGACCTCAACCCCTCGTGTCTCACCTGGCTCAAGGGCGAGGGGGACTTCGGCCCCCCGCCCGGGCCGGCGGACCGGCAGGGCGAGGTGGGCGGGGGGTGGAGCTACGGAGGACGCAACATCCACTTCGGGGTCCGCGAGCACGCGATGGGGGCGATCGCGGTGGGGATGGCCCGCCACGGCGGGCTGCAGCCGTTCACCGGCACGTTCCTCGCCTTCTCCGACTACATGCGCCCCCCGCTCCGCTTGGCCGCCCTCATGCACGAGCCGGTCGTGTTCGTGTTCACCCACGACTCGATCGCCCTCGGCGAGGACGGCCCGACCCACCAGCCGGTTGAGCACCTGCTCGCGTTGCGGGCGATTCCTAACCTGACCGTGATCCGGCCCGCGGACGCCGGGGAGACCGTCGAGGCGTGGCGGGCCGCCCTCCTCCGCCGGGATGGCCCCACGGTTCTCATCCTCACCCGCCAGGACCTCCCCCTCCTCGACCGGACCCGTCTTGCTTCCCCTGACGGCCTGCACCGGGGGGGGTACATCCTCTGGGAGAGCGCACCTGGGAGAGATCCTGAGCTAATCCTCATCGCAACCGGCTCGGAGGTCCACGTCGCGCTTGACGCCGGGGAGGAGTTGGCGCGGGACGGAGTCCGGGTGCGGGTCGTAGCGCTCCCTAGCTGGGATCTGTTCGAGCGCCAGCCGCGTGACTACCGGGACCAGATCCTCCCTCCCCAGGTCCGAGCGCGGGTGGCGGTCGAGGCTGGGATCCAGCTGGGGTGGGAGCACTACGTGGGCTTGGACGGGGAAATCGTGGGGCTGTCGTCGTTCGGGGCCAGCGCCCCCGGGCCGGTCCTCCTTCAGGAGTTCGGGATCACCCCCGCCGCCGTCGTCGCCGCAGGTCGGCGAGCCCTGAACAGGGTTGCCGTCCGCAGAGGAGATGACTACCATGAGCAGGCGGGTCCGTAGCTCAGGGGTAGAGCAGCCGGCTCATAACCGGTTGGTCGCAGGTTCAAACCCTGCCGGGCCCACAGGTCAGCGCAGCGGTGCGTGGTCGCTGGTTGAGGAGGAGGGATGAGGAAGATCTTCGTGAACGTGGATGGCAGTTCCCGTGGGAACCCCGGGGAATCCGCGATTGGGGTCCTCGTCACCGACGACAAGGGGCAGGTCCTGGACCAAGTGTCGAAGCTCATCGGGCGGGCGACGAACAACGTCGCAGAGTATAAGGCCCTCCTGGAGGGGATCCGCCTCGCGATCGAGCTCTCGCCGGACGAAACCGTGTTCCTCACCGACAATCAGCTCGTCGCGAACCAGGTGAATGGGTTCTACCAGGTCCGCGAGCCCCACCTCGAACTCCTGAACCGGAACGCCCTCGATCTCCTTGCCCGGCTCCCCCGGTGGCGCGTGAACTTCGTGGAGCGGGAGATCAACCACGCCGCGCACCGGCTGGCCGAGCAGGCGTTTCGCGAGCGCACACGCCAGGAGCGGGAGCGGAACGATCTCCTGCGCGAGATCGGCCACCTCCTCGATGGGTTGTCCGTCGACGACCTGCGGCGGCTGGCCGCCCACATGCGCTCCCTCCGCCCGTAGAGCGGATGCGCATCGTCCTGCAGCGGGTGAAGGAGGCGAGCGTCCGCAGCGGCGGCCGCGAGGTAGCCCGAATCGGATGCGGACTGCTTCTCTTCGTGGGACTGGGGAGAGAGGATGGTCCGGACGAGGTCCGGTTCTGGGCCGAGAAGATCCCCAACCTGCGTGTGTTCCCCGACGAGGAGGGACGGATGAACCACTCCCTTCGCGACATCGGGGGCGAGATCCTGTGCGTGTCCCAGTTCACCCTCTACGGCGACGCGTCCCGCGGGCGGCGGCCGGGGTTCGACCGCGCCGCGCCGAGCCCTGAGGCATCTCCCCTCTACGAGGCCTTCCTCGCCGCGCTGCGCGCCCAAGGTGTCCCCGTCCAAAGCGGCCTGTTCGGAGCGCGGATGGAGGTCGCCCTCGTCAACGACGGGCCGGTGACCTTGATCTTGGAGCGGCCGGCGGCACAATGGGAACAAACCTAAAGGAGGAACCGATGGCGGCAGTACCCAAGTCACGGAGATCCCATCGCGAGGTGCGGCTGCGCCGCACCCACTGGCGGGCGCGGATGGTGCCCGCCACGTCGTGCCCCCAGTGCCACGAGTTCCGCCTCCCTCACCGCGTGTGCCCGGCTTGTGGGTACTACAACGGGATGGCCGTCGTGGAGATGGGAAAGAAGGAGAAGTAGCCCCTCACGCGACGGGGCGCCCCTCGACGAGGAAGATAGGAAGCGTCACCACCATCAACAGCGCCGCGAGGAGGAACGCGGCGGGGAACCCGAGGAAATCCGCGATATACCCCCCGGCAAGCGCCCCCAGGACGTTCCCCAACCCGGCAACAGCGTTGTAGATGCCGAGGGCTTGGCCGTGAACCCCGGACGGCGACAGCCGGGACACGATCGCCGTCACCGATAGCTGGAAGAACGCCCAGGTCGCCCCCGCCACGCCCCACAGGACGGGCAGAAGCCACCGGGCGACCTCCGGGGTGGCCAAGGCGAAACCCACGAACATCCCCGCCCGTCCGAGGAGGGCCAGCGCCGCTGCCGGGCGATGGCCCCACCGTGCGACCGCCTTCCGCGCCAACCCGAACGCGAGCACGCTCACCCCATGGTGAGCCACGTTCAGGGCGAACACGAGCTCGCTGGACCATCCCAGCTTGTGGCGCACGAACACCGGGAACGGGGCAAACACCATCGAGAACCCGATGAAGGCGAGCATCGCCGCGTAGTAGCACAGGATGAGGTCCGGCCCGAACGCCGTGCGCCCCTGCATGAACCGCAGGAGTTGGGACGGGCGGAGCGCCTCGTAGAGCTGGATCGGAGCGGTGCGGAATCGTTCATAGAGGAAGTTTCCCACCGCGACAACCGCGTCCCGGAACGAGGGGCGGTGGACGCCCACCTCCGGCTCGCGGATCTGGCGTAAGCCGACCACGATCGCGCCCACCGAGAGGGCGCCGACGATGAATCCCAGCGAACGGAGACCCCAGCCTTCCCCCACGAAGCGCACGACGAGCGTCGTCCAGCTTGCCCCCACCGCGAGGCCAACCGTCCACCCTACCCCGCAATGGACGTTGAACCGAGCGATTTCCCCCTCCCACTGCTCCCTGGGAAATCCGGAAAGGACAAGGAGGAACGCCACCGACGACCCGGCCATCCACGAGAAGGCGGCCCAGCCGTTGACGAGGTAGAGCTGGGGCACGCGGGTGATGGCGGGCAGGGCGAAGTAGGCCATCGCCACCCCGAGGAAACCGAACACCACGAACAGCCGACGACGCCGCGTGGCGTCGAGGAGCCGCCCCCACACCAGGCTTGCCGCGACGTTCATCATGCTCCCCACCGCGGCCAACATCCCCACATCGCCGGCCGTCCCCCCCAGGTAGTACGCGTAGAGGGGGAGGAGGGGCGAGGCCGCTCCCATCGCGGCATTGGCGAGGACGAACGCCCAGTACCAGCGGGGGACCCTCATCGCTTGAGCACCGCAGCCACCGACTCCCGCACCCCGGCCGGGTCGGGGATCTCGAGGACGATCCTCCCCCCGTACCTTCCCCTCTCAAGCGCAGCCAGCGCCGCCTGCCACGGGACAGTCCCCGCGCCCAGGGGCAGGTGCTCGTCCCGCTCCCCACGGTTGTCGTGGAGGTGGACGTGGACAAGGCGCTCCCCGAGCGCCGCCACATAGGGGGCAGGCTCCCCGCCTGTGGTGTGCAGGTGGCCGAAGTCCAAACACGCCCCGAGGGCAGGAAACAAGTCGAGCACCACCCGATGCTCGGCCGCGGTGTGCACCATGTCCCAGCCTGGGGAGCGCTGCTTGTTCTCCACCGTTACCTCGACCCCCCGCCGCCGCGCCCGGGCGAGGATGACCTCCAGCGCAAACCGGAACCTCTGCGCGGCGCGATCGCGCTCACCATCGAGGGGCAGGTAGTCAGGGTCCACATGCCCTGGATGGACGACGACGAGCTCCGCGCCGACATCGGCAGCGAGGTCCACGGCCCCGACCACCTCCCCCAGCGCCGCCGCGGCCAGCGACGGCACTGGGGAGGCGAGGTTGACCCCGTAGATGGGAACGTGGACCGTGCACCACAGCCCCTTCTCCGCCAAGCCCTGGCGCAGCCGCCGCCGATCGGTCGGGGCGAGCTCCGGCGGGAAAGCAGCCCGCGGGTCAGCCCGCAGCTCGACCCCCCCCAAGCCGAGCTCCCCGGCGAGCTCCACCCATCTTTCCACGCTCATCCCCGTCCAGAGGAAGGTGGACAGCCCGACTCTGTCGAGGTCCATTCCCTATCCCATGCGGAGGCCGCCATTCACGGACACCGTCTCCCCCGTGATGTAGCTCGCCTCCTCCGAGCACAGGAACGCGACCACGGCCGCGATCTCCTCCGCGCTCGCCACCCGCCCGAGCGGGATCTGGGCCCGGATCTCGTCGCCGCGGGTGGCGAGGGCCTCCTCGTTGATCGCGGTGGCGACGAAGCCCGGGCACACCGCGTTCACGGTGATCCCCATCGGGGCCAGGGCGAGGGCAAGGGATCTCGTGAGGCCGAGCAGCCCAGCCTTGGCCGCCGCGTAGTGGACGCCGTGGGCGCTTCCGGTGAGGGCACGCAGGGAAGAGACGTTCACGATCCGGCCAAACCCCGCCTCGCGCATGTACGGGACCGCACACCGCGAGCAGACAAACGCGGAGGTGAGGCCCACCCGGATCATCCGCTCCCAATCCTCCAACGAGAGGTCCTCCCACGGCATCCGTTGCACGTAGCCCGCGTTGTTCACCAGGATGTGGAGTGCCCCGAGCCCCTCCGCGGCGGCGTGGACGAGGGTCCGCGCTTGGTCCAGATCGGCCAGATCGGCCTGGAGGATCAGCGCCCGCCTCCCCAGGCGCTGCACGGCCGCCGCCACCTCTTCGGCCGGGGTGCGCTGGGTGCGGTAGCTCAGGGCGACGTCGTAGCCACGCGCCGCGAGCTTGACCGCCACCGCTGCGCCGATCCCCCGCGAACCACCGGTCACGAGCGCGCACCGTTTCATCTCCACCCTCCTCAGGTCCCGAACAGGCGGTCCCCCGCATCTCCGAGCCCAGGGCGGATGTAACCGTGGGCATCGAGCTCGCGGTCGAGGGCCGCGGCGTACACGGGGACATCGGGATGGAGCTCCTGGATCGCGCGCAGCCCCTCCGGAGCGGCGACGAGGCACAGGAAGCGGACATCCTGTGCTCCCCGCTCCTTCACGATCTGCACCGCGCGGCCTGCCGACCCCCCGGTGGCAAGCATCGGATCGACCACGATCACGAGCGCGTCCTCGAGCTGGGCAGGGAGCTTGGCGAAGTACTCCACCGGCGCCAGGCTCTTCGGATCGCGGTAGATCCCGATGTGGCCGACCCGGGCGCTGGGGATGAGGGATAGGACTCCATCGAGCATCACGATCCCCGCCCGCAAGACGGGGACGAGGACCACCGGCCGGGCCAGCTCCACCCCCTCCGTCCGCTCCAGCGGGGTCTCTACCTCCACCTCCCGCAACGGGAAGTCTCGCGTGATCTCGTACACCATGAGCGCGGTGAGCTCCTCGAGGATCTGGCGGAACTGGAGCCGATCCGTGCGCCGGTCGCGGAGCCGGGTGAGCTTGGCCCGAATGAGGGGATGTTCAACGAGGATGAACGTCGCCATGCTGGGGCTGAGGGTAGCTCGCGCGGCGGCGTGCGCAACCCTAGATGAGGGACAGGTAGTCGTGTTTCTCGCCGAGAACCTTGTCCAGATGGATCTGCCACAGCTTGAGGGTTTTGTAGAGGGAGGCGACGAGCCACCGCCGCACGGGGTCGCGTGGGCCGACGAGGGCGTGCACCCTCTCGTCGAGGCCCGTCCCCGGCAGCTCGTCCTGGAGCCAGCGGGCGAGGGACCCCCCGATGGCGCGGAGGGTGAAGATCCTTTCCGGGTCGAGCTTGGGTGCGACGCGAAGGGCGGGGGTGCAAACGAGAACGGATGGCGGCTCCTCGTTCCCGATGCTGTGAGCGAGGCGATCCATGTTCCAGAGGAGGGTATAGGCACAGGGATGGTGCGCGAGCAGGGTCAGCGGGGACTCCTCCTTGTCCACGAGGGAACGCACGAGGGGGGATGCCGCCCGTTCGGCCCACCGGTCGAGGGTCGCGTCCACCACCGCTGGCCCCTCCCCGATCGCCAGAACGACCTCTCCCACCGCGCGAGCGGCCTCGGCCCGTTCCGGAGTGCGGGTCCCGAGGAGCTTCCCGAGCGACCCGCTCCCTTTGCCATCCTCCGCCCACTTCACGAACGCTCGCCCCACGAGGTCGAGCTTGCGCTGTACGGGCAACGGGAGGTCCCCACACCCTCCGCACCGCGGGCCGGCCCGCCCGGCACCGATCATGGTCAGGACCTGCTCCAGCCCCTCGAGGAACCGGTGCGAGCAGGGCTCAAACCCCCACCGCGGCATCCGGTCCCGCACGAGGATCGCCCACCGGGGGAGGGAGATCTCCTCGACAAGGCTGTTCAAGTAGAGGACTTCCTCATCAAATGCCTCGCGGCCCTCGATCCCCGGTGCTTCCCACCACTCGGCGATGCGCCTCTCCGCGACCTTCACCCTCCCCCCTTACTTCTTCCGTTCCCATCACAGCCCCGGGGCGCAAAGCGGGGCGCCACCCCAGGAGAGCATTCTACTCCCCCCACCTCCGTTCACAACGGCGGGGCGACACACGTGACCCCTTGAGCAGCTGGCGCTCTCATCCCCCTTTTCGCTCCCACAGACGTCGGAACCGGTTCTCCCGGCCGGCGATGAGGCGACGGATGTTGGAGCGATGGGTGTAGAAGACGAAGACAGCGAGGCCGAGGGTGAGGGCACGGACCTCCACGGGGATGGGATGGTTCGCGTAGCGATCGAGGAGGAACGCCCCCACGGGGAGGGTCGCCGCGGCGGACAGGGACCCCAAGGACACGATCCCCGTCCCGAACACGGCCAGGACGAACGCAGCCGCGGACAGGGCCGCGGGCAGGGGGGCGAGGGCGAGCACGACCCCGGCCCCCGTCGCCACCCCCTTCCCCCCTCGGAACCGCAGGTACGGCGAGAACACGTGCCCGAGGATCGCCCCCAACCCCGCAGCCAGGGCGAGGGACACGGCTTCCCCTCCCCACACGGGGAGGCGGGGGAGGAACGCGGTGGCGAGGTAGCCCTTCCCCACGTCAAGGACCATCACCGGGACCCCAAGCTTCCACCCCAGGACGCGCAGGGCATTGGTCCCCCCCACGTTCCCCGACCCGTGGCAGCGGATGTCGACCCCCCGCAGGCGGCCGGCGAGGTAGGCGGTGGGGATCCCTCCCACAAGGTAGCCCACCAGGGCGACAAGGAAGTAGGAAGCCGCGATCATCCGTTCCCTCCCAGGGCCACGATCCGCCTCGCCACCCATCCCATGTCAAGGAGAGCCAACCCGAACGCACCCAACCCGGCATGGGCAACGAGGGCGGGGGAGGCGTCCACGAGGTGGATGTCGAGCCGAGGAGAGGGGATCGCCGCCCTCAGGCGCCCAGCGAGGGCCTCCGCGGCTCCGATCGCCATCGCGTGGGGAATGATCCCCGTCGGAACCTCCATCGCCCGTGCCGCCGTGGCGCCCAGGGCGGCCAACCGCGCCATGAGCCCTCCCCGCCCAACCCCGGCCCCCACCGGGCGAATCCGGCCCTGTCCCACTGCAGCCACCAACCCAAGCTTCGTTCGCTCGGAGAGCCACCCCACCGCCCACGGGGCCCGCCCCGACCGCGCCAGGGATCGGAAATCGGGGAGCGCTGCCCAGAACACGACGCGTTTCGCCGCTTCCCGCGCCAATTGCGCCGCCTCACGCAGGCGGAGGCCCGCCTCGATCCCCCGCGCCACCGCCCACGCCACGAGCCCCAACCCCCCAGAAAGGGTCCCCGAGTCCACCACCGCGATCTCGCAACCGGTCCCCGCCGCCTCCCGGGCCGCTTGAGACGCGGAATTCCACGTCCCGGACAAGTCCTTGGCCAGAACGAGGGCGAGGATGCTCGGGAACCGACGCCCGAGGTGCACGAACGCGTCCAGGAAGTCCGCCGGTGGCGGTTGGGACGTGCTCGTCTCCGCACCGGACTGGACCCGCCCGCAGAACCCGCGCACGGTGAGCTCGGTTCGGTCCCGGAACTCGTCCGTCCCCACGCGGACCCGCACCGGGACGATAGCGATCCGGTGGCGGGTCATGAGGAACTCCGGGAGATCGCACGACGTGTCCACGACGAGGGCCAATCCAGCTTTGGCGGACTCCGCGGCGGACTCCGCGTGTTGGACCCACATGTCATCCACCTTCTCCCGGGCCACGGTCCCGAACGCGGCCGCCAGCTCCCGCACCCGGGCCGGCGCGTTCGTGCGCACATGCAGGTGGAGGAACTCCGGTGAGCCCGCAACCACCACCGAGTCCCCGAGCGACCCGAGGACCTCCCGGATCGCCTCCAGCTCCATCCCGTCTCCCTCCACAACACACTCCGTGCAGTACCGGAACGTGATCGCCTCCGGGTCGTACTTCACGGTCGGTCGGTCGAGGGGCTGGTTCGCCCCAACAAGGGATACCTCTTCCATCTTCCCAGTGGTGATGGAGTGGACGATCCCCTCCACGAACCGCACGAACCCCAGCGCCCCGGCATCGACGACGCCAGCGTCACGGAGGACGGGAAGAAAGGAGGGGGTCTTCGCCAGCGCCAGCTCCGCGGCAGCGAGCCCGTTGTGCATGAGGGGAATGAAATCCTCCGTGTCCCTGGCGAGCTCCTCCACGCGGTTTGCAAAGGCGGCGATGGCGGTGAGGACTGTCCCCTCCTTCGGCTCGGCCAGCGCCTGACGGGAGCGGGCTGCGGCCCGGGCAAGGGCCTGGGCAAAGAGCGGCCCGTCCGCCACGCTCGCCCCTCCCAGTCCTTCCGCCAGTCCGTGGAAGAACTGGGCGAAGATGACGCCCGAGTTGCCACGCGCCCCGCGCAAGCTTGCGGTGGCCAGCTCCCGGGCCATCTCCCCCACCGGCCGCCAGGGGAGCCCCTGGGGGATGTGGAGGATCGCCCCCATCGTCACGGCGAGGTTCTTCCCTGTGTCAAAGTCAGCAACCGGGAAGACGTTGATCTGGTCGAGATGATCAGCCTGAGCGATGACCTTCCGCGCCCCGGCGGTCACCGCCCGTCGGAGGCGCTCGCCGGTGATCCGTCGGATCCCAAGCCGTTTACCCCGCGTCATGCCGCGATGATAGCCCCCCCTCCCCCGGCGAGCCAGCGAACCTCACCCAGGCGGGGCGTGTATATCGGGTAGAGGTGATCGAGATGCGTAGATGGCTCCTTCTGTCAGTCCTGGCGGGGGTCACCGTGGGGGTGGCCCAATCGGGACCGTCGCCCCTGGGGCTCGTCCCTGTACCTGTTCCCGGCCTTTCGGCTTCGATCTGGACGGAGAAGCCCCAGTACACGATCGGGGAGACAGCGCGGATCTACTTTTCCATCTCCCAAGCCGCCTACGTGTACGTCTTCGACATCGAGCCCACCGGGCGGGTGCGGCTCATCTTCCCCAACTTCTGGTCGCCGAATGCGTACCGTCAGGCCGGGACCCATGTCCTTCCCGATCAGCCGACGTATCAGCTCCGGGTGGCCGCTCCCGCCGGCACGGAGACGCTCCAGCTCGTTGCCTGCACACAGCCTCTCTCTACGCCGACGGGGACGTACTCCGATCCCTACCCCCTCCTCGGCCCGGACCCCGAATCCGGCCGGGTGGCGGTGCTCGGCCTCGTGCCCGAGCCGAGCTGCGGTTGCTGTGTCACAGCGTGGACCACGTTCCAGATCGTAGCAACCCCAGCTCCCGGCTACTCGCCTTGCCCGCCGTGCTGGGGCATCACCCCATGTCCGCCCTGCTCCGGGTTCATGTACGTGACCCCGGGCATGGGATGGTTCTTCAGCCTATCCTCCGGGAGCTGGACGTTCTTCATCGGCGACTGCCCAAGCGGACCCGGGTGGTGCTGGTACTTGGGCCCGGACGGGATGTGGCATTTCAAGCTCCAACTTTGCTTCGGCACCTGCCCCTAGCGAGGGCCAGCCTCCTCCGGGGGAGGGGCCTCCCCGGCCCCTCCCCCGCCTCCTCCGTCGTGGGCCAGCCATGTCTGCAGGAGGAGGAACGCGGCAGCCTTATCCATTGGCTCGTTTCCGCTTCCGCAGCGCGGGGAGAGCACGCAACGCGGGCAGCCGTCCTGACACGGACATGAGGCGAGGAGCTCCACCACCCGCGCCACCCAGTCCCGTGCTCGGGAGTGAAGGGTTGAGGAGATCCCGATCCCTCCCGGATACGCGTCATACACGAGCACCGTTGGGCAGCCCGTGTCCGGGTGGAGGGGGGAGGAGACCCCACCCACGTCGCTCGGCTCGCAGCGGGCGATGAGAGGGACCAACGCGACCAAGGCGTGCTCGGCCCCATGCAGGCCTCCAGGGGAGGGGCAGGCCCAAGCGGCGAGCTCCAAGTCCGTGCGCCGGCTCGTAACCGGTGGCTTCTGGCCGTCATTCTTCCAGGCGAGCCAAACGCCCTCCGATTCGAACTGGAGCGGTGGGAGGTCGAGGGGCCGCACGTCCACGACCCGCCCCCCCGGCGAGGACCCTGTACGCCACGACCGTCTCCTGGACAGAGACCGTCCCCAACCCCAAGCCGCGTGCCCAAGGTCCACAAGCTGGCTTCCGAATGCGCGCCTCCTCGACAGTGATCGCCGTCGTGGTGAGGCCGTCCGTGGACGGCCCGGCCTCCGCGACCCCCGCCGTGAGGTCGAGGGAGCGCACGCGGAACGCCTCCCCCTGGTGAAGGAACACCGCCCCAGGGAACGCCTCGCGGCGAGCGCGGTGCTCGTCCCACCTCTCGAGGACCTCTCCTGCGATGAGGATCTGCACCGGCTGAGCAGTGAGGGCGTTCAAGGACACCTCGTCGGTGGGACGGACCTGGCCGGCGTAGGACCACCCGCTGGGGGTGGCGGCGAGGAGGCCGGCCCGTTCCAGGGACCGCACATCCACCTCTTCCGCCTCGAGGAGGAGAAGCTCGTCCCTCGTGAGGGGAAACTCCGCGGCCGCGCACAAAAGGTGCCGCACGGCGAGCTCCTTGTGGTGGGGGTTGAGAACCGGGGTCTCGGCACGGCCTTCCACGAGCTCCTTGGGTCGGCCGAGGAAGTACCGTGGAGGGGATCGTCCTGAGGGAGGTACACAACCGACGCATCGCGTCCCGCCCGGCCGGCCCAACCCGCTTGCTGACGCACCGAGGCCACCGACCCCGGGTATCCGAAGAGGACCACTGCGTCGAGGCCCCCCACATCCACCCCCAGCTCGAGGGCGCACGTCGAGGCGACGAACCACAACCTGCCTTCACGCAACCCCTGTTCCAGCGCCCGCCGCTCCTCGGGCCGATACCCAGCCCGGTACGAAGCCACGCCCCCACGGTCACCCCGCGCAGATCCTGGGTCGGGCTCGGGACTTGGAACGTGCGGCCAGCCTCGCACGGCTTGGGCGAGGGCTTCCGCCATCCGCCGCGAGGGAAGGAAGGCGAGGGTCTGCTGCCCCTCCCGCACGAGGAACCGGCACAGGTCCACCGCCTGCTGGAACGGAGAGGGTTCGCGATCCCGGTCCGGATCCCAGAACCACCAACCGCGGGCGCCCTGAGGCGAGCCGTCCCGGTCCACCACCGCCACCCGGCGGCCGAGGAGCCGCTCCCCGAAGAGCTGGGGATCACCGGAGGTTGCCGAGGCGATGATGCAGTTCCATTTCGCCCTGTACCGGGTGAGGACCTGCCCCAGCCGGCGCAGCAGCAGGGCCACCCCCGACCCGAACACGCCCCGGTACCAGTGCCCCTCATCCACGACCACGTACCGCACCCCCTGCAGGAACGGGGCCCAGCGGTGGTGCCATTCCAGGTACTGGTGGAGGGCGTACGGGTTCGGGAGGAGGATCCGCCCTTCCGCGCGCAGCCGGGGGCGGCGGTGGGAAGGTGTATCCCCGTCGTATACCCCCACCGCCCCGTCCACCCCCAGGGCGCGGGCGAGCGCGGTCCACTTCCTAAGCTGGTCCTGGGTGAGGGCCTTCATCGGGTAGAGGAGGAGCGCCCTTGCCGACGGATCTTGAGCCAGGGCGGACACGATGGGAAGGGCCATCGCCAGCGTTTTCCCCGACGAGGGGCCGGTGGCGAGGACCACGTCGTGTCCCGCCAGCACGTGCTCCATCGCCTCCGCCTGGTGCCGGTACAGCCGAACCCCTTCCCGGATCAGCCACTCCCGGGCCATCGCGGGGAGCCCGGACGGGGGGGCAGCGTAGACGGCGGGCCGCGGGGGGACGGTGAGAGCGGACACCACCTGCCCCCGGTACCATGGCTCCGACGAAAGGCGGGAGAGGAGATCAGCCAGGGCCGGTCACCCGCTCAAGCAGGACGGAGAGGAGTCGGGCGAGGGTGACAACGTCCTCCCGGTTGTGGGCGATCACGGGGCGGAGGAGCTCCGCCGATCCCGTGCGGAGGTAGGTCCCGTACAGGGAGGGCACGTACTCCCCCGGCACGTCGAGCTCCCGCGCGATCCCGAGCACGGCCTGCTCCACTTCCGGAAGCGAGCAGCCGAGGAGCGCTTGCCCCCACCGTCGGCGGGCGAAGAAGAGGAGGTCGAGGTGCAATGGCTCCGGGAGGGCACCCAGACCGTGGTACGCGCACCGACCCTGCAAGTGGTTCCAGTCGTAGGCCTTCCCGTTATAGGAGATCACGATCGGTCGGGAAGGAAGCTCCGCGCGAAGGGCAGCGAGGATCGCCGGTTCCTCGGCAAGGGAACGAGCCAAGTACTGACGGACCTCGAGGCCACCCTCGCCGAGGCGCCCCCCCAACAAGGAACGCCGGGAAGGTGGACAGCCCGAGGGTCTCGATGTCGAGGAACACGAGGTCCCTCCGATCAGCGAACGCAAGCAACCGTAGCAGAAGATCATGGGACGCCGAGAACCTTCGGGAGATCCCGTCGTGCAGGGTTGCAAGATCGGCCCAGGCGAGCGCGGACAGCCAGCCTCGGGCCTCCGGGCCATACCGGGGATGGTCGGCGAGGTCAGCCAGCGTGCGCGCCCCACCCAGCCCAGGGCCACGAAGCCCCGCCACCCGATCGATCAGCTCTCCCCTCGCTCACGGTGGACGGCGGACGCGGAAGGAGGGCATCGATCGCGAGGAGGCAGGAATGTCGAAGATGTACTCGCTTTTGGCCTTCCGTTCTCAGCTTGTTCCCCTGGTCCACATGCACCCGCGCTCTCATGTGAGTTCTTCCTGTGCTGCTACGCTTGCCGCGGGGACCCCCGCGCTCAGTGCGCGGCGTATCTGGCGCCGACCACGTGGAAGATGGACCCGCAGACGGGATTTCCTCTGCCCGGACCGGGCTACGGGAAGAAACTCGTCGGCGGCAACCACAGCCGCATCGAGGGCCCTTACATCCTCTACAGCCCCCGCACCGTCTACTACTTCTTGAGCCTCAGCGGATTGAATGCCCGTGGGGGTACAACCTCCGGGTACGTCTCCCCGGGCTGGGGGAGTCTCACCGCCTCCGGGTTCACCCGCTGTCTCTCAACGAACAAGATCGGTTCGTGATGGCACCGTTCCCCTACCTCGACCATGGCGAGGCGGGGATCACGCCCTTGAATCCGAAACCATCCTCGGATGGACGACAGCGCGCCCCCCGGAGAAGCGCAGCGGCGAGTAGAATCCCGGACAGGTTCGCCAAACGCAGGGATACCCCCTGACGTTCCGTGAGGAGAGACTGTGACGGGAGTGCTGTGGGTATTTCGGTACGCGAAGCGTTACCGCTTGGCGCTTGCCCTGACCGTGGCGAGCATGCTCGCCCTGGTTGGGATCCAGCTCTCGTGCGGACGATGGTCAACGACTCCGACCTCCTGGAGCAGCTCGTCGCGCACGCCATCCCCGCTGTATTCGTCAATGTGCTGATGCTCGGCGGCGTGACGGCGGTCCTGATGAGCATGAGCTGGCAGCTGGCGCTCCTGCCGATGATCCCCATCCCGCTCATCGTGCTCGCGATACGCGGGTTCGCGCGTTACGTCCGGCCCGCGTTCCGCCGGCGCCAGGTCGAGCTGGGGGAGCTCAACGCCGCCCTCAATGACAACCCATCAGGGATCCGCGAGATCCAGGCCTTCAACCGGGAGGAGACGGAGGCCGAGCGCGTATGGACGAGGATCGTTCGCTATCGCGACTCTCTCCTGCGGGCGCTGCGGCTGATCGCCGTGTTCCACCCATCGATCGAGCTCGCCGCCTCGCTTGGGACGATCGTCCTCATCTACTACGGATGTCTTCCCCACCGGCACCGCCGGAGGGAGCGTCCCGAAGGCGCGGGCGAGCGCGGGGAGTGCGCCCCCTTATGGAGGCGACGAAGGAATTCCGCGCGCGCCAGGTGATGTTCCCGTAGGCCCGCACGCCCCGGACCTCCCCTTACCCGATCACCCGCTCGTAGCGGAGCTCCGCCGAGGTGGTCGCGGTCAGGAGAATGTTTCCCCGGACCCACTCCTCGATCGTCACCGCTCGGCCAAGACCCCGGCCACGTCCCAGATGTGGACCACCCCGTTGTCGGACGCGGTCATGATGAGAGATCCATCCGGGGAGAACCCGACGGCCTGGACGACCGCCCCGTGCCCGCCCAGCACGGCCAGGCACTCCCCCATCTCCGCATCCCAGAGCCGAGCCGTCTCGTCGAGCGATCCGGAGAGGAGGAACCGCCCGTCGGGGGACACCGCCACCGTGATCGCGCAGCTCGCGTGGCCCCACAGCTCGTTGTGGTAGAGGAGTCCCACCGCCGTGTCCCACACCCGCAGGACCTTTCCCCACGCCACGACAAGGAAGTACCCGTCAGGGGTGAACGCGATGTCCCACGCCTTGCCGGGAAGGGCGCGGAGCTCGGTCCACGTCGCCGTGTCCCACAGGATCGCCCTGTCGTGGCCCGCGGAGGCCATGAGCGTCCCATCGGGGGAGAACGCAACCTGCTGGACCTGAACCGTGTGTGGGTTCTTGACCCAGATCTCTCCGCCCCGGGCAAGATCCCACAACCGCAGCGAGCCATCGCTCCCGCCGATGAGGAGGGATCCCTCTGGCCCGAACGCCATCGCCAGGACGCGTCCGAACGACCCATGGATCGTGGCCAAGACCTCCCCCGTGGCGACCTCCCACACCCGCACCTCGTTCAGCGCTGCCGCGGCGAGCCGCTCCCCGTCCGGAGAAAAGACGAGCGCGGACACGCTCGCGTCCGGGAACGGGAGCCACGTGGCCTCCTCCCACCCCCCCGTCCGGTACAGGACGACGGCGTAGTGGGTTCCCACGGCGAGGTACGCACCGTTTGGGGAAAACGCGGCCGACGAGAGCCAGCGCACGTTCCACGTCGTCACGGGCCCCTGGGGGGCCGCTGTCGCCCAGAGGCTCCACGCCACAACCGCCACCACGAGCACGATCCGGTTCATCCGTCACCCCTTGATGCACACGAGGGGCCGCACCTTGGCCACGAGGGCGTTCAGACCGGCCCCCACCGCCGCCTCCACCACGAGGTCCACGTCCTTGTACGCCCCGGGTGCCTCTTCGGCCGCCCCGGCATACGAGTGGGCGCGGACCACGATCCCCTGCTTGGCAAGGTCCCGGACGAGCTCCTCGCCCCGCCAGCGCTTCTTGGCCTTGGCGCGGGACATCGCCCGCCCCGCCCCGTGGACCCCAGAGCCGAACGCCTTCTCCATCCCCACTTCCGTCCCCCGGAGGATGTAGGAGGCGGTGCCCATCGTTCCCCCGACGAAGATGGGGTGGCCCACGGTTCGATAGCGCTCCGGGTTCTCCCGCCGCCCGGGCCCGAACGCCCGCGTGGAGCCCTTGCGGTGGACGAGGAGCCGCACCTCCTCGCCGTCCACCCCGTGGCGCTCGAACTTGACGTTGTTGTGCCCCACGTCGTACAGGGTGCGGATCTTCCCCGGGGGGAGCGAGAACAGGGGGGCGAGGGCCTCCCGCACGAGGTGGGCAATCACCTGACGGTTGGCGAACGCGCAGTTGATCCCAGCGAACACGGCCGCGAGGTACTTCTCCCCTTCGGGGGACCGGATCGGCGCGCAGACGAGTTCACGCTCCCGAATCGGGATCCCGTACTTGCGGCTCGCCCGCTCGAGCTCGGGGAGGGAGTCCTGCCCGATCTGGTGCCCGAGCCCGCGCGAGCCGCAGTGGATCGCAATCAGGATCTGGTCCTCCTCCAGGCCGTAGGCCTGCGCCGCCTCGCCGTCGGCGATCTCCTCCACGTACTGTACCTCGAGGTAGTGGTTCCCCGAGCCCAGGGTCCCGATCTGGCGGAACTCGCGCTCCTTGGCCCTCTTGGACACCGCGGCCGGGTCCGCCCCCTCCATCCGCCCGTTCTCCTCGATGTACTCGAGGTCCTCGGGGAGCCCGTACCCGCGGTGGAGGGCGAAGACGGCCCCCTTCTCCAGGACCTCATCCACCCCCTCCAAGGTGAGGCGGATCTTCCCTTCCGACCCAAGGCCGGCGGGGACGTGGGCAAACAGCGCGTCGGCCACCTCCTCCTTGCGGCCCTCGATGTCGGACCGGGCAAGCGGGGTCGCTAAGACCCGTACCCCGCAGTTGATGTCGAACCCGACCCCGCCCATCGCCACCACACCCTCGTCGGGGTCGAACGCGCCAACCCCCCCAATGGGGAACCCGTAGCCGGGATGGACATCGGGCATGGCGATCGAGGCCGTCACGATCCCGGGGAGGCAGGCCACGTTCCTTACCTGGACGAGCGCGTTCCACTCGCGCCCACCTCCTTCGCCCTCGCCCTCCCCCTTGCCGGAGAGGAGGGGCCGGAGGAGTCTCTCCGACACGAAGATCCACCCCGGGACCCGCATCTCCCCCGCTTTGGGGATCTCCCACACGAAATCGTCGATCTTCTTCAGCTCCATGTCCCCTCCGTCACAGGTCCACGACGCACTGCGCGATGTACGCTTCCCCTCTCCTCTCCACGCGCAGGCCCGCGTAGGTCGCCGCCTTCACCTCGACCCCCAGCCGGTGTCGAGGGGCGATCAGTTCCCCCCACGCCCGGCCCTCAAGCCACCACCCTCCCTCGTCCTGCCCGATCCGGACCTCGAACCGAGAGAAGAGCATCCCCCGCACGTCCCGCTCCCGCAGGAGCTCCCCCAACCACGCCACGAGGAGGCCCTCCAGGGTGTCGGCCCTGATGTCGATCGTCACCTCTCCCCGCTCCTGCACTTGGGCCAGATCGGCCATGAGCGAGAACATCCCCCGCGCAGCCTCGGCGAACGCCTCGTCGAGGGTCCCCCCGATCCCCCGCACCCCGGCATCGGCCTCATGGTCCAGGATCTCATACGCCACGGTCCCCCCCTCCCAACGCCCACCGCGCGACCGGCCGGTACAGGGGTCCCTTTGGCCGGAGGTCGGACTGCATCAGGGTCAGCGCGCCCACCCGCGCTTGAAGGACAGGAGGAGCGGCCCCCCCGATCACGGAGGTGAGGTCCTGAGGGATGCGGAGCCGCGCCAGGGTCACGTGAGGGTGGGCGAGGCGCCTCTCGGGCGGGAACCCCAAAGCCTGGACGCCCTCCTCGACCTGTTGGGCGAGGATCGCGAACGGGGCGCTGTCCCTGATCGGCCCAACCCACAGCACGCGCGCCCGGCCGGGGTGGGGGAACGCCCCGAACCGATCGAGGAACAACTCGAACGGCTCCACCCTCAGGGCAGCGTTCTGCCCAAGCCCCTCCAGGGAGGGAAGGAGATCCTCCCCCACCTCCCCCAGGAAGCGCAGCGTCACGTGGAGGTTCTCCGGAGCGACCCACGTCCCGCCCCGGACCCGGACCTGGAACTCCCGGGAGAGGCGGGCAAGATCGTTCCGCACCGCATCGGGAAGCTCGAGGCAATAAAACAAGCGCACGTTGGCGATTATAGCCCCCTCCGTAGCGCTCCCCTCCCACTCGCGCTACCATCTGACACCCCGAAGGAGAACGGGATGCCGCAAAAGGAAGAACAGGTGGAACTCAAACTGAAGGTGGCCGAGGCCCATCAGCCGGATGTGGGGCGGGGGATTGCCCGCCTTTCGGCGGAGCACATCGCGTCCCTCGGGATATCCCCCGGCGAGCCGGTCGAACTCGAGGGGGCCCGTGTCACCGGCGCGATTGCCGCCGTGGCCTACCAAGCCGATGCGGGACTGGACATTGTGCGCATCGATGGGCTCATCCGCGCCAACGCGGGGGTGGGGGTTGGAGACACAGTTCAAGTGAGGAAGGCGAAGTGGAAGCCCGCGACCCAGGTGACCCTTGCTCCCGCCCGGAAGGGGCTCCACCTCGTTGCGCACCCCGATAGCCTGCGGGCCGTCCTCGTCGGCCGCGTCGTCCGGACCGGGGACGTCGTGAGCACCGCGGCCCGGACCGAGGGGAGCCCCTTCGGAGGGGACCTCCTGTTTGAGCGCATCTTCCGGGAGTTCGCGCAGCAAATGGGGCCGACGTTCGGTCTGGGGGAGATCCACCTCAAGGTGGTGAGCACCCAGCCCGGGGGGTTGGTGCGCATCACCCCCGACACGGGGATCGAGCTCCTGCCCGAGCACGTCGAGGTCGCGGAGCGGGGCCGGGATGTGCCGGAGGTGGCCTACGAGGATATCGGCGGGTTGCGGGACGTGATCCAGAAGATCCGCGAGATGGTGGAGCTCCCCCTCAAGAAGCCAGAGCTGTTCGACCGGCTGGGGATCGAGCCCCCGCGGGGGGTGCTCCTCTACGGCCCGCCGGGGACGGGGAAAACGCTGCTTGCCAAGGCGGTCGCCAACGAGACCGATGCCCATTTCATCGCCCTCTCCGGCCCAGAGATCATGTCCCGGTTCTACGGGGAGTCGGAGGGGCGGCTGCGGGAGATCTTCGAGCAGGCGGAGAAGAACGCCCCCGCGATCATCTTCATCGACGAGCTGGACTCGATCGCCCCGCGGCGGGCCGAGGTCACGGGCGAGGTCGAGCGGCGGGTGGTGGCCCAGCTCCTCACCCTCATGGACGGCCTCCGCCAGCGGCGCAACGTGATCGTGATCGGGGCCACGAACCGCGTGGAGGCGATCGATCCCGCGCTCCGGCGGCCGGGTCGGTTCGA
>JACIWK010000013.1 GCA_014360985.1 Candidatus Bipolaricaulota bacterium
TAGGCGCAGCTCCGAGCGCGGGCACGACCGTGGCGTCCCCGCCGTGCGTCTGAAGGTACGTTGAGTAAGCGATCGTGCCGAGTGGAACCGTGGCTGTACCGGGGAGGCCATCCACCTCCTCCACCATCACCGTGTAGTTACATCCCTGGTTGACGAGGATCGTATTGGTGCAGCCCTCGACCGTGACCACGGTCGGTCGGAGCGCGACAGCAAGCAGCTCCGCTGCACCCCCAGCCGCGTGAACGGAAGACCCCTCGTAGGTCGCAGTGATGATCGTGGTGGTTCCGGCGTCGAACGGGCCAGGAGTGTAGGTCACGCTGCACGTTCCTCCACTCAGGGTGGCGGTGTCGGAGGAGAACACGCCGTTCTTGCCACCGTCATCGAAGCTGACCGTTCCCGTCGGCACCGAGGCGGTGCCGGCGGTCGTGTCATCCTCTACGGTCACCGTCAGCGTGACCTCTTGGCCGATGTACGCGGCCGTGGGGTTCAGCATGAGCTGGACGTCGGCAGCCCGCTTGATGATCGCCTGCGCGAAGCTGCCGCTGCTTCCGTTGTGCGCGCTGTCGCCAGCGTAGGTGGCGGTGAACGTGTGGGGTGTGGTCGCCGCGCTGCTCGGGGTGTAGGTGAACGTGAACTGCCCCGCGTCCGCGGCGACGAGCGTGTGTGACCACGAGGTAGGGGTGCCTTCATCAGTGGGGCTCACGCTGACCGTCACGTTTCCCGTGGGCATCGCGGCCTCGCCCGGCGAGGTGTCCACGACGCGCACAGTGACAGTCACTGTGTCACCCACGACGAGCGGGGTGGCCGATCCCATGACCAGGGTGGTCGTCTCGCACTTGGTCACCGTATGGTCTTCGGTGTCGCTGCTTCCGTTGTAGTCGGCGCTGCCCAGGTATTCTGCGGTGATGGTGTGTGTCCCGATGGGGAGCGTGTTCGTAGTGAGAACTGCTCGGCTCCAGTTCGGCCCGGAGCTCACCAACTCCGCTGTGCCGAGGAGGGTTCCTATCTCGTAGGTGAATGCGACTGTTCCCAGAGGAGGTCCGCCGCCCGGATCGGAGGCCGTGACATAGGCGATCAAGGTGACCGTCTCGCCAACGACCGAAGGATCCGGGGAAGTCGCGAGGGTCAGCGTGGTGTCGGCCTTGTTCACCGTGTGGGATTCGGTGTCCGAACCACCGGTGAAGTTGCCGTCCGAGGAGACGAACGTGGCGGTGATCGTCTTCACCCCGGCGCTCGTCGAGGTCAGGAAGCAGCGCCAGACCCATCCATTCGGATAGTCCCCGCTCGACACGGTGCGGGAGTCGCTCGCCCCGGTGCCGTCGGTCACGGTGACCGTTCCGTAGGGGCTCAGACCGCTTGGGTTGTCCCCGGTGACCTTGACCTCAAACTCGACCGCGTACTGCTCTCCCACGACCGAGGGCTCGGGGCAGATCCCCGTGCCGCCGGCACATGCTGGATCGGATGTATCCTTGATCGTCACCGTGACGGCGATCTGGGCCAAGCCGGCAAGTCCTAGCGCCAGGACTAGACCGAGAACCGCGACCAGTGCCCCGCAGGTTCTCCCGATACGGCCCGTCATGCTGCACCCCTTGGCTGAAAGACCCCTCATCTCTGCCTCCCGCATCGTCTTAGAACACATAGCCGATCGTTACTCCGAACTGGGATAGCCCGCCGCGGCCGAAGGTCAGGCCGAACCCAATCTGGACCGGGCTCAAGTTCAGGCCGAACCGCACGCTGAGCCCGGAGAAGGAGAGGCCCTTATCCGAGCGCCACGAGTAGCTGAGCCCGTAGTTCGAGACGAACAACCCCTGGTTGAGGGCGAGGGAGAACGAGGCCCCCGTGACACCCTTGTCAAGGGTGGCGGTCGCGGTGGCCGAACAAACCCCGCTCGTCCAGCCAGCATTGAATTGGTGGCGGTAACTCATGTTGAGGCTTCCCGACGTGAACCCGCCCGAGCTGTCAAATTGGAGGTTGAGCGTGCCAACGTTGGTGGGGATGCTAACCGAGAACCCGCCCCAAGTGAGTCCCGTTGCGATCTCGAGTGTAAATGAAGTGCCGACGCTAGCCTTCTCGAACAGGGTCAGCCCTACGCTTCCGGTCACGCTGAGGAACGGATCGTCCTTGGGCTGGATTCTGGCCGAGACACCGACGCGGAAGTTGCTGATCGGCCCCAAGCACCACGGGCATGGGAACGGGATGTTGGCGATCGACACCGTGAGGTACATCGCCTCCGGGTCGGCCACCCCGGCTGTGGAATGCTTCTTCACACTGAACGACCCTGGTTTGGCACCGAGACACATTTGGATCGTGACGGGAATCCCTGGTGCAGCATCGGAGGAGAGGGTGATCACGCTCCCCAGGGCGAACGTCTGGTCCGACGCGTCGTACAGGTCTGGGTCAGGGGACAGAGGATCATCGTAGTCAGCCCCAGGATTGGGGAAGTTGAGATCCTGGAACACCGTGACCCACCGCACGCGGATCCCGGAGAAGGTCCCGCTCGCCTCCAGCCGGGCCTGGGTGAACAGGAGGTCGCCCGGCGGGATCACTGCCATGTTCGGCAGGTTGTTCACGTCCACGACGGACTCGTACGGGACGGCGAAGTCCATCTCCGGCTTGATCGTGATCCCCGCCAACGTGCCCTCAAGCCCCGCCACCACATGCTCGAATCCCGGGATCCCCAGTACGGTGCTGAGGAGAACCGCCAAGGGGTCGAACGAGCATTTGAGGTTGATCCCGATCTCGACATCCCAGGCGAACACCGTGCGTTCGCAGGGCGTATCGAGCTTGATCTCATCCACCACTGAGCACGGGAGCGGATACCCGGCGATGCTCAGCGTTGTGGATCCCGTGAGGACACCGAGCTTGGATGAGGAGACCTGACCAAGCACCCCGCACCCCGCCCCGACAACGACCAGCGCCACCACGAACCATTTCCCCACTGCCCTCCCCCTCCTCCCCTGCGCTGCCCCCTCGGCCGCAGCCGCAGCCAAAAGATGATGATTATACGGGGAGGGAGGCGACTCTGTCAAGGTTGGATCTTCCATCCTTTTATAGCGCCTTCGGATGGACGGTGACCCTGGTCCTGGTGGTGTAGTGGGCCAAGAGATCGTTACCACCCCGGAGGGCCCAGTCAGCACTGATCCGATCGAGCACGAAGGGCGGGAACAAGGCGAACTCCTCGGGTAGATCGTACCCCGGTTCCCGTAGCACCTGGAACGGGGTTTCCCGTTCAGCCCGTCCCACGAGCGCGGCCGCTCGGCCTGGTAACGATCTCCCAGCGCACCAAAACGCTCGCCTTGCCCTGACGGCCGGAAACCGGGTATAAGGCAGGGGATGGCCGAGAAGGCGCTGTTCCGCGACTACCTCGCCCGCCTCACCGCGGTCGCCGCCCAAGGCGACGCCCGCGAGGAGAGTTTTTACCCAGCGCTCGGTGACCTCGTCTCCACCTGGGCCAAGGCGACCCGGATCGAGGACGTGCACGTTACCGCCCAGCCCAAGTCCACCGAGGCCGGGAACCCCGACTTCCGGGTGTGGGACGGCCGTCAGCACATCATCGGCTACATCGAGGCCAAGGCCCCCACGGTGGAGAACCTGGAGCCGGTCGCAGAAAGCGAGCAGCTCAAGCGCTACCGGAGCACGTTCCCCAACCTCATCCTCACCAACTTCTTCGAGTTTTGGCTGTATCGAAACGGGGAGCGTGTGGCCACCGCCCGCCTCGCCCGGCCGTTCGTGGCCACCAAGCTCGGCGCGAGGCCCCCGCTCGAACAGGCCGACGAGCTGCAGGCGCTTCTTCAGCAGTTCTTCGCGTTCGCGCTGCCCCGCGCCTACACCGCGGAAGAGCTCGCGGTGGCGTTGGCCGTGCGCACGCGGTTCCTCCGCGACCAGGTGGTGGCCCAGGAGCTGGCCGAAGAGGAGAGGGCGGCCCGTGGGCACCTCCTCGGGTTCTACCAGGCGTTCCGCAAGCACCTCATCGCCGGGCTGACCCTAGACGGCTTCGCCGACCTCTACGCCCAAACCCTCACCTACGGCCTGTTCGCGGCCCGGGTGCGGGCCGGGGACGGGTTCAGCCGCAGGACTGCCTTCGACTCCATCCCCCACACGATCGGCATCCTCCGGGACCTGTTCCGGTTCATCTCCCTGGGCGATCTTCCGCCCCAACTGGAGTGGATCGTGGACGACCTGGCCGAAGTGCTGGCCGTGGCCGACGTGAAAGGCATCCTGCACAAGTACTTCCGCGAAGGGAAAGGCGCCGACCCCATCGTCCACTTCTACGAGACGTTCCTCGCCCAGTACGATCCTGCGGAGCGCGAGCGCCGCGGGGTCTACTACACCCCCGAGCCGGTGGTGTCCTACATCGCTCGTTCCCTCCACCAGATCCTGAAAGAAAACTTCGGGAAACCCGATGGCCTTGCCTCCCCCGGTGTGACGCTCCTCGACCCAGCGGCGGGGACGATGACGTTCGTGGCCAAGGCCGTCCAGGTGGCGGTGGACGAGTTCGTCTCCAAGTACGGCGAGGGCAGCCGCGCCTGCTTCATCAAGGACCACATCCTGAAGAACTTTTACGCCTTCGAGCTGATGATGGCCCCCTACGCCGTGGGGCACCTCAAGATGGGGTTCTTCCTCGAGGAGCTGGGGTACACGCTGGCCCCCGACGAGCGGTTCAAGCTGTACCTCACCAACACCCTGGAGATGGAAGAGCTCGCCGAGAGCCAACTCCCCGGGTTCGCGTCGCTCGCCCACGAGTCCCACCAGGCCGGCGAGGTGAAGCGCGACGTGCCGATCCTGGTGATCCTGGGCAACCCGCCGTACTCCGTGAGCTCCTCGAACCGCTCCGAGTTCATCGAGCGTGAGATGGAGGCCTACAAAGAGGCCGTGCGGAACGAGCGCAACCTCATGCCCTTGTCCGATGACTACGTGAAGTTCCTCCGGTTCGCGGAGTGGAAGATCGCCCAGGCCGGGCGTGGTGTGGTGGGCATGATCACGAACCACTCCTACCTCGACAACCCCACCTTCCGTGGGATGCGCCAGCACCTGATGACCACGTTTGACGAGATCTACGTGCTGGATCTGCACGGGAACTCCCTCAAGAAGGAGCGTTGCCCGGACGGCTCTCCAGACGAGAACGTGTTCGACATCCGCCAGGGCGTTGCCATTGTCTTTCTGATCAGACGTAGCGTCGGCGCTCGTCCCCGAACTCCTTCCCGTGTCTCCCACGCCGACCTGTGGGGCCGGCGGGAGGAGAAGTACGCCTGGCTCCAAGAGCGCGACTGGGAAACGACTGACTGGCACGAGACGAAGCCCGCACCAGAGTTCTACCTGTTCATCCCTCGCGATGAGGCGGCATTCGCCCAGTACAAGCGGTTTTCCAAGGTCACGGACGTGTTCCCAGTTGGCAGCACGGGCATCAAGACCCATCGTGACCATTTCGTGTTCGACTTCGACCGCGAGACGCTCAAACGCCGCATCCGCACGTTCCTCGACTCCAGCCTTCCGGACGACCTCGTGCGCGAGACCTTTAACCTCAAGGACAACCGCGACTGGAAGCTTGCCGAAAAGCGGAGACTCCTTCAGGAGGACCGGAGCTGGGAGAGCAAGATCGTGCCCTGTCTCTACCGTCCATTCGACATCCGGTGGCTCTTCTATCATCGCGATGCCGTTGATTTCGGCCGCGAAGAGGTCACGCGCCACATGTTGGCGGGCGAGAACCTCGCGTTGCACACTGGTCGCGCAGGCCAAGTAGTCGGAGCGAGTGTCTGGAACCTTGCGTACTGCGCCGAGCACATCGCGGACTTCAACGCATTCTACCGAGGAGGCATTCTCATCCTGCCGCTGTACCTCTACCCTGAGGGAGACCGACGCGATCTGCTTGCGACCCATAGCCCCTCCAAGCGCCGGCCGAATCTGAACCCTGAGCTCGTCGCCGCTATGGCCGGCGTATATGGGCGAGAGCCCACGCCCGAGGAGATCTTCCACTACGTCTACGCGGTCCTGTACGCCCCGATCTATCGCGAGAAGTACGCCGAGTTTCTGCGGCTCGACTTCCCGCGCATCCCGTTCACCTCTGATGCCGAGCTGTTCAAGAAGATGGCCGGGCTGGGCGAGCGGCTGGTGGAGCTACATCTGCTCCGGTCGCCCGAACTGGATCCACCGCTGGCGCGGTTCCAGGGCGAGGGCGATGGGAAGGTGATTGTCTCGGGCAAGCAGGGCCTGCGCTACGACGCCGAGCAGAAGCGCGTGTACATCAACCCGAACCAGTATTTCGAGGGCGTTCCGCCCGAGGTGTGGGCGTACCCGATCGGCGGCTACCAGGTCTGCGAGAAGTGGTTGAAAGACCGTAAAGACCGCAAGCTCTCTTTGGAAGAGATCCGCGCCTACTGCCGCATCACCACCGCCCTCGCCAAGACCATCGAAATCCAGCTCCAGGTTGACAGGGTCTACGCGGGAGTTGAGAACGACTTGATCGGATACGACTCCAAGAGGAGGTGACCAGCGTGCTTGAGGTTGTGAACCTGATTGTTGGACTTCTGGCTATCGGCCTGTCGATCACCGCCGTTGCGCTAAGCATCATCTACTCCTCCAAAGCGTCGTCTACGCTTGACGCGGTGAAGGACAAGGCCGATGCCATCGAGAGAGATGTTCGAGATCGGCTCGACGATCTGGTAAGGCGTGCCGCTCCGTCGGAACAGGAGCGAGCCATGTCGGCCGTTCTCCCCGAGTTACTCAAGGGCATCATGGCGGACCCAGAGACGTTGAGGCTACTGCTACAGAAGGCCATAGAGGGGGGCCGAGACAAGAGTCCTTAGGCTTTACGCCGCAAGCTGCTTGCAGCTGGTGTGACGTCTCAGGTCCCGCAGGAAAGATGTCCCAAAGGGCAGCCGCCGGGTCCCCTCGGCTCGAGGCCAGGAGATCACCCGTATGTACCTGTCCCCTTGTGGCAGTTGCAGCAGAGGATCTCGCAGTTGGAGGCGGTGTCACCACCGCCAGCCACCCTGTGATGCGCCTCCCAACAGCCACGAGCTCCGTCCTTCCCTCTGTTATCCCAGACCAGTTCTTTACCACACCGTCTGGGATGAAAGTGGCGGGCACGCGTGCATTCACACTTCCCTCCTGCGCGCTTCCACGCGTCTCGAACTACAGACTCAGGGAATGCCAAGTGAACCACCTCCTCCTAATCGTATTGCCCACCGGCGTTCCATGCCAACAAGCCTTGATCGACGAGACATCCCATATCGGGAGTGCAAGATCAGCTAGTGTCTTGTCAGCTTACTGAGTGAGCGGAGGATCTGGTCGGCGGTCTTCGTCCACCGGAACGGGCGGCCCTCGTGGTTGAAGCGGTCGATGTAGGCGAGGATCTTCTCCACCAGGTCGTCCTTCGTGGGGGCTTCGTGGGGGTCAGGTCTTGCAATCACACAGCCGGATTGGGACGTTGAGCCCGTCCGAACTTTCGTGGGCGGCGGCTGACCGTGACGTAGTGCAGTCCAAGGTGCGCGGCGATCTCACAGAGCCGGTACCCGTATCCCCGGTACGCCAGAGCGGTGCCCTCCACTTCTGGGCTGCCCCGAAAGATCTCCTCCAAGGACGGCCGCGCCACCACGAACCATTTCCCCACTGCCCTCCCCCTCCTCCCCTGCGCTGCCCCCTCGGCCGCAGCCGCAGCCAACAGATAATGGCGGTACGGGTAGGGAGGGGACTCTATCAAAGTTGATGTTCCATCCTTTTATAGCGCCTTCGGATGGACGGTGACCGTGGCCGGTTGCTGCGGGTCAGACCTGCGCTACACTCTGCTCCCAGTTCCTCAGGACAACCGGTGACTGCTCGGTCAGCCGATCCGGAGAGTGGAAGCTCGGTTCAAGGAGAGGAGACGATGGCTTCGATGCAGAAGCGCACGATTGCTGAACCTTACAGGATCAAGGTCGTGGAGCCGTTGCGGATGACGACGCGGGAGTACCGCGAGGAGAAGATCCGCGAGGCGGGGTACAACACGTTCCTCCTCCGCAGCGAGGACGTGTACATCGACCTCCTCACCGACTCCGGGACCTCGGCAATGAGCGATAACCAATGGGCGGGGATGATGCTTGGGGACGAGGCGTACGCCGGCTCGCGCAACTTCTACCACCTCGAGGCGGCCGTCCAGGAGATCTACGGGTTCCGCTACGTCGTCCCCACGCACCAGGGCCGCGCGGCCGAGCACATCACGAGCCAGCTCCGCATCAAGCGCGGGCAGTACGTCCCGATGAACATGTACTTCACCACGACCCGCGAGCACGTCGAGCGCGCAGGGGGGATCTTCTACGACTGCATCATCGACGAGGCCCACGACCCTCAGAACCCGCACCCGTTCAAGGGCAACGTGGACCTCGCCAAGCTGGACCGCCTCGTCCAGGAGAAGGGCCGGGACGCGATCGCCTACCTCTCCATCGCGCCGTGCGTGAACATGGCCGGCGGGCAGCCGTTCTCGATGGCGAACCTCCGCGAGGTGGCTTCCTGGGCGGATCGCCATGGGATCCCGATCATCTTCGACGCCACCCGGGCGGTGGAGAACGCGTACTTCATCCAGCAGCGCGAGCCGGGGTACGCCCAGAAGCCCGTGCGGGAGATCCTTCGCGAGATGATGAGCTACGGCGAGGGGTGCACGATGTCCTCGAAGAAGGACAACCTCGTCAACATCGGTGGGTTCATCGCCACGAACAACGAGGAGTTCTTCCACCGGGCGCGGGAGATGGTGGTCGTGTTCGAGGGCCTCCACACCTACGGCGGACTCGCCGGTCGGGACATGGAGGCGATCGCCCGCGGGATCTACGAGATGGTCGACGACCTCTACATCGCGAGCCGGGTCCGGCAGGTGGAGTACCTGGGGAACCGCCTCCGTGAGGCCGGCGTGCCGATCGTCGAGCCGATCGGGGGGCACGCCGTGTTCGTGGACGCCAAGCGTTTCCTGCCCCACATTCCTCAAGAGGAGTTCCCCGCCCAGACGCTCGCGGCGGCGTTGTACGCGGATAGCGGCGTGCGCGGGATGGAGCGGGGGATTGTGAGCGCGGGCCGCGATCCCGTGACCGGGGACCACCGTCGGCCCAAGCTCGAACTCGTGCGCCTCACCATCCCCCGCCGCGTGTACACGAACCTTCACATGGACGTCGTCGCCGAGAGCTGCATCGCCCTCTACGAAGAGCGGGGCCGGATCCGCGGCCTCAAGATGGTCTACGAGCCAGAGCGGCTCCGCTTCTTCCAGGCCCGGTTCGAACCGATCGTCCCCTAGTTGCTCCCGCCCCAAAGCGAACAACGACCGCAGCCGTTACGAGGCCCGGAACACCAGCATTGCGGACGGGACTGCCTCCACCCGCCGTTGCCCCCGGGTAGGATCTATATAGAATGGGCCATGCTATGAAGAAGGGGGAAGGATGACTTACCAGCGGCGGGTGCAGGTCACGGGTGGGGGAACGTTCCTCGTGACGCTTCCCAAGGAGTGGGCAGAGGCGATGGGCGTCCGGCAGGGAACCACGATGCAGCTCATCCCCAACGAGTCCGGGGCGCTCCTCCTCGTTCCGGCGGCGGTGCGGGAGGGGAATCGCTGCACGCTGTCCATGATGGGACGGGAGCCCGTGCATCTCCAGCGGGACATCATCGCCCGCTACATCGCGGGGTTCGACGTGATCGAGGTGGTGGGGGATCGCATCCGTCCCGAGGGGAGGCGGGTGGTGCGGGAGATCGCGCAGTCCCTGGTGGGGGTGGAGGTCCTCGGTGAGACCCAAAAGGCGGTGGTACTGCACTGCGTCGCCAACGTGCGGGATTTCCCGGCCCCGCTCACCATCCGGCGCATCTTCGAGATCGCCATGGCGATGTGGGACGATGCCGTGGCGGCGTTCCTGTCCCGCGATGAGGAATTGGCGCGCGATGTGGTGGAGAGGGACGGGGATGTGGATCGGCTCGTCCTCCTCGTAGCCCGGCAGTTTGGATTGCTTCTGCGCGACCTCATCATGGAGGGAGAGGTGGGGATGTCCCGGTTTCAGTTCTCCCACTACTGCACGGTGGCCGACCAGCTGGAGCGGGTGGCCGACCACGCGGCGAAGGTGTCCCTCGCTGCGCGCGCCCTCGCCAGCGAACTGGCCCCGCGGTGCGCCCGCCAGGTGCGGGAGAGCGCTGCGGCCTCCCAGAGGATCGTGCGGGAGGCAGTGCAGGCATTCGCGGCCCACGACGTGCGGCTGGCAAACCGAGTGTTGGAGGAGAAGGACGCACGATCATCGTCCGCGGCGTGGATCCAGGAGGCGATCCGCGGCCAGCAGGAGAACGCCCTCCCGTTGACCCTGCTCCACGACAGCCTCCTCCGCTGCCGGGAGTACGGGTTCAACATCGCCGAGGTGGCCCTCGACGCCTCGGTGGCCACGGTGATCGTCGGCGCTTCGGAGCGGTAGCGGTCGAAGTGAGCCGGCCGCCCCCTCTCTCCCTGGGCCGCTACAATCGCGGTGTGCTTCTCGCGATCGAGATCAACAACAGCACGATTGCCCTAGGGATCCACGATGGACAGGGATGGCGGGCCCGGTGGCGGATGCAGACCGTGGTCGGGCGGACGGAGGACGAGTACGCGTTCCTCCTCGGGCGGATGCTGGAGGACCTTCAGCTCGGGGCAGAACCCCGGCGCGCGGTGCTGGCGAGCGTCGTCCCAGCACTCACCGCGGTCTTCGGCGATGTGGTGCAGCGCGTATGCCGCTCGCGGCCGCTCGTCCTCGGACCGGGGGTGAAGACGGGGCTCGATCTGCGCGTGGACCACCCGAGCGAGGTGGGGGCGGATCTCGTGGCGGGGGCGGTCGCCGCGCACGCTCTGGCCCAGGGGGCGTGTGTGGTCGTGGGGTTCGGAGCCGCGACCACCTTCACCGCGGTCTCCGCCCACGGTGCGCTCGTCGGGGTCGCGATCGCCCCTGGGTTGCGCACGGGGGCGGAGGCCCTGGCCGAGAAGACGGCAGGGCTCCCCCGCGTCCCCCTCCTCCCTCCTCCGTCCGTTCTTGGCAAGAACACGCTGCACGCCATGCAAGCGGGGATCGTGACTGGACACGTGGGCATGGTTCGGCATCTGGTGGGGCGGATTGGGGAGGAATTGGGGACGGGAACAGTGGGGGTGGCGACGGGAGAGCTGGCCCCCCTCCTCGCCCCCCTCGTCCCCGAGATCGCGATCAGCGAGCCGTGGCTGACGTTGGACGGACTGCGCCTCATCGCCGATCGAAACCTCCGTTGACGAACCCCCGCCTCCCCTGTAGCCTTCCCGGTGGAGGTGACACTCCAATCTTTGAGGAGGTGACACTCCGTGTCGAAGGTGATCCTCGCTCTTCTTGTGTTGGGTACGGTGGCCGCTGCTCCGGCGGCCGAACTCGCGATCGCTGTGTCCACCGAGCCCCCGGGGCTTGACCCGACCACGAACGCGGCGGCAGTGATCAAGCTTCTTCTCCACCACAACCTTTACGAATGCCTGGTGCAGTTCGACGCCCAGGCGAACCTGCACGGGCAGCTCGCCGCGTCGTGGGAGGTCTCGGAAGACAGCCGTGTGTACACGTTCCGCATCCGTGAGGGCGTCGTGTTTCACGACGGGACCCCTTGCGACGGGGAGGCGGTACGGGCGAGCTTTCTGCGGTCCCTCGATCCCCAGACTGGGAACCCCAATCGTGCCTTCTTCGAGCCGATCGAGAACATCGTTGTTGAAGGGCTCACCGTTTCGTTCCAGCTCCGCTACCCCTACGCCCCGTTCCTCGCCCTCCTCGCCCTCGGCGACTCCGTCGTCGTCCCTGCCCACCGGGCCGATCTGGCCCAGCACCCGGTGGGGACGGGTCCGTTCGCGATGGCCGAGTGGCGGCCCACGGACCGCCTCATCCTCCGGCGGTTTGACGGGTACTACCTTCCCGACCGGCCGAAGGTGGAGCGGATCGTGTTTCGGTTCATCCCTGGCCCAGCCGCCCAGCTTGCTGCCCTCAGGGCAGGGGATGTGGACCTGATCGCGGAGGTGACCCCCGAGATCGCCTTCGCCCTTTCCACCAATTCCCTGTTCCGTGTCGTGTCGGGACCGTCGAACGTCGTACAGCTCATGGCCATCAACAATGTCCGTCCTCCGCTGGATCGGGTGGAGGTGCGGCGGGCCCTCGCCCATGCCATCGACCGGCAGGCGGTCATCGACCAGGTGTTCTTTGGGTTCGGGACCCCGATCGGGAGCCACCTCACCCCGGCGGTGCCCTACTATGCGGACATGACCCACGTCTACCCCTACGACCCCGTGGAGGCGCGGCGCCTCCTCGCCGCGGCGGGGTACGGGGGGGGCCTCGCGCTGCGGATGGTCCTCCCCAGCAACTACGCGCAGCACGTGCGCACGGGCGAGTTCATCGCCGCCCAACTGCGGGAGGTGGGGGTGAGGGTGACGATCGAGCTCGTGGACTGGAACACCTGGCTCGACCGCGTGTTCACACAGGCCGACTACGACCTGACGGTGGTCGGCCATCCCGGCCGCGCGGATCCAGCTCTCATGCTGACTGGGTACGGTGCGGACCGACCGGACTACTACTTCCGCCGTGGCTGGCGGAACGAGGAGTTGGAGTCCCTCCTCGGGTTGGGGATGGTCACCCCCGACCCGGGGACGCGGCGCGCGATCTACGCTCGGGTTCAGGAGATCCTCGCCGAGGAGGCGGTGAACTACTACATCCAGGATATGGCGGCGATCCACGCCATGCGGAAGGGGATTCTGGGTGTGGAAGTGTTCCCGATCTACGTCCTCGACCTCACGAGGGCCGAAGCCGGATAGCCTGGCGGAACAGGGGGTCCAGGGAGTCCCGCAGTGCATCCCCAATGAGGTTTAGGCCGAGGACGGCCAGGGCAAGGGCCAGGCCGGGAAACACGGCCGGCCAAGGGGAGTGGGGAAAGAAATCCTGGGCCTCGCGCAGCATGCGTCCCCACGCCGGGTACGGGGGTTGCACCCCCAGGCGGAGGTAACTCAACGACGATTCGGCGAGGAGCGCTGCCCCCAGCGCCACCGTGGCCTGGACGAGGAGCGGGGAGGCGATGTTGGGCGCGATGTGGCGGACAAGAATCCAGCTCCTTCCGGCCCCTGCGGCGCGGGCGGCGAGGACGAATTCCCGTTCCCTGATGGAGCGGACCCCCGCGCGGGCCACGCGGGCGAAGAACGGCAGGTTGAACAGAGCAAGAGCGGTGGCGACCCCCGGGAGCCCCGGGCCCCACGCCGCGCCGAGGAGGAGCGCGAGGAGCAGGGCCGGAAACGCAAGGAGACCATCCACGAGGCGCATCGTGATCCCGTCCCACATCCCCCCCGCGTAGCCGGCGAACCCACCGAGGGCGATCCCCGCGATCCCCCCGCCCCCCACCGCCACGAGCGCCACCGCGAAGGAGGCCTGACCTCCCACCACGAGGCGGCTGAACGTGTCGCGCCCAAACCAGTCGGTTCCCAAGGGATGGGATGAGCTGGGGGCCGCGAGGCGCTGGGGCCCAAGCGCCAGGGGATCCCACGGAACCCATACCAGGCCCACCAGGACAGGGCCCGCGGCCAAGGTGAGGCAGATCACCCCCGTCCACAGCCCGACGTGACGCCTCATCGCTCGCGCAGCCGTGGGTCGAGGAGTACATAGCCCGCGTCCACGGCCAGGCTCACGATCACCACGAGCCCCGCCACCACCGCCGCGGCCGAGGCGAGCAAGGGGAGGTCCCGGCCCTCCACGGCGACCACGGTCAGGCGCCCTAGCCCGGGGAGCCCGAACACGTTCTCCACCACCATCGCCCCTGCCACGAGACGGGCCAGGGTCAAGCCGGCGGTCGTGAGGATGGGGATGAGGGCGTTGCGGAGGGCATGGACGGCCACGATGCGCACTTCGGGGAGCCCCTTGGCGCGGGCGCTGCGCACGTACTCCTCCCCAAACACATCGGCGAGGGAGGCCCGCACCATCCGCGCGAGATACGCCCCGCGGGGAAGGGCGAGGGACAGGGCGGGGAGGACGAGGCTCGCCAGGGCCCGTGGATCCTCCCATCCCGGGAATCCTCCCGCAGGAAGCAGCCGCCACGTCACGGCGAGGAGACCCACGAGGAGGATCCCGAGCCAGAACTCGGGGAGGGCCGCCCCCAACTGGAGGAGGCCCACCGTCCCCACGTCCAGCCACCCGCCAACGCGGCCCGCGGCGATCGTCCCCAGAGGCAGGGCGAGGAGGAGGGCCATCCCGAGCGCCAGCCCGGCCAGGGGGAGGGTCACCGCGAGCGCGGACAGAACGAGGGGGCGCACCGGTCGACCGTAGAGGAGCGAGTCCCCCCAGTCTCCAGTGCTGAACGCCCTCAACCAGGCCACGAACCGGATGGGCCAGGGCGTGTCCAGACCCAATCGGGCCCGCGCCGCCGCGTAGTCCTCCGGGGACGCGTCGGGACCGACCACCACGCGCGCCGGATCGCCAGGAACGAGCTGGACGGCAACGAACACGAAGAAGGCGACGACGAGGAGCGTGAGCACTGCCCCCCCCACCCGCCGCACGACGTGCCCGATCATCGCTCCCCGGGGGGCGATCAGCCTCCCGCGAGCGCGGCGTGGGCGGCAGCGAGGCGGGCGATCGGCACGCGGAACGGGGAACAGCTCACGTAGTCCATCCCCACGCGGTGGCAGAACATCACGCTTTCCGGGTCCCCCCCGTGCTCGCCACAGATCCCGACCTTCAGGTCGGGGCGGGTACGCCGGCCGCGGGAAATCCCGAGGGCGATGAGTTCTCCTACCCCCTCCTGGTCGATCGTTTGGAACGGATCGGCGGGGATGATCGCCAACCGGAGGTAGTCGGGGAGGAACCCCCCGATGTCGTCCCGGCTGAACCCGAACGTCATCTGCGTGAGGTCGTTCGTGCCGAAGCTGAAGAACTCGGCGGTGGCGGCGATGTCCTCCGCCCGCAGCGCCGCCCGCGGGATCTCGATCATCGTCCCGAACAAGCATGGGAGCCTGGGAAGTCCGAACCGAGCCTTCACCTCCTCGCGCACGCGATCGAAGATCGCCTTCTGGTGATCGAGCTCGCGGGCGGTGGAGGTAACGGGGATCATCACCTCCGGGATCGGCCTCTTCCCCGCCGCGAGCAACTCCGCCGCCGCCTCGAGGATCGCCCGGATCTGCATTTCCGTGATCTCGGGGTACGTGATCCCCAGCCGCACCCCGCGGTGCCCAAGCATCGGGTTCGTCTCCCGCAACCCCTCGACCCGCTTGCCGAGCTCAGCCACCTCGATCCCCAGCTCGCCCGCGAGGTGGGCGAGCTTGTCCTCGTCGTGGGGGACGAACTCGTGGAGAGGAGGATCGAGGAGGCGGATCGTCACTGGCCGGCCATCCATCACCTCGAGGGTCGCCTTCACGTCAGCCTTGACGTGAGGGAAGAGCTCGTCCAGCGCCCGGCGCCGCTCTTCCTCGGTCGCGCTCACGATCATCTTCCGGAGAAGGGACAACGCCTCCGCGCTTCCCTCACCGTAGAACATGTGCTCGGTGCGGAACAGACCGATCCCCTCTGCCCCGAACCTGATCGCTTGGGCCGCGTCGGCGGGGGTGTCAGCATTGGTGCGGACCTTGAGCCGACGGAACCGGTCCGCGAGGACCATCAGGCGAACGTAGTACGGGTTCCCCTCTGGATCCGCGGGCACGAGGGGCAACGCGGTGGCGTAGACCCAGCCCGAGGTCCCGTTGAGGCTGATCCAGTCACCCTCTTGGATCACCTTCCCCTCGCGGGTGCGGAACGAGCGCCCGTCGCGGCCGATCTCGATGTCGGAGCAGCCAACGATGCAGCATTTGCCCCATCCCCGGGCGACGAGTGCGGCGTGGGAGGTCATCCCCCCTTTGGAGGTGAGCACGCCCTGCGCCTTGTGCATTCCGTCCACGTCCTCCGGGGAGGTCTCCTCCCGCACGAGGATCACCTTCTCCCCTCGCGTGGACCACTCCACAGCGTCCTTGGCGGTGAACACCGCCCGGCCCACCGCCCCCCCTGGGCCGGCGGGGAGGCCCTTGGCGATCGGCCTCGTCCCCGCTTCGGCGTTTGGGTCGAGCCGGGGGAGGAGGAGCTCTACAAGCTGGGCGGGGGCCACGCGGAGGACGGCGGTCCGCTCGTCGATCAGCCCCTCGTCGAGCATGTCCACCGCCATTCGGGCTGCCGCGACCCCGGTCCGCTTGCCGACCCGACACTGGAGCATGTACAGCTTCCCACGTTCGATCGTGAACTCGATGTCCTGCATGTCGTGGTAGTGGGCCTCGAGCTTGTCGCGGATCGCCACGAGCTCGCGGTACGCCGCGGGCATGACCTCCTCCAGGGTGGGGAGGTGCCTGCTCTGCTCGCTCCGGGAGTGCTCGTTCAGGGGCGCGGGGGTACGGATCCCGGCCACCACGTCCTCCCCCTGGGCGTTGACGAGGTACTCCCCGTAGAACGCGTTCTCCCCGGTGGCGGGGTTGCGGGTGAACGCGACCCCGGTCGCGCTGTCATCGCCCATGTTCCCGAACACCATCGTCTGCACGTTCACCGCCGTGCCCCAGTCGTCGGGGATCCGCTCGATGCGGCGGTACTCCACAGCGCGCTTGCCCATCCAGCTCGCGAACACGGCTCCGATTGCCCCCCACAGCTGCTCCCATGGGTCGTCGGGGAACGGCCGACCGAGCCGTTCGTGCACGATCTCCTTGAACTGCGCAACGAGGGCCTTGAGGTCCGCGGCGGGGATCTCGACGTCGGACTTGTATCCGCGCTCCCGCTTGATCGCGGTGAGCTGGTCGTCGAGGATCCGCCGGATGCCTCTGCCCCCCTCGGGTTCAATCCCCTCCCCCTTCTCCATCACCACGTCCGCGTACATCATCACCAGGCGACGGTAGGCGTCGTAGGCGAACCGTCCGTTGCCCGTCTGGGCGATGAGCCCGGGGAGGGTGGTGGAGGTGAGGCCGACGTTGAGGACGGTCTCCATCATCCCCGGCATGGACCGGCGAGCTCCGGAGCGGATGGACACGAGAAGAGGATTGCTCGGATCGCCGAACCTCCGCCCCACCATGGCCTCGACCGCCGCCAACGCTTCCCGGACCTGGGCCTCAAGCTCGGAGGGGTAGCGGCGGCCGTGCGCGTAGTAGTGCGTGCAGACTTCCGTCGTGATCGTGAACCCCGGCGGAACGGGGATCCCCAGGCGCGCCATCTCCGCGAGGTTGGCCCCTTTGCCGCCCAGCAGGTCACGCTGTTCCACTGATCCCTCGGTCTTGTCGTTGCCAAACAGGTACACGTACTTTGCCATCGTTACCCCCGTACGAGCGCCCGCACGAACTCCTTCGCCCGGAACGCTTCAAGTTCGTCCAGCCCTTCCCCGATCCCCACCCAGAGGATGGGGAGGGCGAGCGCCCGCGTGAGCGGGATCACCGCCCCGCCGCGGGCCGTCCCATCCAGCTTCGTCACCACAAGGCCGGTCAGGCCCACTGCCTCGTGGAACAGGGCGGCCTGGGAGATCGCGTTCTGACCGACGGTGGCATCCACGACGAGGAGCCGTTCGTCCGGTGGCCGACCCAGGAGCCGCTCCACCACGCGACGGACCTTCCCCAGCTCCTCCATCAGGGGCCGCTTCGTCTGCAGCCGCCCCGCAGTGTCAACCAAGACCGCATCATACCCCGCAGTGCGTGCGTGCTCCAGCGCGTCGTGGACGACGGCGCCCGGATCGGCCCCTGGCCGATGGGCCACGACCTCCACCCCCACCTCGCCGCCCAATGCCACAAGCTGCTCGATCGCAGCTGCGCGGAACGTGTCGGCCGCGGCGAGGAGGGGACGCGCCCCGCCCCGGGCCAGGAGGCGGGCCACCTTGGCCACGGTGGTCGTCTTCCCCGAGCCATTGACCCCCACAAACAGGAGCGCCGCCGGACGAGAAGGGGGAAGGACGAACGCCCGTTCCGCGCCGGCCAGGACGCTGCACAGGGCGGCCTCCAACGCGGCTTCGACCGTGTCGGCGTCCCGCGCCTTGGCCAGGCTGGCTTGGACCTGGGCCACGATCGCCGCTGTGCCCTCCGGTCCGACATCAGCGGAGAGGAGGACCTCCTCCAGCCGTTCCAGAGCGGCAGGACCGAGCCCGCCCTTGGCTTCCTGAAGCGAGCCACGGATGCCGTCCCGCGTGCGGGCAAGCCCCTGTTTCAGCCTCTCCCAGACCGTGCCCCGCGCTGTGTCGCCCATTCGTTCCTCATCCCACATCCGCGCTCGGCCGCCCCGGCTACATCTCCTCGGGAGCGGACACGCCGAGGATCGTGAGGCCCTGGGCCAGGACAAGCCGCACTGCACCGAGGAGGGCGAGCCGGGCGGCGGTGACCGGGCCCTGGCCGAGGATTCGCACGCGGGCATAGTAGGGATGGAGCAGGCCGCTCACGGTCTCCAGGTGCTCACAGAGAAGGTGGGGAGCGAACTCGTGGGCCGCGACCCGCACCACATCCGGGAACCGATCGACCTCCTTGATCAAGGCGAGCTCGCAGGGGTCGGTGAGGGGGGAGAGGTCCACGGTGCGGAGATCGGGAGGGGCGGTGCCTTCGCGCTGCGCCTCGCGGAACAGGGAGGCGATGCGCGTATGGGCGTACTGCACGTAATAGACCGGGTTCTCCATGCTCGTGTCCCGCGCGAGGGCGAGGTCGAACACGAGGTGGCTCTGCGGCTTGCGCATGACCATGAAGTAGCGGGCCACGTCGCGGCCGACCTCGGCCGCGAGGTCCTTGAGGCGCAGAAACCGCCCGGCGCGGGTGGACATGCGCTGGACCCCTTCCTCCCCCTTCACCGTCACGAACTGGTGGAGGCAGTAGCGGAGGAACCCGTCGGGGAACCCGAGGATCTTCAGGGCGAGCAGAACCTGCTGCTGCTCGTCCACGTGGTCCGCCCCCTGGACATCGACGACGAGGTCGAACCCCCGTTCCCTCTTCTCCAAATGGTAGGCGATGTCGACCATCGTGTAGGTCGGGGTCCCATCGGAGCGGAGGAGGACCGGATCGCGGGAGAGCCCGTGCTTCGTGCTCGCCAGCCACAGCGCGCCGTCCTTCTCGTACACCGCGCCCCGGGCCTGCAGTTCCGCCAGCGCGCGCCGGACCAGGCCCCGGCGGTGGAGATCGCCCTCCTTGGTCCACACATCGAATCGAACCCCAATCGCCTCGAGGTCCTCGTGGATCATCGCCATCATCCTCTGCACGGCCTCATCGCGGAACAGGGCGCGCGTCGGCTCGTCCCATGTCCGGTGGGCGTCGCCCCAGGCATCGGCGAGCTCGGCCCCGATCGCGGCAAGGTACTCCCCGTGGTAGCCGTCCTCGGGAACGGGCTGATCGTCGCCGCAAGCCTGGCGGTAGCGGGCCCACAGGGAACGGGCGAGGAGGTCCATCTGCCGTCCCTCGTCGTTCAGGTAGTACTCGCGGGTGCATCGCCAGCCAAGCTGGGAGTAAAGCTCGGCCACGACGTCGCCCAGCGCCGCCTGGCGGAGGTGGCCGATGGTAAGGGGACCCGTGGGGTTGGAGGACACAAATTCGACCTGGACGGTCCTTCCCCTCCCCTCGTCCCCCCGTCCATACGCCTCTCCGTCGGCGAGGACCTGCCGCAGGACGTCGTGCATGGCCTCTGGGCGAAGGGTGAAGTTGACGAACCCGCCCACGGGCTCGACCTTGGCGAAGGACGGGTGAGCGGTGAGGTCTCCTGCCAGCTGAGACGCGACCTCGGCTGGGGGAACGCCGAGCTCCCGGGAGAGGGGGAACGCTACGCGGGTCACGAGGTCGCCGTGCTCGGGTCGAGCGGCGCGATCCACGGGGATCTCCGTGGGAACGGTCCACCTCCTTTTGGCGAGGGCCTCCGCGACCGAGGCCTGAACAAGGGCTTCCAGGCGCATTACCGTTCGATCACGAACCGCATCCCGGTCTTGACCTCGCCCCCGATCTCCACGTCGATGAACCCTGGGACGACCTTGATCTCCCCCTCACCCTCCCGCTCCACGAGCCGACGGGCGATGGCGATCGCCTTGATCGCTTGGTTCACGGCCCCCGCACCGATGGCGTGCGCCTCGACGAGTCCCGCCGACTCGAGCGCTCCGGCGATGGCCCCGGCGACCGCATTGGGGTTGGACGTAGCTGCGACCTTGAGGATCTCCATGAGTGCCTCCTCGTTCGCCCTCGCTAGGGAATATCCATAGGGAGTCAGTGCTCGTTGCGATTCTAGCGAGCTTCGTGTCGGAGGGCAACGGCGCGTGCACCGGCCCCCGCGGGTGGCGAGGGGGAAAAGATGGGCTACGATTGCGCTATGGCGCGGTGGATCCTCCATGTGGACATGGATGCCTTCTTCGCCTCTGTGGAGCAACTCGACCGGCCCGAGCTCCGTGGCCGGCCCGTGATCGTGGGCGGGTTGGGCCCGCGCGGGGTGGTGTCCACAGCCTCGTACGAGGCGCGCGCGTTCGGGGTGCACTCGGCGATGCCGACCGCCAAGGCGCGCAAGCTGTGCCCGCACGGGGTGTTCCTCGCCCCGCGCTTCGCGCGATACGAGGAAGCCGCGGCCGCAACGCGGGCGATCCTGAGCGCGTTCAGTCCCGTTGTGGAGCCGCTGTCGTTGGATGAGGCGTTCGTGGATCTCACCGGGACAGAGCGCCTCCACGGGCCGGTGGAGCGGACGGCGCAGGAGATCCACCGCCGCATCCGAACCGAGACGGGGCTCCCCTGTTCCGTGGGCCTGGCCCCGAACAAGCTCCTGGCCAAGCTCGCCTCGGAAGCGGCCAAACCGGGGGGGGTGCACATCGTGCACGAAGAGGACGTGGACGGATTCCTCTCCCCGATGCCCGTGAGCCGGCTGTGGGGGGTGGGGCCGCAGACGGCCCGAAAGCTCGCCGAGCGGGGGGTGCACACGGTGGGGGACCTGCGAGGCGTGGATGCAAGCCTCCTTCACTCGTGGTTCGGACCCACCGCGGGCGCCCAGCTGTGGCGGATGGCGCGGGGACTCGACGACTCCCCGGTCCACTCCGTGCGGGATGCGAAGTCGATCTCCCAAGAGGTGACCTACCCCGAGGACCTGTACCGGGAGGAGGACATCGCGCGCGAGCTGAGGCAGCTGGCGATGGCCGTGGCGACCCGCCTCGCCGAGGAGTCGTTGCTTGCCACCACGGTGCGGATCAAGATCCGATGGGCGGATTTCACCACCCGCACCCGCCAAGTTCGCTTGCCCGAGCCGACCAATCATCCCGTGCTCATCGCCGATGAGGCGGTGGCGCTCCTCAGGCGAGGGGGAATCCAGGCCGAAGTGGGGGTGAGGCTCCTCGGCGTCGGCCTGGCCGGGCTCATCGCGGCCACGTTCCGTCCCGAGCACCTGTTCGTCCCCTCCCAGCTCGGCGCGGCCCTCCACCAGGTTCGCTCCCGTCACGGAGCACAGTCCCTGTCGTTGGGATTCCCGGGCGAGGGGCATCCGCGGCGCGGGGCCGGTATACTGGATCCAGGTGCGAAGGATGGTGTCAATGGGGAAATGGATGAGCGCGGTCGCGGCAGGGGTGGGCGCGGCGGTGCTGGGCAGCGCGATCGAGCTGTGCGACTACCGGACCCCGACCACGGAATTCCTTCAGGGCAAGGTCTCGTTCTTCTACCAGCACGCGGATGACCCGACCGTGCCGGCGTTCACCCTGAGCGCGGGCTGGCTGTCGTTCGATGCGCGCCGTCAGCACGACAGCGCCACGGCAGGGTTCACCCTCGGGGGGGATGGCCGGCTGACCTTCCGCTCCCTAGGCCTCGTCCAGGCGCAGGTGGGGGCCAGCGGAGCGGTCCGCCAGTACCTGAGCGGGAGCTTGCCCCTTTACTCGTTCGGAGGGTTCGAGATCGCGTTGGACACGGCGACCCCCCAACCGCGGGTGGAGGTCGAGGCAGGGCTGGGGCATGGCCGCTTCTACAACGTGACTCCCCTCGCCAAGGCAATCCAGATCGAAGCGGTGCTCATCGCGCGGGGGGTCATCCCCGCGGCCCTCCGCGAGGACGTCCTGCTGGCGGTGGCCGTGGCGACGGGGGGGGAGGGTACCACGGCGGAACGCGCGGAGCACGTCGTCGCCCTCATCGAGCAGGCCCTGAGCGACCAGGACCTGCCACGGAAGATCGATGCGGCAACCGGGCTCGCAATCGAAGAGATCATCGCCCAGGCGGGGCGGGAGAGGTATTGTGGCTGGACGGCCCAGGCGGGGATCGCGTACGAGATCTTCGACCCGAGGGGCGGCCCGCGCGATCTCCTGCTTTCGCTCGCGCTCGATGCGGCGGTGGCCACGGACGCAAACTCCCAGCTCCTCTTGCGAGCGAAGGTCGCTGGCCCATATTGGATCCCCGAGCAGTACACCCTCACCCTGGAGGCAGCGTTCGAGACGAGGCTCGACGACGCGATCACCTTCTCCACCCGGTACAGCCTGTTTCAGGACAAGCCGCGGGGGCAGCTTCCGGCGGGGACCCAGTCCGCCTTGTTCCAGCTGGAGATCAGTTGGGGCTGGGTCGGGATCTCGCTGCAGATGGAGTTCTCGAAGGTGGCGGAGGCCCCGGCGTGGAAGCAGAGCATCGTTATCTCCTCCACCGCTTACCTGTGGTGAGAGGGTGGCGGCGGATACTTGTCCTCCCGCTGGATGCCTACCAGCGGTTCGTGTCCCCCGTCCTTCCCCCGCGGTGCCGGTTCCATCCCTCGTGCTCGGAGTACGCCCGGCAAGCCGTGCTCCGCTACGGGCTCCTCCGGGGAGGGTGGCTTGCCCTGCGTCGCCTCGCCCGCTGCGGGCCGTGGCACCCGGGAGGCCATGACCCCGTGCCCTAACCTCGCGTGAACTCCGCCTGCACCTGGCGGAACAGGGTGGGATCGGTCCACAGATCGAGGCACACCGCGGCGAGGGCCTTCGCGGCGGCAAGCATCGCGTTCTTGGCTGACTCGGCGCGGGCGGCCTCGCAGAACTTGCGGGAGTGGCCGGGGATCACGCCAGGACCGATCCGGATGTAGGGGTGGATCGCCGGCACCTCCCACGACACGTCGCCCATGTCCGTGGACCCGAGGCCTCCCTTGGGCTCCTCCACCGGGTACCCGAGGGCTTCGATGTGGCGGGCGAACGCAGCGGCGAGGGCACGGTTGGGCCAGATTGCCTTGTAGGCGTGCCCCACCAGCCGGAATTCGAGAGAGGCCCCCGTGGCCAGGGCTGCCCCCTCCGCGCAGCGGCGGAGCTTGTCCACGAGCTCGTCCCGGTACTCGTTCTCCGCTGCTCGCACGTAGAACCGTGCCGCAGCATGTTCGGGAACGATGTTTGGCTTCACCCCGCCATGGGTGATGATCCCGTGGATGCGCGCCCCGTCCCGGATGTGCTGGCGGAGGGCGTTGAGCCCGATGAACGTCTGGATCACGGCGTCAAGGGCATTGACCCCCTTTTCTGGCTCGGACGAGGCGTGAGCCGCCACCCCGTGGAACGCGATCTCGACCTCGGTGATCGCGAGCGATCCCCGATCGACAAGCGTCTGATCGGAGGGATGGACCATCATCGCCGCGTCCAAGTCCCGGAACAGGCCGGCCTGGATGAGCTTGATCTTCCCCCCTCCCCCCTCCTCGGCGGGGGTTCCGAGGACGGCCAGGGCGCCCGGAAGGTCCTGCTTGAACGGGGCAAGGCCGAGGGCCGCCCCGACCGCGATCGTGGCGATCAGGTTGTGACCGCAGGCGTGGCCGAGCTCGGGGAGGGCATCGTACTCCGCGAGGAGCGCCACGCGTGGACCCGGCTTCTGCGCGGGGTGGACGGCGCGGAACGCCGTGGGAAGGCCGCCCACACCCCGCTCCACCGCGAACCCTCCCTCCGCCAGCGCCTCCGCTAGCCACGCTGCGGCGTTGTGTTCCTCGAACCCGAGCTCGGGGTGAGCGTGGATGCGCAGGGCGAGGTCCCACAGCTGGGGTGCAAGCTCATCGATCCGCTGCCAAACACGATCCTTCATCGCCCCGCTCCTACCGGAACCCCCGCCTGATCGCGGATCCACGCCAACGCGGCCTCGAGCGCGGGGTCTCCTTCGTCGTCGTCCGCGCCCTCGACGAGGAGGTCGGGGGTCAACCCAACATCGTGAACGCTTCGCCCCGTGGGGGTGAAGTACTCCCCGGTGGTGAGCTTGATCGCTCCGCCATCGGCAAGCTGCATCACGATCTCCTGAACGAGGCCCTTCCCGAACGTGGGGGTGCCGACGAGGATCCCCACGCCGTGGTCCTGGATCGCTCCGGCCATGATCTCGGCGGCCGACGCCGTCCCCCGGTTGACGAGGACGGCAAGCGGCAGGTTGGGGACGCTGTTGCCACGGGAGGTGTACGTTCGCTCGCCGAACGAGGGGCCGCGGGTCACGACGACCACGCCCCGGTCCACGAAGTAGCTCGTCGCCTCCACCGCGGCGGACAGGATCCCGCCGGGGTTGTTGCGGAGATCGATCACAAGGCCAGCCAGATCCTGGAGGGGAAACGAGAACAGCGCCTTCCCGAGAAGGCCCGGCGTATCGAAGTCGAACCGCAGAATCCGTACGTACCCGACCTGCTCCTCCGGACGGTACTCCGCGAGGACCCCTTCGATCTGGATCCGCTGCCGGATGAGCGGGACCTCCCGCACCGTTCCGTCCTCGTGCTGGATCGTGAGGACGACGGTGGTCCCTGCCGGGCCGCGGATGTGAGAGGACGCCTTCTCCAGGGTCCACCCTTCGGTGGACTCACCATCCACGGCCTGGATCCAGTCCCCAGGGCGGATCCCCCCCGCTTCAGCCGGGGTGCCCGGGAACGGCGTCACCACTGTGATCCGTCCCTCGCGGATCGTGATCTCGATCCCGACCCCGGAGTACTCCCCGGACAGGGAATCCTGCCAGTTCCGGTACTCCTCGGGGGTGAAGAACGTGGAGTACGGATCGCCAAGGGCATCGATCACGCCCCCGATCGCGCCGTGGAGGAGGTCGGTGTCGGAGATCTCGTCGGACCGGTAGTAGTAGTAGCGGATGAGCTGGTAGATCTCACCGAGGGGGGAGAACAGGGCATCGCCGGGCCCGGCGCCCACGGCGAGCAGGCTCACGAACAGGACGACCAGGATGGACTTCCGCACCATACGACTCACCTCACTCCGATGTTTCGGGCCAGGGCAAGAAACTCGGGCCCAACCGGCTTCGGACACCCCGCGAGGGCCTCAGCCAGGGGGACGGCCACCACGTCGGGGCCGCGCAGGGCGGTCATCGTATCGTACCGGCCAGCGAGAGCGAACTCCACCGCTGCCACCCCGAACCGCGTTGCCAGGAGGCGATCGAACGGGGTGGCGACCCCTCCCCGCTGGAGGTAGGAGAGCACGGTCACGCGGGGGGTCAGAGGGAGGCCCTCCTTCTCCAGCTCGGCGGCGAGCCAGTACCCCACTCCGCCGAGCTGAGTGTGGCCGAACGCGTCCACCCGGCCCTCTTGGGTCACCTGTCTCCCCCCGAGCTCGACCGGCCGCGCCCCCTCGGCGACGACGATGATCGAGAACCTGCGGCCTGCCTCCAGCCGCTGGCGGAGGGCGTCCGCCACACCGCGGATCGAGAACGGCTCTTCCGGAACGAGGATCACATCCGCGCCTCCGGCCAGGCCACCCAGGATCGCGATCCACCCCGCGTCCCGCCCCATGACCTCCACGATGAGAGCCCGGTGGTGAGCGTGGGCCGTGGTGTGCAGCCGGTCCAGGGCATCCGTGACCACCGCCAGAGCTGAGTGAAACCCAATCGCATAGTCGGTTCCCGCGATGTCGTTGTCGATCGTCTGGGGGATCCCCACCGCGTTTGCCCCATAGGCGGCCAGGCGGTGGGCAACGCCCAAGGTGTCATCGCCCCCGATCGCGACCAAGGCATCGACCCGCCGTCGGCGGAGCGTGTCCAGGATCCGTTCCACCTTCGGGGTAGCCTTCCACTCCCCCGTGGCCCGATCCTTCTCGAAGGGGTTGGTGCGGGAGGTGCCGAGGATCGTCCCCCCGATGTGGAGGATCCCCGTCACCTCGGCCCGACCAAGCGGCACGAGGTCGTCCTCCACCACTCCCCGCCATCCGTCGCGGAACCCAACCACATCGAGGCCCGCCGGCTCCGCCCGGCGCACGATGGCCCGGATCGCAGCGTTGATCCCCGGGGAATCCCCCCCGCCCGTCAAGACACCGATCCTCTTCAACTCAGGCATAGAGCGACTTCCCTCCCGATCCAGCTTGGACGATCATCTCCGCCGCTACCCTCCGGATCGCGTCCTGGATCTCCCGTCCCACCACCCGCGGGTCGAAGACCTTCTTGTTTGGGCGCCAGGTCCCATCCTGGGCATCGAACGTGATCGGGTCGAACGCCACCCCAGGGGGGGGGAGGATCTCCGCCCCGCTCCTCGCGAAGAAATCCGCGGCAGCGCGGGCGTACACGTACTGGTAGGTCGTGTCCTTGTTCACCTTGCAGACCCCAGCCTGGATGAGGGTCCGCACCTGGTCCGCCGCTAGGCCGGAAGCACCGTGGAGGACGAGTGGGCGGGGAAGCTGCGCCGCCCTCAACCGGGCATCCACCGCGTGGGCGATGTCCGGGCGCAGCTTGAGCTCGCGGCCCGCCGACACCCCGTGTTCGGTACCCACCGAGATCGCCAGGAGGTCGACCTCCGTCTCCGTCACGAAGCGCAGGGCCTCGTCGGGGTTCGTGTAGAACGCTTCCTCCGAGGAGATCTCGTCCTCCACCCCCTTGATCAGCCCGAGTTCCCCCTCCACGAGGACCTCGTACGGGCGGGCGAGCTCGACCACGGTGCGCGTGGCGCGGACGTTGTCCGCGAACGGCAGCGCCGAGGCATCGATCATCACCGACGAGCACAGCCCCTCGGCGAGGGCGGGACGGATGAAGGCGTCCACCTGGTCCGGGGTGACGTGATCGAGGTTCACGAACACCCCGATCTTCGTGTCGACAGCCAGGGCCTGAACGTAGCGGGCAAGCGCGCGCAGCCCGGCGAGGGGCTTCCCCCCTCCGGCGAACTTCGCCGCGCCCACCGAGACCTGCACGAGGAGATCGCTTCTCGCCTCCTCGTAGGCAGCGAGGATCCCGAGGAGAACGTTGGGTTCAGCGACGTTGTTCGCGATGAGGGCGAACCGCTCGGCCTGGGCCCGGCGGTACACCTGCCCCAGCTCCCTTCCTCCCAAATACGGCATGTGGGCCTCCTCTGACCGGTGCTGATCCCGCTAGAAGCGCGCTTCCTTGGGGATGGCCACGATCCCCCTCTCGGTCACAGTGAACCGACTCCGGTCTTGGTCGGAATTGTAGCCGATGATCTCCCCAGGGGGGATACGGACCCCCTTGTCCACGATCGCGCGGCGGATCCGCGCTCCGCGCCCCACGTCCACCCCGGCGAGGAGGACCGAGTCCTCCACGGTGGCGAAGCTGTTCACGCGGACCCCCGGCGAGAGGATCGACCGCAGGACGTGGGCCCCGGACACGATGCACCCCGGGGAGAGGAGGGAGCTCACGGCGGACCCGGTCCGTCCCGGCTCCTCGTGCACCGTCTTCGCCGGCGGCCACGGCTCGTGGTGGGTGTGGATCGGCCACCGACGATCGTAGAGGTCGAACTGGGGGGTCACCGCCACGAGGTCCATGTGCGCATCCCAGTACGCATCCACCGTGCCCACGTCCCGCCAATAGGGGAGGGGGTTCTTGTTTCCAAGCTCGAACGGGAACGCGAATACCCGGTCCTCCCCCACCATCCGGTTGATCACGTCCTTGCCGAAGTCGTGGGACGAGCTGGGATCAGCGGCGTCCTCCTCGAGCCGCCGCGCCAGGACGTCGGGCTGGAACACGTAGATCCCCATCGAGGCGAGGCACACCCCTGGATCGTGGGGGGGTGGGGCGGGGTCGGTTGGCTTCTCCTGGAAGCGGAGGACCCTGCGCTCCCCGTCCACGACGAGCACTCCGAGCTGCCCCGCGGCCTCAGCTCGGGGCACGGCAAACGTGGCCACGGTGAGGTCGGCCTTCTCCTCGCGGTGGAATTCGAGCATGACCCGGTAGTCCATCTTGTACACGTGGTCCCCGGCGAGGATGAGGATCGCCTCCGGCGTCCCATGCTCGGCGGCGAACCGCTCCACCGAGTACCAGTTCTGGTAGATCGCGTCCGCGGTCCCGAGGTACCAATGGTCAGCGATCCGCTGCTGGGGAGGGACGGTGGTGATGAACTCCCCCACCGCCGGGGAGAAGATCGCCCACCCCTGGTGAATGTGGCGCTCAAGCGAGAGGGACTTGTACTGGGTGAGCACGAAGATCCGCCGCAGCCCGGAGTGGAGGCAGTTCGTGAGCGTGAAGTCGATGATCCGGTACAGGCCCGCGAAGGGAACCGCGGGCTTGGCCCGGTCGCGGGTCAGGGGGTACAGCCGCTCTCCCCGTCCCCCGGCGAGCACGAACGCCAGGACCCCGATCATCGCCTCTCGCCTCCCCCCGCGGTCACAGTGTACTGCCGCGCCGGGTCGGGTGCATGCTTACATCGCGAGTTCCGCGGGAACCGTGTGCCCGAGCTCGCGATGGGCGGCGGCCAGGTGCGCCCGGAACAGGCGATCGAACACGGGCTCGTGCGGGGAGACGTGATGGGGGCCGTACCACCAGAACCAGTCGCTCCCCTCGGCGACGAGGAGGTGTTCCCGGGCCCGCGTGCGGCCAGGCCCTGGCGACGCTTCGGCCACGGCGGCCTGGGCCCGAGCCAGCTGCGCCCAGGCCGTATTCTGGGCTGGGTGGCCGATCCAGGTTCGGAAGTCCGCGTCGATCCACGACCCAGGCCACAGATCGCTCAGCACCGCCTCTGCCCCGAACCGATCGAGGTACCCCGCGACCGTGGTCGGCACAATCCCGGGGGTCCTACCCAGCGCGCGATAGAGGGCAGCGAAGAACGGTTCGCCGTTTTGGCCGTAGAACTCCCAGGCGTTCTCCCCGTCCATGGCGACGAGGACAAGCGGAGGTCGTTCGCCGTGCCACGTCCGGCCGATGTCCGTCAACCGGTGGAGGAGGTCCGCGGCCGCGTCCTCCGGCCGCCAGGCGTGGTAATCGAAGCCGATGCGGTTCGAGAGGAAAGTGTCGCGGAACAGAACGGTGATCTCGCCCTCGGGAGACGCTACCCGCCACGGGCGGTGGAGCTCCGGCGGCGTGGGTGCTCGCCCAAGCGACCGGGCGAGGATCCCCCCATCGGTGGCGATCCAGCGCACGCCCGCCTCGGTGAGGAGGCCGGCGGCGTCAGTGCTGACCGCCCCTTCGGCCGGCCACACCCCCTGCGGCCGCCTTCCGAACGTCCCTTCGTGGTGGTCGAGGGCACGGCGGATCTGGTCACGGGCGTCGTCGGGCGCGGAGAAGGGGGGGAGCTCGTCGTGGGGTTGGGACCGCCGCGCGACCGCTGCGTCGACGAGGAGGGGCAAGATCGGGTGGTAGAACGGCGTCGTCGAGAGCTCGATCCCTGCCTCCTCCGCGAGGCGGCGGTAGCGGGGAAGGATCCCCGCCACGAGCTGGCGGTGTCGCTCTTCCAGCGCGGCGAGGTCGGCCGAAGAGAACGAGCCCCGTTCCCACAGCTCCCGCAGGCCGCCCTCCGCAGCGAGCACCGACTGCCCAAGCCAGGCGAGGAGGGACCACCCAAGGAGGGCCCGCTCCCCTTCGTGTCCAGCCGCAGCACGAATCCGGGCGAGGTCGGGGGCGGGGAGCCCCCGCCCTGCCACCGGAAGCGGGACGTGGCCGGCCCGGAGGTCGGCCACGGCCTCCGGGGAGGCGCGGGACGGGAGGTAGCAGTCGGTGAGCGTTCCATCTGCGTAACGGCGGAGTTGCTCGGTGAGAGACGGCGTGAAGTTGACCGTGACCGGGACCGGCCACCGTTCGATCCACGCCGCCATGTCCGTGTAGTCTTTCGTGGCGCGGAGGCGGGTCCAGGGGAGGAGGTTCACGCCCTCGCCGGGGAGGGCATACCACGGCTGGTGCATGTGCCACAGGAACACAACGTGGACCCGAGTAGCCATGACGGGGAATGGTAGCCGATCGCCCCCCACGGTCCAACGGCCCCAACCTCATCGATCCCCGCGATGGGCCGCAGGGTCGGGTGGACTATCTGCTCCGCCTGACCGATGGGTTCGAGATCGCCGTCGTCGTGGCGAGGACCGCGCCGGACAAACTGACCCAGCGGCGCGGAGCGGAGTAAGCTTGGCCGACCACCCGGAGCGGGCGGGGCCAGCCCCCCGCCCGGGTAGGGCCCTGTTGCCCATGCCCACTGAGCGGATCCTGAGACTGCGAAGAGGCGCTCCGGCCGAGCTGGCCCTGCTCTTCCTCAAGCTGGGCATCGTGTCGTTCGGCGGCCCGGCGGCGCACATCGCGCTCATGGAGGAGGAGACCGTCGCCCGGCGAAAGTGGTTTCCCCGGGCGCAGTCCTGGACATGATCGGCGCGACGAACCTCATCCCAGGCCCCCACGCGGCGGAGATGGCGATCTGGATCGGGTACCTCCGCGCACGGTGGCCGGGACTGCTCGTCGCGGGGATCGCGTTCATCGTCCCCGGCGTGCTCCTCTCCTCCCTCCTCGGCGCTGGGTTGGTCGCCGCCGAGAAGAGGGCACTCCCCGACGTGGCAGCCGGGTTGTTCACTGCGGGAGCTCTCGTCGGTCAGGTCCCCCCACGAAGCCCCACCACAGGGACTGTCGGCCTGTTTTTCCTCGAGGTGGGGGCGCTCCTGTTCGGGAGCGGGATGATGCTGTTCGCGTTCATCGAACAGGAGATCGTCGGCCGTGGCTGGCTCACCGCGAGCCAGCTCGCGGACGCCATCGCCGCTGGGCAGGTCACGCCGGGACCGGTGCCTCCCGTCGACCACGCTCAGCGGCTGGCTCCTCGCCGGCCCGGGCGGGGCAGCGTTGGCCACGGGCACCGTGTTCCTCCCGGCATTTCTCATCGTCGCGTGCCTCGGCCCGCTCCTCCCTCGCCTGCAGAAGCGGCGGGGAGCTCGCGAGTTCCTGAACGGCGTCTCGGCGGCGGTGGTCGGGGTGATCCTCGCCGTCACGGTCCGGCGCGCCTCCAGCGTGCCGTGGGACGTGGGGACGGCCCTCCTCCTCGCGGCGAGCACGGGCCTCGTGTTCCTCGCCAAGTGGCCCGCGTGGAGCGTGGTGCTCCTCGGTCTGGCGGTCGGAGGGTTGAGGTATCTCGGGGGGGATAGAGAAAGGGGGCGGCTCGATGGCCGCCCCCTGGATGACCGTTTACCGCAGGACGCGCGGGTTATCGCGCCGCCGCGTGCGGGCACACTTCTGGCAGTAGACCGGGCGATCGGTCTTGGGCTCGAAGGGGAGCTCCTCGATCTTGGTGCCGCAGTCCGCGCACGTGAGCCCCAAGTGGCTCACGTTATACATCTTGCGCCGCTCGAAAGTCATGTCGCCTCCTTACCGTGGGCCGATAGAGAACTCCTCGAACCAACGATACCCGGAGTGTATCCGGTTTGAGCTGCGGTGCCAGGACACGCGGCCCAACCGATGTCCCCTCAACCCATCTCCTCTCCCGCGCGCGGGCAGGAGTACAATGCCGCCGGAGGTGGTTGGGCATGGGGAAGGTCATCCTGTGTGTTGCCGTGCTCGGGGCAGGGGTCGGGGCCGTAGCCAATGCGGTGGAGATCGCCTACCTCGGCCATTCGTGTTTCGCGCTCCACGTCGAGGGGGGCCCCACGATCCTCATTGATCCCTACGCAGCATTCCTTCCCTATCCCGCCCTTCCCAGACCCGCCGACGTCGTTCTCATCACCCACGGGCACATCGATCATTGCCCGTACTGCTTCGGGGAGAAGGAGCGGGTGACAGGCGATCCCACCGTCGTCTGGCCGTTCGGACAGGACGGGCGGGTCCGCGAGGGGCGGTGGCGGATCACCCAGGGCGTCACGGTGGACTTCGTGGAGGCATCCCACGTCACCGCGGGGGGAGGCGGCCAGGGCTTGGTGTGCCTGTTCAGCTTCGAGCTCGGGGGGGTGCGCTTTGCCCACCTCGGCGACGTCGGGACGACGCTGACGGAGAGCCAAATCCAGGCCTTGGGAGACGTTGAGGTGCTGTTCATCCCCGTGGGAGGGGCGTACACGATCGGTCCCGAGGAGGTCGTGGCCGTCATCAACCAACTCCCCACGGTGCGAATCGTCGTTCCCATGCACTACTTCGTGGACGGGTACTGCCCATGGCCCCTCGCCCCGGTGGACGCATTCTTGGCTGCGGTGGGAAAGTCATGGCCCATTCATCGGATTGGATCGGAGGCTACGGTCACCGCCGACGCGCTGCCGGAGAGCGTTGAGATCTGGGTGATGACGTTTGCGGAGGAGTAACGGCTGCGTGGGGGGGCAGGGTGGGGGTTCAACCATGGGGCCACTCCCCGTTGACCCCCCTGGGTAAAGCTGAGGAGGGACGGATGAGCGATCTCCGGCTCGTGACGTACTGCGGCCTCTACTGCGGGTAAGAGCTCCCCAACTTCCGAGGGTTCCGGGCGTTCCTCGACCACCTCTGCGACCCGGATCGGTCGTGCCCAGGCGCGGGGGATCCCAACCTGCCCCCGGTGCACGGACTACCCGTGCCACCGCATCGCGGCCCTCGCCGCGGGCTACGTGAACCGCATCCCGGACGGAAGGCGCATGCAGCGGATCGGGGTTCCAGCGCGGTCCGCCGCCCCGTGGAGGAGAAGGTCGGGGCGGCGTTCGCCACCTCCGCTCGCGGGGGGAAGAAGACGACGCTCCACGCCATCCACCAGCCGCTCCTCCCCCACGCGCCCCTGCACAGGACCCGCGCTGCGTCACACGAGGAGCTTGCGCAGCCCGAGGTCGAGGAGGAAACAGCACGCCGCAGCCCAGAGGAAGGCCCGCCCGATCGGAAGCCAGTCCTGCCCCGCACCCGGCGGAGGAGGGAGGATCTCATCGCGCACAACCTCGCCTGCGGAGATGCGCGCAATCTCGCGCAGCGCATCGTGATCGGGCCCGAACGCGGCCAGCTCAGCGGGGTAGGGGAGGGCCACCGGGAACGTGCCCCCGTAGCGGCCGGAGGGCTCGGCCACGGTGAGGACATAGACCCCGGATCCGGGCGCGGGGAGGGAGGCCTCGTACCGGCCGGGTGCGGTCTGACCGAAGGGGAGCGACCACGACCCGCCCGGCCCGACGAGCTCGCCGGAGAGGGCGAGGCCGTTGACCCACCTCCCGCCCTCGCTCGCCTCCACCCCGAGGCGGAGGGTGGCTCCGCGTACTTCCCAGTCCACGCGCACTACCTGCCGCTCGCCCCACAGGAGCCCAAGGAGGGTCCCCCATAGCTCCCCCAGCTGCGGCGAGGCGAGCCACTGCTGCGTCCAGATCCCGGAGAGGTCGGCGTTGAGCACCGCAACCTGCCCCAGGCCGAGCTGCCACCGCGCGAGCAACGGATCCCCCGCCGGGGAGAGGAACGCCACATCGGCGGTGGGCTTCGGGAACGTGAGCGTGTACCCCACGAGCGGCGGGAGCACCCCGGAGAGGGGGAACGCCGCCGCGCCGGGGCCGGGAAGGACCGGGGTCGCGGCCTCCACGAACCGGGGCCGGGCCACGCGCTCCGTCTCCTGGACGAGCACCGGGCGCAGGTCGCCCATCGAAGCCAGGACGTAGCTTCGCCCACCGCCGAGGTCGGAAAGCTCGCGCAGGACCTCCATGTCGGCATCAGCGCCGATGGCGATCGTCGTGATCCCGATTCCGGCCTCAGGCACCGCGGACCGCAGGCCGGCGAGGATCTCCTCGTCCACGATCGTCTTCCCGTCGGAGATCACGATCGCATGCCGCACGCGCACGTCGAGGGGCAGAAGGGCCTCCACGGCCGCGGCGAGGGCGGGGAACACGTCCGTGCCCCCGCTCGCCGTGAGCCCGCGCAGGGCCGCAAAGAGGGCCTCCCGCACCTCGGACACGGGGCCGGGCCGGACGAGCCAGTGCGGCCAGCGATCGAACGCGATCGCGCCCACGACGTCCTCCCACGGCATCACCTCCACCGCGGCGGCCGCCGCCTCCTTGAGGAGGTCGATCTTGACCACGCCCTCGGCCATCCCGGACATCGAGGCGGACCGGTCGAGCACGAACACGACCGCCGCCGTCGCCTCCTGGATCCGCTCGGGAACGGTGTAGGTCACGGGGAGGACTTCTTCCACCGGCCCCAGGTACCCGGCCACGGCGCGGCGGCCCTGGACCACGAGGAGCCCTCCCCCGCCCGCGACCCAGGAACGGAGGGCAGTGAGGGTCCGCGGACCGAGCAGGCCCAGCGGATGGTCATCGAGGATCACGAGACCCACGCCAGCCAGGTCCTCGGGAGCGAGGGAGGTCCGGCGGTGGAACGGGACCTCAGCGGCGAGAAGGAGATCGTCCACCGCGCTCGGAGCAGGCCCGACGACGAGGGCCGCGGCGGCCTCGCCCACGGCCACCCCCCAGCTGAGGGCGTTGTTCCCCGCGACCGCGTCCCCCGCCGCGCTGACCTCGACGCGATAGGTATGGAACCCAACGTCCGGGGGCCGGTCGGTGAACGAGAGGTGGGTCCGCCCGGGAGGGAGATCGATGGCCAAGCCGCGGATCTCCTCCCCTCCGCGGTAGAGGTGGACCGCAGCCGCGGTGGGCTCGCTCGCCTCGATGGCCACGTCGAGGGTGATCGCGCCCAGGGGCGCCTCCGCTGGGCCGCGGAACTCGGCCACCCGCACGAGGTCGCCCCGCCCCACGGGGTAGACGTGGACAGGGATCCCACGGGAGCGGGCTCGGCTCGCGGCGGCGAGGGCGTCCCCGGACGTGGCCCGGCCGTCGGAGAGGAGGACGATCTGGGTCGGCCCATCGGGGGCAAGGGCAAGGGCGAGGTCCACCGCCGCTCCGATGTCCGTGCCCGCGGGGCGGACCGCGCCTCCGCTCGGGACCTCGCCCACGGAGGGCCAGCGGCGGACCTCAGCTCCGTCTGCGAACTCGATCACCCCGACCTCCCCCCCACGCGCCAGGACGGAAGTGGCGAGGTCGGCAAAGGCGAACGCTGCCTCCTCGCCCACGCTCGCCGAGCGGTCGACGAGGAAGATCACCGCCTCCCCGGTCCGGCGCAGGGCGACCTCGGGACCGGCCAGGGCCAGGGAGAGGAGAGCCAGCGTGACCGCCCGGCCGACGAGGGCACGCCGGCGGAAGGAGAGGGCGGCCACGGCCAGGGCAGGGACAAGGCCGGCGAGAGCCCACGGGACAAGGAACCGCATCACGTCCCCTTCCGCAGGGCGAGGCCCCACTCCGCAACGAGCAGGATGAACGCCCCCAGGGCGACCCACGGCCAGGCGACGAGGTCGGCGAGGGCCCGGGCCTCGGTCGGGCCGGCCCTCGCCGCGGCGTCCGCTGGGAAGGATTCATCGTAGGGCACGTTCACCGCGAGAACCTCCCGCCGCCCCTCGCCCACGAGCTCATACAGCCCGGGCCGGTCGGGGACCCAGACCTCGCTCACTTTTCCCGTAGGGGTCACAACCTCCGTCCCCGGGGCGAGGGGCAGCGCCTCGCCCACGACGAGCGTTGGCCGGGGGCGATAGGGAAGGAGCCACGCGAGGACGTTGCGGAGGAGGATCGGGAAGTCCACCACCACGGGGAGGTTGGATCGGGTGAGGTCGAGCGCGAGGAGGGCCCGTCGCCCCTCCGTTTTCTCCCACCGCGCGAGGGCAGGCTCGTCCCCTACCCACAGGTCGACCACGGCGTCCGTGGGGAGCTCCGCGGGGTGTACCGCGGCGACGCGCCACCCCTCCGGCGCAATGTGACGGAGGAGGGGTGAGTCCTCCCCCCGGATCGGACCCGCCGCTACAGGTGAACCCAGCTCCGCCTCGGGCGAGCTCGCCCCCACGAGGAGCAACGGCCCATCCGGGGACGCGGAGAGCGTGGTTCGCACCGCGACGAGGAGGTCCCATGGTCCTTGGGAGACGCGCTCCACAGGGAGGGCCGCCTGGAGGGCCGCCCACAGGTAACGGTCCTCTTCCCCCACCCACCCCACGCGGACCGTGCTCGCCCCCCCGAGCGCGTAGTAGCGCACGTTGTCCCATGGGAAGCCGTCCCCAGGGCGGAGCTCCGCCCGCAGCCCCGGCTGGACGAAGCCAAGCTGGAAGATGAACAGATCCTCGCTTTCCGGCGGGAGGAGCCGAGAGGAGAGGACGGCTCCGCTGCCAGCATGCACGGCCACCTGCACATCGTGGTAGCGTGGGGTGTCGTTCCGCACGCGGACGAGCGCCTCGTACCCCACCCCGTCGAGGGCGGGCCGAACGGAGAACGCAACGATCGCCAGGTTGTCCCGCGGCGGGAGGGCGACGACCTCCACGCTGGGGTCGCTGGGGGGATCATCGGTGACGACCACGGTGCGGGTGAACCCACCCGGGAGGAGGGCGAGGGCCTGTCCGAGGGGGGAACGCCCACCGAGGGTTGGACTGAAACCGCCGAGGAGGGCCGAGACCTCGGCCTGGTTCGCGGTACGAGGAACGAGGACCTGGGGTGGATCAGCCCACATCACGACCGCCCACGGCCCGGAGGACTCGGCGACGAGCTGCCGCACCAGCGAGAGGGCCTCGTCGGCCCGCCCCGCCATGGACGCTGACGCGTCGAGGATGATCGCCGTCGCTCCGGCTGGCCGCGACACCCGAAGGTAGGGGTGGGCAAGCGCGAACGCGAACAGAACAACCGCTAGGAGTTGGAGGAGCAGGAGGAGATCGAACCGACCCACCATCCGCTCCAGGCGGCTCGCCCGGTCGGGCGGGATCCTCTCCCACAGGAACAATGCCGACACGGGATGCTCCCTCTCCCGACGGCGAAAAAAGTAAAGGAGTGCAACGCCCACCGCTGCTGCAACCCACGCCCACCCCCAGGGGACGAGGAAGCTCATCGGCCCCACCCCGCGAGGAGCTCGAGCGCGGCCTCGACCGGCGAGGTGTCGCTGGGGAACAGGAAGTAGGGGCTCGCCATCTCCCGGCAGGCATCGGCTAATCCTTCGTTCCACTCTCGTAAAGCGTCACGGTAGGCGCGGGCCGCGCCGACCCCAAGGACGAGGGACCTCCCGCGGCGGGTCTCCACGTCGAGGAGCCGCACTTCCCCCAACCGGGGCGGATCGAGGTCGGCGCGCGCCAGGACCTGCGCCGCGGCCACGGCGTGGCGGCCATGGCGGAGGGCAAGGAGCCCGTCCCGGTACCCATCCGGGGAAAGGAAGTCCGAGATGATGACGCATAGGCCCGGCTCGGGCCTGGTCTCAACCCACGCGGTGAGGGATCCCGACAGGTCGGTCTGCCCCGCGGGGGACAGGCTGAGGAGCGACTGCAACGCGGTGGCGAGGGCGGTCCTCCCCCGTCGCGGGCGGGGGGCCGAGGCGGAACGGTCGCGGAATGGGCACAGGGCGAACCGGTCCTGCCCGCGGTACGCGACGAAGAGGAGGGCTGCCGCGAGCCGTTTGCTGAACAGGTCTTTCTTTCCTTCGGCCATGGACCGGCTCGCGTCGAGGAGGATGTACAGCGGCGCCTCGACCTCATGGGCGAACGTCTTCGTCACCAACCGCCGATGGCGGGCGTACACCGCCCAGTCGATGAGCCGGAAGTCGTCCCCCGGCTGGTAGGGGCGGTGGTCGGCGAACTCAAGCGATGTCCCCCGACGGCGGGCGAGGTGCCCGCCGGGGAGGACGCCCCCCGGACGGCGCAGGGTGAGGCGGGCCCGGGCAAGGGCCCTCAGCTCCCCAGGGGAGAGGAGCGACTCAGTCATGGGGCGCGGACCGCCTTCCCCGCCTCCTCCACGAGCTCGGCGGCGGACACGCCGTCGGCGTCGGCGCGGAAGTTGGGGATGATCCGGTGCACGAGCGCCGGCCGCAGCACGGCCTGGATGTCCTCCACCGCGACATGGTACCGTCCAGCGAGGAACGCCCGGGCCTTGGCGCCCCACACGAGGGCGAGGCTCCCCCGTGGGCTCGCCCCGTACTGGACGTAGCGGCGCACCGCCTCGGGTGCGGTGGGGCTCCCAGGGTGCGTCGCTAGGACCAATGCCGCCGCGTACTCCATGAGCGGGCGCGGCACGGGGTACTCCGCCACCACGGCCTGGGCCCGCCGCACCCCCTCCTCAGAGAGGAGGGGGTCGGGCAGGGCGATCCCTTCTCCCTCTGTGTTCCGCCGCACGATCTCCACGAGCTCACGCTCGTCGGGGAACCCAACCTCGGCCTTGAACAGGAACCGGTCCACCTGGGCCTCGGGGAGGGGATAGGTCCCCTCCATCTCGATCGGGTTCTGGGTGGCAAGCACGGTGAACGGGTTCGGCAAGGGGTGGGTCTCGGTGCCGATCGTGGCCTGCCCCTCCTGCATCGCCTCGAGGAGGGCGCTCTGGGTCTTCGGCGTCGCCCGGTTCACCTCGTCGGCAAGCACGACGTGGGCGAACACCGGGCCGGGCAAGAACCGGAACCCATCTCCGGAGAACACGTTCGTGCCCACGATGTCGGCGGGCATAAGGTCGGGGGTGAACTGGATCCGGGAGAACGAGAGCCCGAGCGCACGGGCCAGCGCCCGCACGAGGAGGGTCTTCCCCAGCCCGGGTACCCCCTCGAGGAGGACATGCCCCCGCGCGAGGATCGCCCACAGCGCGATCTCGACGACCCGTCCCTGGCCGACGATGACCCCCGCCAGCCTCCCCTGCAGGGCCTTGAACGCTTCCTGGGCCTGAGCCAGATCTTCCTTGGTGATCACGGGTTCCCTCCAATGAGTTCGAAGTAGCGCCGTACGAGGTCGCGGAGCTCGGGGGGGATCCCTCGGGCGCGGAGGACGACCTCCACCTCCTGCGGAGTGAGGACGGATGGAGCGTGGGCGGTTGGCGGCGGCTCCCCGGGGATCGCGGGGACGAGGTACGACCGCAGCGGGCCCTCCCCGCCCGCGGTGGGGACCCGCTCCATTTCCGTGGGGGGCGAACCCCATTCCCCATCTGGGCCGGCTTCAAGCGGCTCGCCCCCCGACGTGCCGGGGGCATCGACCGGCTCCCCTGCCACCAGTCCGGCGTCCTCGATCGCGCCCCGCGCCCCCGCTCCTCCAGGGAGGAGCTCCGGCTCGAGCCCCTCGATCGCGACGTGGGGGGGAAAGCCGGGTTCCGCGGGCCCTCCCCCTGCGGCGGGGCCCTGCCCCTCGCCAGCCCGCTCCGCCGCCTCGAGCACGGCCTCCACAGCCTGGGCCGCCTCCGCCGCTGCCCCCTCGTCGCCCTGGTCGAGGAGCTCCTCGACTCGCTCCCGGAGATCCTGGCGCGCCACCCGCTCCGCGAGCGGGGCGAGCTCGGCCCGCTCGGACGGGGAGATGCCCCCCGGCACGGCAGCGGTGATCCGCTCCGCAAGCCGACGCAGGAGCCCCTCCTCCGTGGCGAGGCGGGCGATGACCTCCTCCTCGGAGAGCCCGTCCGCGAACCCGTCCTCCAGGCCGAGGACCGCGGCGAGGAGGTCCTGGTACGGCGAGTACCCGGGGAGATCGGCCAGCGCGGGGAAGCTCGGGACGGCGGATGGCCGCTCAACCCCCTCCTCCGGTCCGGGGGGGGCGATCTCCACCACGAGGGCCGGCCCGATCGCCGGCGCAGGAGGCGGGGGGGGCTCGCGCGCGGGGAGGAACCCCACCGCGAGGGCGAGCCCGCACGAGAGGGCCGACGCCGCGATCTCCGCTGGGCCGGCCACGAGCCGCCACGGTTGTCTCCCCACCGATTCGATCTCGGCGAGGAGCAGCTCGCGGAAGGCCGGGGTCCCGCGGCGGGTGAGCACGGCGAGGGCGGCCAGCCTCTCCCCGACCCCCAGCCTACGCCCCGCGCGCAGCAGGACACGATCCCAGGTCAGGGGCCACGCCCCGCCGGAAGCAGCGAGGACGGGCACCGTGAGCCACACACCAGCGGGGAGCACCGTTCCCACGCTCCGGCCGACGAGGATCGCGGCGAGGACCGCCACCGTGCCCGCCAATCCGGCCCGAACCCCGTTGCGGATTCGGGCCCACCGCCTCACCTGCCCGAGAACCCTCGCTCCGCCCACAGCCACGCTCCGAGGGCCCCGAGGTCGAGCGCTCCATAGAGGACGATCCCCCACCACCCCGCTCGCGCCCCGGCCCACAGCCCGCCCACCGCCACGAGCGGGCTCACGGGGAGGCCGGCGAGACCGGGGAGGAAGACGACGAGGAGGAGGGTGCCGTACTTCAGCGCGAACCGGAGCCCATCCGAGTGTACCGCTGCGCCAATACCGTGGCCAGCAAGGGCCCAGAACACGCCGTAGACGCACAGGAAGAGGAGGATCCCCCCGAACGGGATCGCGGGAAGCCCCAACTCCACGCGGTGGATGAGGAGGAACGGGAGGACGAGCGCCAGCCCAAATGCGACCAGCCCCACCAGCCGCCCCACCTTCCGCCAGAACGGGTACGCACCATACCCTCGCTCCGCCTCCCCGATCTGGAGCGCGAGGAACCCGAGGAGGAACGCCACCGCTTGGGGGAGGAACGGCCCCCGGACCACCGTGGTGAACGCGTCCGGTGCCGACCCCGGCCAGAGAAGGGCAGCGGCGAACGCGGCCCCGGAGAGGATCGCGAACGCGTGGTACGGGGTGACGAGGCCCTCCGCGAACCTAATCACGCGGCTCCCATCGCAACCGGTAGGTCAAGAAGGCGACCTCGCCCCGGCGCTCCTCGGCCCAGTCCACGAACAGGCGGTCCCCCTCCGCCGCGCGGATCGCCGCGAGGAGCGGGGCGAACCCGGCGTCCACCTCACCCCCCCCATCCGAGCCCACCCCCACTTCCTCCCCACCCTCCCCCCACGCCGGTCCATACCGCCACAGGACCGCGGCCTGCCCCGCCCCGAGCGAGACCCGCGTCCGGGGGCCCTCCCCTCCCCAACACCACTCCGCCGCTGCCACCACCCGCTCCCCCCCCGCCGGGACCCGCTCCACCCACCACCCCGCCACCTCCCACACCCCACCCCGTCGGGGGACGATCACGAGCGTATCCAGACAAAACCAGATGTCGCTCGATCCAGTAAGGCTGTATTGAACAAAAGTTACCGTCTGTGGGCTTTCATACAAAACAGGGTAAATCAGGGAGAAAGCAAGCGAGAGGGTGAGGAGGAGCGCTACGCGAGGCGCCCCGCCCCGCCGGGAGAGGGGGGGGAGGGCGAACCCGAGGAGGAGAAGGTAGAGGGCGGTCCCCCCGAGGAGGGCGCCCACTGGGGGAGGGCGGGGGGCGTGGAGGCGCAGGGCCGCGCGGAGGTCGGCATCGCTAGGCGACGACGCCGTCGCGGCCACAGGGAGCCCATCCACTTTCCCTCCCCCGTACGCCGCCCACGCGCGAAGGGCCGCCTCCGGCCGAGCCGATGCCGTGGCCCCTGGAGCGATCCGGACGCGGGAGAGAGCGGAGAGGAGGAGGGGATCGTCGGGGAGCTCTTCTGGCGCCAGGAACACGACCGGTCCCGGGCCCAGTTCACCACCCCATGTCCCCACGATGGCGACGGGCTTCTCCACCGTGGGACGCAACGGGATCGTAGCGCGGGCGAGCTCGACCCCGTCCCGCTCGACGAGGATCGTCACCGGCTCCGAACCGGCCTCGACCGGCCACGGGAAGGCAAACCGCGCCCGTCCCCCCGGGGCGAGGACGAGCGGCGCCTCCAGCCGCTGGGTGGCCTGCCCCCGCCATCCCGACCCCACCCGCTGCACGGCGACGAGGGTTCCGGTGAGAGGGACGCTCGCCCCATTCTCGACCGTGACCCAAAGTGGGTTCACCTCCCCCACCACGGCGAGGCCCTCCCACCCCACCTCGCCCCCGAGCCGGATCGGCGCGGCCGTGGCCCCCCCGGCGATGTACCACGCCGCGGCGCCAACGAGGAGGGATCCGATCCCCCACCGCCGGAGGCGAGCCGTGAAGGGGGGACCAGCGCACCGCCTCATTGCGGGAGGCCGTTCACCGCTTCCAGCGCATCGGACGAGAGGACGTCGGCGTAGACCTGGGTCGTGCGGATCGAGGCGTGACCGAGCTGCTTCTGGACCAGACGGAGGTTGAACTTGCTCGCGCGGTAGAGGAGGGACGCGTAGGTGTGGCGGCAGGAGTGGATCGTGAACCGGGACGGGAGGCCGACCTGGGCTGCAAGGCGCTTGAACATGAGGTACACCGCCTGCCGGGTGAGGGGGCCGCCGCGCGGGGAGAGGAACAGGAGGTCCCCCTCGCCGACTCCCTCCCCAACGGCCCGCTTCCAGGCGAGGTACTCCCGGAGGTGATCGCGCAGGGCCTGGCCGATGTCCACCCCCCGCTCCTTGCCGCCCTTCCCGTGCCGGACGATGATCGCGGAGTGGCCCGGCTCAAGCAGGAGGTCGCCCACCCGCAGGGCAACGATCTCCGACACGCGCAGCCCCGCGTCGAGGGCCACGTGGAGGATCGCCCAGTCCCGCACCGGACTCTTGCGCCCGTTCCGCCGGGCGAGGTCGGCCTCTCGGCGGGCATGGGCCTTCAGCCGGCGCACCTGGTCCGGGGTCAGGAAATCCTCCTGCGTCAGCTGCAGCGGCACCGCTCTCCCCCTTGATCAGTTTACATTTGGAACGCACTACTTTACATAAGAGTGGCCCAACCGTCAACTCCCGTCTCGCACGATGTTTCCCACCGGGGCGACTTAACAAAAGGGGCCTTTTGTAAAGGGCAGCCTGAGAGGGCTTCCGGGGCCCCCCCGCCTCCTTCCCTCTCGAGTCCCGCGGAGGGCATTTGCGGGCCTCTCAATCGAGGGCGTAGCGGCCGATGATCTTCTTCTCCTCCCCCTCGATCTCCGCCGACACCTCGATGTACGGGCGCAGCCCTGACGTCAGGAGCTTCTCCTTGAGCAGGCTGTCCAGCTGGAAAATCCCCGCGGAGTTCGTCATCCGGACGTGGATGTGGACCGGCTTCTCCTTCCCCGGCTTGAGCTCCACCTTCTCGATCGCAAGCGCGGACACGCTGTGGATCGTCGGCTCGCCGACCCGGAACGGGATCCGCGCCCGCCCCTTCTCCATGTCCAGGGCGTCCGCCACCTTGAGGATCCCGCCCTCCACGGTCAGCGGACGAACGGACGCCCGGTGGGCCCAGATCGCGTGCATCGTCTCGGCGAGGATCACCGTCCGGGCCGGCTCGGCGTAGATCCCCTCCAGGAGCTCGTCGAGGAGGGTCGGGGCGAGGATCATCGAGAACAGCTCGTGGTCCGTGCGGTGGATGGCGTGCCCCACATCGTGGAGCGCTGCCCCGAGCACGACCACCACCTGCGCATCCTCATACCCAAGCCCGTGGTCCGTGACCCCCAGCTTGACCCCGGCCCCATGGAGGAGCTCGAGGAGCCGCAACGCGATCCGGGTCACAATCCGGACGTGGGTCGGCCCGTGGTCGTTGATCTTGAGGCGGTCGATCGCCGTGATGTTGGAACATGTCGACAGCACCCGCAGCCGTTGCGACCGGGCGATCGCCTTCCTCACCCGCTCAAGCTTCGTCTCGGTGGCCATGGGGGGATTGTCCCTATCTCCACCGCTCCCACCAACTTCCCCCCCCGGCCTCGCGGCGGGACCGGGCCTCCAGCGCCGCGACCCGCCCCGCGAGGTCCCGCACCTCGGCCGCCAGGTGCTCCATGAGCACCCTCCACCCCCCCTCGTCCTGCTCCTCTGGTTTCGTCCGGTTGCGGGCGATAGGGGACGATTCCCCAACGATCATGTGCTCATTCCGTTCATGCTTATAACGTAAGATATTAGACGCTTCAGTCAGAGTATGCCCGGTTTCGCACAAAGCCTGGAGGTCACGGAGGAGGGCCAGGCCGTCCGGGGTGAGGAGGATCTGGTTGTTGGGGCCGCGCCGCAGCGACCCCGCGAGGAGATCGCGAATCGCCTCGATGCGGTTGCGGACCTGGTTCTCGGTCGAGAGCCCGAGGAGGGCAACGAGCTCAGGCACGGTATGCATCGCTTTTGCCTCCTTTCGTCCTGTCCGGGCGAGCGTAGCGGGAAGGGAGGGGTGTGGCAAGTGCAGGGCGGGGGAAGTAGGCTTGGGCTGTATGCCCATTCGACGGCTCGAGGAGGCAGTGATCCGCAAGATCGCGGCCGGGGAAGTGGTCGACCGTCCGTCGTCGGTGGCCAAGGAGCTCGTGGAGAACGCGCTCGACGCCCAAGCGGACCGGATCGAGGTCGCGATCGAAGGCGGGGGGATCGACCTCCTCCGCGTGGCCGACGATGGCGTCGGGATGAGCCGGGACGAGATGCACCTCGCGATCGAGCGCCACACCACGAGCAAGCTCACCCACGAGGAGGACCTCCACCACATCCGGACCCTGGGGTTCCGCGGGGAGGCGCTGGCCGCGATCTGCGCCGTGGCGCGGGTGACGCTCCTCTCCCGCCCAGGGGGGAGCGAGGAGGGCCACGCGATCCGCGTCGAGGAGGGGAGGGTGCGGGCGGAGGGGCCCGCGGCGCGGGCCGTGGGGACGACGGTCGAGGTGCGCGACCTCTTCTGGAACGTGCCGGCCCGACGGCGATTCCTCGACTCCCCGCCCGCTGAGGCGCGGCACGTGCTCTCCTCCCTGCGCCGGATCGTCCTCGCCCGTCCCGAGGCCGCGTTCGGGATCTCGTCCGAGGGCCGTGAGGTTCTCGATGTCGCCCCCGCCCGCGATCCCCTGAGCCGGATCGGGCAACTCTACGGCTCGGAGTTCGCATCCCGTCTCGTCCCGGTGGTGATGGAGGAGTCGGGGTTCCGGTTGCGGGCGTGGTTCGGTCCGCCGGAGCTCGCCCGCCCGACGCGGGTGGATCAGCACCTCTTCCTCTCCGGCCGCGCCGTCCGCCCCGGCATCCTCTCCCTGGGGATCGCCCAGTCCTACGCCCGCTACCTCCCCCGCGGGCAGCACGCGGCGTTCTTTCTCTACCTCGATGTGGACCCCGAGCTCGTGGATGTGAACGTCCACCCCCGCAAGGAGGAGGTCCGGTTCCGGTCCGAGCGCGCGGTGATGGACCTCCTCCGCCGCGCCGCGTTGCGCGCCCTGGGAGGGTCCGGGCTGGCAAGCCCGATCCCGCAGGAGGGTTCCCGGACGTGGGTTGCCCCCTCCCTCCAGCCCGCGGCGGAGCGCGAACTGCAGGCAGCGGAACCGATCCTCCCCTCCCCGCGGTCGTGGCGCGTGGTGGGGCAGGTTCAGGGAAGCTACATCCTCGTCGAAGGGGAGGAAGGCCTGGAGATCGTGGACCAGCACGCCGCGCACGAGCGGGTCCTCTTCGAACGGAGCCGCGGGGGGTCACCGGTCCCGACCCAGGAGTTCCTCGTTCCAGTCCAGCTTGAGGTCCCGTTCGACCGGGCCGCGGCCCTGGACCGGGCGATCCCCGCCCTGCGCGAGCTGGGGATCCACCTCGAGCGGTTTGGGGAGCGGGCGTTCCTCCTGCGGGGCTGGCCGGCCCCGCTTGCTGATCGCCAATCGCGGCTCGGGTTCCAGGAACCGATCGGGACCGTGGCGAACCAGCTCCTGGAGGGAGAGGCGCCGCTTGCGGAGCTGTGGCGGGAGGTGGCGTGTGCGGCGGCGATCCGGGCGGGGGAGGCCCTCTCCCCTGAGGAACAGGAGGCCCTCATCGCGGAGTGGAAGGCAACGAAGGAGCCCTCGCGTTGCCCCCATGGCCGCCCGGTGGCACACCGCATCCCCTGGGGCGACCTCGCGCACCGGGTGGGCCGGTGACTAGCGGATGCTGAGGGTCAGCGTGTACGGGAAGAGGGAGCTGCCCTCCCAGCAGGAGATGAGGACCTGCCACGCCCCCCCCACCTGGGCGCGGTACTCGAGCCCGAGCCACGAGCTCCCCTCCACCTCCCCCACCTTGCGCCCACTGGGGTCGCGCAGAATGAGGACGCAAGGGGACTCCGTCTCGATCCGCACCGTGACGATCTCCCCCGCGTGGAGGTTGATCTTGTACAACCCCCGCCCGATGGGGGCCGTGTACGGCCCACCCCAGCCCAGCTCTCCCCGATACGTCCCCGGAGCGAGGAACGGCGCGGAATCGGGAGATGCGGAAGGGGAAAGGGTTCGCGCGGGCTGGGTGGGGGCGGGGCAGGCGCCGCCCGCGGACCCCACGACGTCGTAGGCCGGAGCGGCCGAGGCGAGCGCGGGGGTGGTGCTCAGCGTGACCCGGACTGAGCCCGGGTGCACTCCCAGCGGGACCTCGGCCTGGGATCCGTCCAGGCGCACGATGAGGCGCGAGCCCAGCCCTAGTTCGCGACGGGAGAGGAACACCTGGCCGAAGTACATGGCGTAGCTCTCGCCCGTCATTGTTCGCCCCAGCCGGGCCACGTACAGCCGCGACCCCGGCCCCGCGCCGGTCGCGATCTGAAACCGGATCTCGATCTCCGCGGGCAGAGGCCCGTCGCCGACGGGCAGACAGAGAAACGCTTCCAGGCCCAGGAAGGGATCGGAGGTCGGAGGGAGGCTCAGGAACTCCCACCGGGCCTGAGATCCTCGGGAGATCCAATACCAACCCGCGTAGGCTTGGCCGGTAGTGGCGAACCCCTCCGCCACGGCCGCCGCCCCGAGCACAACCCCCCACCACGCGGCGGCCAATGCACCGACCACCGCCACCTTCGCTCCGCGGTTGCTCCCACCCATGACGTGTCCAGTGTCTCCGCCAGGGGCGGAAGGTCGAATGCGCTGTGTGCCCGATGTAACGGATTCCGATGACCTGATGAGGGAACCCTGTTCCCCGACCGCCGGAGCCAGACGTCCCGTCCCCGCGGGCCAGCTATCCCCAGCTGAGGACGGCCGCTCCAAGGAGGGCGCAGTATAGAGCGAACGGCCACAGCGCACCGGCGCGGACGATCCGCAGGAAGAGGTGGATCGCAACGAACCCACTTGCGAACGCGCATCCCGCCGTCACGGCCAGGCTCGCCCAATCCGCACCCGCGCCGCCCGACGCCCCGCCGAGGGCGACCAGGCTCGCCCCTCCGATGGCGGGAATCGCGAGGAGGAACGAGAAGCGGGTGGCGTGGGCCGGCCGCAGTCCGAGCCCAATCCCCGTCGCCACCGTGGCCCCGGACCGCGAGATCCCCGGAAGGAGGGCCGCCGCTTGGGCCAGGCCCACGGCGAGGGCGTCCCCGATCCGCACCTGGTCCCGCCGGGCCCGGCTGGCCCGCCGATCGCCGATCGTGAGGGCGAGCGCCGTGACGAGGAGCATCCCCCCCACGAGCGCGGGGGCCCCGAACGCCCGTTCGATCGCGTCCCGGGCGAGGAGGCCCGCCACGATCACCGGAAGCGTGGCCACGACAAGACGGGCCAGATACCCCCTCTCCTCCCCTCGGCGGAGGAGGCCGACGGCGAGGGAACACAGGTCGCGCCGGAAGTAGAGGAAGAGGGAGAGGAGTGTTCCCAGATGGGCCGCGGCCGCGACGGTCGCCCCTGGCGCGTCCACCCCCAGCGCGATCCGGGCGAGGACGAGATGCCCGGAGCTACTGACGGGGAGGAATTCCGTCAGCCCTTGGAGAAGGCCCAGCAGCGCGTAGCGGATCACGGCCCCT
>JACIWK010000014.1 GCA_014360985.1 Candidatus Bipolaricaulota bacterium
ATGTCGGCTCACCCCATCCTGGGGCTGTATCAGGTCCCAAGGGTCGGTCTGTTCGCCCGTTAAAGGGGTTCATGAGCTGGGTTCAAACCGTCGTGAGACAGGTTGGTCCCTATCTACCGTGGGCGCAGGAGGCTTGAGGGGGTCCGCTCTCAGTACGAGAGGACCGGAGCGGCTGGGCCGCTGGCGTACCAGTTGTCCCGCCCGGGGCATCGCTGGGTAACTAAGCCCGGACCAGATAAGAGCTGAAGGCATCTAAGCTCGAAGCTGACCCCAAGATGAGGCCTCCCCATGTAAGGGCCCTCCGAGACCAGGAGGTTGATAGGCCGCAGGTGAAAGCCCGGTAACGGGTGGAGCCGAGCGGTACTAATCGCCCGATCGGCTTGCGTAGCGGACGCTCTATTCACTTCTCAAGGATTGGTTGCGTCGCGGCTTGTCCCCGACGTGGTGGAGATTCCAGGCGGCAGATGGCGGAGGGGAAACACCCGGTCCCATCCCGAACCCGGCAGTTAAGCCCTCCAGCGCCGATGGTACTGGGCTGGTAACGGCCCGGGAGAGTAGGTCGCCGCCTGGATCCTTTTTTTCCCCCGCCTCATCCGCTATCCTCCCCCCGTCCATGACCGAACCCACTGACCGCCTCTCCCTGTACCGAAGGTTCCGCCCGCAGCGGTTCGGGGAGGTGGTAGGCCAGGACCTCGTGGTGGCCACCCTCCGCCGCGCCGTGGCCGGCGGGAAGCTCGGTCATGCCTACCTCCTCTCCGGCCAGCGCGGGGTGGGCAAAACCTCGGTGGCGCGGATCCTCGCCCGGGCCGTGAACTGCCAGGCCCCCGAGGCGGGTGAGCCCTGCAACCGCTGCGAGTCGTGTCAAAGGATCGTGGCGGGGCGATCGCTGGATGTGGTGGAGATCGACGGAGCCTCCAACCGCGGCGTGGACCAGATCCGACGCCTGCGGGAGGAGGCGGCCTACGTCCCGGCGGGCAGCCGGTACAAGGTGTACATCATCGACGAGGTCCACATGCTGACCGGGGAGGCGTTCAACGCGCTTCTCAAGACCCTCGAGGAGCCCCCGCCCCACGTCTTGTTCATCTTCGCCACCACCGAGCCCCACAAGGTCCCCGCGACTGTCGTCTCACGGTGTCAGGCGTTCGAGTTCCAGCCGATTGCCGACGACGCAATCGCGCAGGTGCTGCACAAGGTGGCCGAGGCCGAGAGGATCGATCTGGCCCCCGGGGCGGCCGAGCTGATCGCCCGGCGCAGCCGGGGGGCGCTGCGGGACGCCCTCGTCGTCCTCGACCAGCTCGGCCAAGCCGGGGAAGTGACCGAGGAGGCGGTGGTCGACCTCCTCGGCCTTCCGCCCCTCTCGCAGGTGGACGGGTTTCTCGACGCCCTGGCTGGTCGCGATGCGGATCGGGCACTTGCCATCGTGGCCGAGCTCTCCACGCGAGGGCGGGATCTGGCCCTGTTTCTCGAGGAGACAGCGACCCGGGCCCGGGACCGGATCATCGCCGGTGAACCCGGCCTGATTCCGATCGCCCGGAGCGTGATTGAACTCAGGGGGGAGTTGAGCCGGGCGTTCTCGCGCCGCCTCCACGTGGAGATGGCAATCGTGGCCCTGTGCGGTCCCCCGCAGCGGGGTGAGCCACGCCCGGCCCCCACGCGGGAGGCAAGCCTGCCCCCCTCCGCCGCTGCTTCCTCTTCCCCTCCCCCGCCATTGGGGGGAGGCACACCAGAGGCCCCGGAGGCGAAGCCCGCCGCTCCCCTGACCGAGGCGTGGCGGGCGATGCTTGAGTCCATGCTCACGGAGAGGACTGCTGTGGCGGCGTTCCTTTCCCCAGCGGAGGTGACGTGGGCCGATGGCCTCCTCACGATCCGCCTCCCCCCCGATTGTGGATACCACTATGAGTCGCTCCTCGATCCCGCGGTCCGCAGCTACGTGGAAGCCACGGCGCACAAGTTCTTCAACCCCCTCCTCGCCGTGCAGCTGGCCTGGGCCGGGGGGAACCACAGGCCCACGCTCGAGGAAGGGGCGCGGATCCTCGCCGAGGCCCTGGAGGGCAGAATCCTACGGGAGGGTGACGATGGGAGCAGGTGATCTGCGAAGGGTGATGAAGGAAGCACAACGGCTGCAGGCCGAGATCGCGGAGAACCAACGGAAGCTCGCCGAGACGGAGGTGGAGGCGACGGCGGGCGGGGGCGTGGTGAAGGCCGTGGTGACCGGGCACGGGGAGCTGGTGAGGGTCGAGATCTCTCCTGAAGTGGCCCGCCCCGAGGAGGTGGACCTCCTCGCGGACCTCGTCGTGGCAGCGGTTCGGGAGGCGCAAACGAAAGCCAAGGAACTGGCCCAGGAGATGATGCCCCCCCTGGCGCGGCTCCTCCCCCCCGGGTTCGGCCCATGATCGAGCCCCTCGAGGAGCTCCTCGCCGCCCTGTCCCGCCTCCCGGGGATCGGCCGCCGGTCCGCGGAGCGGATCGCGTTCTTCCTCCTCGCCAAGCCCGAGGAAGGGAAGCGGCTGGCAGCGGCCCTCGCCGGCCTAGATCGGATCACCCGCTGTCCGCAGTGCGGGAACTTCGCCACCGACGGTCCCTGTGCGATCTGCCGTGACCCCAAGCGCGAGGGGACGACGATCTGCGTCGTCGCCCGACCGTGGGAGATCCCCCACCTCGAGAAGACCGGGGAGTACCGAGGCCGGTACCACGTCCTGGGGGGGCTCGTCTCGCCCGGCCAGGGCATCGGGCCGGAGGACCTCGCCGTGGAGTCACTCGTGGAGCGGGTGAAGCAGGAGGCGATCCGCGAGGTGATCCTTGCCCTGGAACCCAAGCTGGAAGGGGACCTTACCGCGATGTACCTCTTGCGGGCCCTCAAGCCGCTTGGGGTGGCCGTGTCCCAGCTCGCCCATGGGATCCCCGTGGGGCGGGACCTCGAATCGGCCGACGAGCTGACGCTGGGGCGTGCCCTCAAGGGGCGCACACCCCTCTAGCTCTACGCCCGGCAGGATTTGAACCTGCGTCCTCTGCCTCCGCAGGGCAGCGCTCTATCCCCTGAGCTACGGGCGCGCACCTTCGGTTGGCGGTCGACGGCACATCAGTTCTCGGTTCAGACCCACCGAACAACCGATCACTGACCCGCCTGCAACCGCCCTCCTGGCGGAGGGACGGGGATTCGAACCCCGAAGGCCTTTGGGGCCGTACCGGTTTTCGAGACCGGCTCCTTGCCGTTCGGACATCCCTCCGCCTCAAGTATCGTCCGCGGGGGGCACCGCGTCAACGGAATGCCGATGGGGAACGTTGGGAGAGGATTCCCGCCATCACGAGAAGCCCGCCGACCCCCTGCAAGGGCAGGAGAACCTCGCCCAGCAGCCACCACCCGAACAGGGCGGCGAACAGGGGCTCGGTGGACAGCACGATCGCCATCCGTGCGGCCGATGCCCGGCGTCCGGCCCACAGAACAAGGGCGAACGCGCCGGTCGTCGCGAGGACGGCCGTCACCCCCAGGGCGATCCACACCTGGAACGAGAAGGCAAAGGTGACCTCGCGCTGCCATCCGGCCCCGGCGAGGGACAGAAGAGCCACGAGCGCGAGCTGGGGGGCGAGGAGGGCTTGGGGATCGCCCGCCTTCGCGTACCGGTCAAGGAGAACAAGGTGCAGGGCAAACGCGACCGCGCACAGCGCGGTGAGGAGGTCACCCAGCCATACTCCCCCCCCAAGGGCGCCTCCGCCCAGGGAAAGCAGGGTCACCCCGCTTCCGGCCAGGGCAACGCCGATCCACGCGCGACCGCTCGGCCGGCAGCCGAACGCCCACGCCACCAGGGGCACGAGGACCACCGAGAGCCCGGTGATCAGTCCGGACTTCTGCGCGGTGGTGAACACGAGCCCCCACGTCTGGAGGGCGTACCCCCCGAACAGGGCAAGCCCGAGGAGCGCTCCCCAGCGCCAATTCCGCCCTCGGCGGGCCTCCCGCCGTCCCCACAGGAGGGGGAGGGCGAGGAGGGTCGCCAAGGTGAACCGCAAGGCGAGAAACCACAACGGACCGACTTCCTGGAGCGCGCCCTTCACCAGAACAAAGGTCCACCCCCACACGGCACTCGCCAGGAGCAGCGCGGCGGTGGCCATCAAGCGGAGATGAAGTGGATCACGTCGCCATCCTGAACGATGTAATCGCGACCGGCGCGGTGGATCTTGCCCGCCTCCCGCAGCGCCCGCTCGGACCCGGTGGCGAGGAGGTCGGGAAGGTGCATGACCTCGGCGAGGACGAACCGATCCCGGAAGTCGGTGTGAATTGCCGCTCCCGCGTCGGGTGCCCTCGTCCCGGCGGGGACGGTCCACGCCCGCACCTCCGGACCCTCCACGGTGTAGAACGTGATCACCGAGAGGAGCCGGTACGCCTCGGCCACCAACCGCACGAGCGCGGACTCGGCGAGCCCGTACTCGCGGAGGAACGCCTGCCGCTCTCGTTCGTCGGGGCACGCCTCCCCAAGCTCGGCCTCGAGCCTCCCCCGGATGACGATCCACCCCGCCCCGTTCTCCTGGGCCAGGGCAGCCAGGGCTCGCGCGAGGTCGTTTTCCCCATCGTCGCCGACGTTGGCGACGAACAGGACGGGCTTGGCGGTGAGGGGAGCAAGCTCGCGGAGGAGGGGCTGGTCGTGGGAGGAGAACTGCAGCGCGCGGATTGGCTTTCCTTCCTTCACCGTGGCCAGCAGGCGGTCGAGGAACGCGACCTCTTCCTGCGCGGACTTGTCGCCGGTGCGGGCGGCCTTGGCGGACCGCTCCCGGCGCCGCCCGAGGGTCTCCTTGTCTTTGGCGAGGAGTTCTCCCTCGACCACCGCCACGTCGCGGCGCACGTCGGGCTCACCCATCGGGTGGGCGATATCGGGATCGCTGAAACAGCGGACGACGTGGAGGATTGCCTCCACGCCGCGAATCTCGGCGAGAAACTGGTTGCCCAGACCCTCACCTTGGGAAGCGCCCTCGACGAGTCCGGCGATGTCCACGACCTCGATCGTGGTCGGGACCTTCTTCTTGTTCGGGAACAGGTGGTGGAGCCGGTCCAGCCGCTCGTCGGGAACTGCTGCGACCCCGTGGTGGGGCTCGATCGTGCAGAAGGGGTAAGCCTCAACTTTCGCTCCGGCCAGGGTGAGGGCGTTGAAGATGGTCGACTTCCCCGCGTTGGGGAGCCCCACCAGGCCGAAGCTGCGGCTCACCGCAGTGCCTCCCGGACGAGAACGGCGACCTCCCCGGGGGTGTGGGCGACGGGGATTCCCGCCTTCTCCAGGCGCTCCGCCTTCGCCTGGGCCGTTCCCTCGCTCCCCGTGACGATCGCTCCAGCGTGCCCCATCCGCTTCCCGGGCGGCGCGGAGAACCCGGCGATGTAGGCAACGACGGGCTTCGTCCCCTTCTCCGCCAGGTAGGCAGCGGCCTCCTCCTCGGCGCTCCCCCCGATCTCCCCCACGAGCACGATCACCTTCGTCTCCGGGTCGTCTTCGTACAGGGGAAGGAGGTCGGTGAACGAGCTCCCGATGATGGGATCGCCGCCGATTCCGATCACGGTGGACTGCCCGATCCCCGCCTGGGAGAGGTGGCTCGCGATCTCGTAGGTGAGCGTTCCGGAGCGGGACAGGATGCCGACGGGGCCCGGCGTGAACGCGGCAGGGGGGATGACCCCCACCTTCGCCTGCCCAGGGGAGATCACCCCTGGGCAGTTGGGACCGATCAAGCGAACGGGGTAGGCCCGCAGGAGGTGGTAGGTACGGAGCATCGCGTGGAGGGCGATCCCCTCGGTGATGCACACGAGAAGGGGGATCCCGGCGGCCGCGGCCTCGAGGAGGGCCTCCGGGGCGAACGCCGCCGGAACGAACAGGACCGAGGCGTCCAGCCGATGGGCGTCCGCGGCCTCGGCCACCGAGTCGTAGACCGGGATCCCGTCGAGGGTCGTGCCGCCCTTGCCGGGGGTCACCCCGGCCACAACCTTGGTTCCATACGTCACCATCTGCCGGGTGTGGAACGCCCCCTCGCTCCCGGTGATGCCCTGGACGAGGACCCGCGTGCTCGCATCGATCAGGATCGCCACATATCCCTCCTTCGCCTCGAGGATGGCATGCTGAGGATAGGCGGGAACTCTCAACGGGGCAACCGGCGAGATAGCGGTCTCCTGGCACTCGAAGGGTCCGCACGTAATGCCTCAGAAGTAGGTGTTACCGAAGCCGGGATCGATGCTTCAGAATACATGTTACCGGGGCAGCTGCACCAGGGCCCGCAGGTTGTCCTCGATCCGTCGCTGCAGCACTGCCGGGTTCAGCGTGTTGAAGATCTCCTCGACCTCGATCTTCCTCTCCTTGGGGACGTCGGAGGCGGCGAGCACCCGCCGGTAGGGTGTCTGGGCCCGGTCGTACCTCCTCCGCACCTTGCTCCCCACCCGTTCCTTGGCGATCAGCTTCCGCACCGCCTCCTGGCTTCGGTTGACCACCGCCACCGGCTCGCACCACAGGGTCGCGACATCGACCGCGTTCAGGGTGTCGAGGTACTCCCTCGCGGTCGTCTCCCCACAGTGGGCCACCAGGTCCAGCTCGACGAACCCCGGGACCACACCCTCCCAGTCCGCGAACGTCCGCACGGGAACCTTCGCCTTGAGCAGCGTCCCCGGCTTGGCGGCAGGCCGTCCCGTGTCCCTTCGGTAGCGGTGGGTGACAAGCATCCGGTCGATCGTGGCTGGGCTCAGCTGGACGAGCAGCCTTCGCGTGTCCGGGGCCAGCGCGAGTTCCCCTTCCCGCTCCAGCACCGAGACGATCTCCGGCAAGAACGGGGCGAGACGCTTGGAGCAGATCCGTCCGCAGACCTCCCATACCTGAAGGAGCGCCGCCTTCACGTCCGGGGTGTACACCCGGGGACGTCCCCGACGGTTCCTGCCCTTCGGTCTCCTTCCGTTCCGGAGGACGCGGATCGCGGCCTTGCGGTGGTACCCGGTGAGGGCCACGAACTCGTCAAGGATCTTCGTCTTGTCGCTGCGCCCGGCGCGCAGGTAGCGAGGGCGCAGGGCTCCCACCACCTCCGCCACGCTCGCTTGGGGCATCGGCACCTCCTCTGTTGGGTAACCCGAATTCTGAGGAACCGACACCCCGCTCGGTAACATCTTCACTGAGGCAACTCGCCGCATTGACACGAATCGCCACGCTCGCTATGCTAGACTAGCGCCTTTGCGAGTGGCTGAGGCGGAAGGGGGTGATAGGACGGCGGGCTTGGTCAAGTTGACTGGGGGACTCGTGACTATTCGCTCTTCCCTGGAGAGGAGCGCGGCTTCGCGCGGGATCGGGTTGTAAGAGGAGGGAACAGCAATGTTGCGAATCACGAAGGTGTGCATTGTCCTTCTGGGAGTCGTTTTGGCCGGGTGGGGAGCGTTCGGTGAGACATCGAAACCCTCCACTCCTGGAGCGAAGGTGGGCGGTACCCTGACGATTGGCGTCAGCCAGGATTTCAAGGATATGGATCCAAGGATCGCCAACTCAGTGTACGACTCCTACGTTATCGCGTCCGTATTCGACCGGCTCGTGGAGCTCGATCCGTATACGCTTGAACCGAGACCGTTTGTGGCTAAGTCTTGGGAGGTGCTCTCGGAGGATCGGGTCCGCTTCTACCTCAACGAGGGCATCAAGTTCCACAACGGTGACGAACTGACGGCGGAGGACGTGGCGTTCACGTTCAACTGGATGGCGAACCCCGCGAACAACTCCCCGAACTTCACGGAGTTGGTGTGGTTGGAGCAAGCTGTCGTGGTGAACAAGTACACGGTGGACATCGTGACCAAGGCGGACTACGCGCCTTGGGCCCCCGGGTTCGCCACGGAAAGCCAGGCCATCGTGCCCATGAAGTACGTGCTCGAGGTGGGGGACGCCGCCTTCAACCAGTTCCCGATCGGCAGTGGCCCTTACAAGTTCGTCGAGTGGCGCCAGGGCGACCGGATCATCCTCGAGCGCAACGAGAACTACTGGCTCGTGTACCCCAACCTTGACCGGGTCGTGTACCGCGTCATCCCCGAGCTCTCCGTGATGATGCTCGAGCTTGAGGCTGGTGGGATCGACATCGCCGACAACATGCCTGCACAGGATGTCGAGCGCTTCAGGGCCAATCCGAAGGTGGAAGTGCTGCAGGTCCCCAGTTTGTCGTACTTCTACGTGTTCTTCAACATGTCACGCCCACCGTCCAGCGACATCCGCTACCGGAAAGCCGTCTACATGTCCGTGGACATGGATGCAGCAGTATTCTCTATTTTCCAGAACCTGACTGGAGTCCGAGCATACGGCTGTATCCCGCCCCGGCTGTGGGCCAGCGACGTGAAATACCTGAAGAACAACATCGCGTTGCAGTACGATCCAGAGGAAGCCGCACGCCTGATCGCTGAGCTCAAGGCAGAGGGGGTCATCCCGCCGGGCTACAAGACCACGATCTACTGCCCACTGGACCCGCGGCGCACGCAGCTGGCGACGATCATCGCCACCGGTCTTCGGGAAGTCGGACTCGACGCCGACGTGCAACCGCTGGCATGGGGGCCGTATCTCGACCTCGTGTACCGGTCTGAAGCCGATCCGCTTGCTGAGTCGCTCGATCAGGGCATTCTCGGCTGGTCAGGCGGCCCCGATCCGCACGACTTCATCTACTACATGTTCCACTCGGACAACGCAGTTGTGGGATCGGCGGACAACCTGTCGTTCTACATGAACCCACTGGTGGACTGGCTCCTGCTGAAGGCTGCGACCACGCTCGACCAACATTTGAGAGAATGGCTCTACACAGAGGCTCAGCGGATCATCTACGGGGACTACGTCCACATCCCTGGCTACCACTACATCGAAACCCGAGGGGTTCGCACCAGCGTGCAGGGGTACAACATCGACCCGTTGGGGAACCAGTACCTTTGCACCCCATTCGTCAACGTGTGGATCGACCCCACACGGTGATGGATGCAGCGTAGGGGCTAACTGGCGGAGCTCGCCGCGCTGTGGCTCCACGGCCACGGCGCGGCGGCTTCTCCCCCTCACCTGTAAGGAGATCGGGGACATGTTTGCCTATACTGTGCGCCGCCTCGCGCAGATGGTGGTCGTGCTTTTCGGGCTGACCATTCTCATCTTCACGATGCTCAAGGCGATGCCCGGCGACCCCGCCAAGGTGATGGCCGGGCTGGGAGCGCGCCCCGAGACCATCGCCGCTATACGCCTCAAGCTCGGTCTGGACGAACCCATACCAGTGCAGTACTGGAAATTCGTGACAGGCTTGCTCAACGGCCAATTGCAGGCTATGACATTCCACAAGAGCGTCTGGGCTGTGATCATCGAGCGCTTGCCCGCCACAGTGGAACTGGGGGTGTTTGCGCTGATCATCGCGCTCTTGGTGTCGATACCAGCGGGCATCTTGTCGGCGGTGTACCGGAACTCACCGCTCGACTATGCCGTCACCACCATCGCACTAATAGGGATTTCAGTCCCTGTCTTCTGGCTTGCATTGATGCTCATGCTGGTATTCGGCGTCATTCTCAAGGTACTGCCGGTGTCGGGAAGGGGGGATACCCTGTGGGGATGGTCCTTCCTAACGTTGGACGGGTTGCGCCATCTTGTGATCCCTGCAGTGGCTTTGGCTTCGGTACAGATGGCCTTGAACGCAAGATTGACGCGAGCCAGCATGCTGGAGGTGATGCGGCAGGAGTACGTCAAGAGCGCTCGGGCCAAGGGACTTCGAGAATGGGTGGTGATGGGGCGCCACGCGTTCCGCAACGCAATGCTCCCTGTGGTCACGAACGTGGGGATCCAGGTGGGGGCGCTGTTCGCTGGGGCCGTGCTCACGGAGACGACCACGGCGTGGCCGGGGATCGGTCGGCTGATGGTCGAGTCAATCGCACGGTTGGACCAGGCTGTTGTGTTCGGCTTGACGCTGTTCATGGGTACCTGCTTCATGGTTTCCTATCTTGTGGTCGATCTGCTGTACGCATACATCGATCCACGGATCACGTACGATTGAGGAGCCGGCGATCATGAAAGCGGCCTTGTACATCCTGACACTGATCGCCCCAGGGCTTGGTCATATGGTCATCGGCCGTGTTGGGAAAGGGATTCTTTTCATGACTGTGCTGGCGGGGCATGCCGGCACTGCCTACTTGGCCTTTCAGCGGGGGCGGTTCGCCTGGCAACCTCAGCCGTTCGCCTACAAGGTGTCGCCAACCGCCCTCTGGGTATCTACGATCTGTCTGTTGGTCGTCGCGGCGGCCGTGTGGGTTGCTGCGCTGTGGGATCTGCGGCGAAGTGTGCAACGCCAGGAGGCCTCCCATGTGGAGGCAGAGGGGTACTGGCGGCTTGTGTCACGTCGCTTCTCCCAGGATCCCAAGGGCTTGATCGGTCTGGCGATCATCTCCATCGTCTGCTACGTGGCCATCTTCGCTCCGTTTCTTGCCTCCACCGACGCTACTCGCATGAACCTCCGAGCTGCTCTCGTCGAGCCAGGCCCTTCTCACCCCCTGGGGACAGACAATTTCGGCCGTGACATCCTCGACCGGATCATCTTTGGGGCGAGGGTGGACCTGGGGATTGGCGTCGTAGCCACTGTATTCAACATGATGCTGGGAGGGTTGCTGGGTCTGGTAGCAGGTTACTACCGGAAGACCCCCGACGCAGTCATCATGCGCATCCTTGAGATTGTGAATGCAGTACCCTTTCTCGTGCTGGTGCTACTAGCGATCAGCCTCTTCGGCTCCAGTGTCGGGATGATGATCCTCGTGCTGGGGATCTTCGGACTGGAGCCAGCACGGATCGTCCGAAGCGAGGTTCTCTCGGTTCGTGAAAACGACTACGTTATGGCAGCGCGCGCCATGGGTGCACCGACGAGGAGGATCATCTTCCGCCATGTGCTTCCTAACTCCATTGCCTCACTCATTGTGGTTGCCACAATGGCAATCGGCGTGAACATCATCGTGGTGGCGGGGCTCAGCTTCCTGGGTTTTGGGGTGAAGCCGCCCACGCCATCGTGGGGCTCGATGCTTCAAGAGGCTCAGGAGTTCATGCGGCGAGCGTGGTGGATGGCCGTGTTCCCGGGCTTGAGCATCGTGACCACGGTGTTCGGGTTCAACATTCTCGGTGACAGCCTGCGCGACGTCCTGGATCCCCGTCTAAAGTAGACAGGAAGTGCTCCGTTGAAGGTGAGAGCTGGTAAGGATTGACCCCACGTGATGGCGGACAGGGCATGAGAGCCAGACCCGATTGCGCGGGTATTCCCGTTGGCCCGTTCGCGAGAAGCGAGGCCCATTTCGCCGACCGGCCCTCGTGTCGAACCCCGTGGGTGCTCAAGCCTTTTGCGTGGGTGCCAGTCCGTGTTCTCCTGCTCTTGCGGGTTGAGCTCACCGGCTTGGACACGGGCCACAGTTCCCCTGTTCTCAGGCCACCTACTACTTGACGACCAGGTAACATCCACTGTACCATGCTGATTAGCGGTGACAAGCGTCACAAAGAGGGGGTTGAGAGGAGAGAAAAGGGCTTTCTAGTAGTCGAGTGCGAGGATGGGTTGTGAAGGACATCATGCGAACTGATCCAAGGAGGGAGACGATGAAGTGGGGAGAGAAGGTCAACAAGACGCTGGGCGTTCGGGGGTTGTACGTTCTGTTGGCGTTGGCTCTGCTCGCCATTCTGAGCGGGGCGCACAGCAAGTGGTGCTGATCACCGCCTAGGTCACAGGTAAGCTCTGTACATGTCAAGGGGGGTAGAGATCCCCCCTTGCGTCTGTGTATCCTGTTGTAGTGAGTAACCTATCTCTCAAGGCGAGGTTGTACTGGGGCGTAGTTGTTGGGGCTGGACTAGCATGTCTGGCTTTGTTCATTCCCAAAGCAAGTTTCTCACGAGAGTTTTTCGTTGCCTGGCTTGTCCTCGCCCTTCTGGACTTCCTGACAGAGGTATACGAAGTTGAGGTCATCCCGCAGCGCAGCCTTTCTGTAGCCATTGCAGTCGGCACGGCTGCGATCTGCATTGGCGGTATTCCACTGGCGATTCTCACGATTGTCACCGGGTCACTCCTCGCCGAGATCGTCCTGCGATGGGACAAACTCACGCAAGGTGCTGGTCGTTTCTTGACCTACGTCTCCTTCAACACAACTCAGCTTGTGATTTCAGTGACGGTCTCTGGCCTCCTCTTCCAGGCAATTGGTGGTTCACGACCACCCTACGCTGCGTTTGCAGATTTCATCCCTCCGTCTCTCGCCTTTCTCGCCTACGTTGTCACCAACACGAGCCTTGTCGGCGGAATCATCTCCCTTACACAGGGTAGACGCATCACCTCCATTCTGCGGTTTGATCTCCGGCATCTCTCTGCTCAGTTCCTCGCGCTGGGTGTACTGGCACTCCTCATGGCTGTGGTGTACCCCCTCTCCCCCTCGTATGTCCTCTTGGTAGCTAGCCCACTCATGGTCGTTCAGGTCTCCATCCGCAGCTACGCTCGGCTGCGCCAGCAGGCCAAGGAGGCGTTCGAGAGGATCACGCGCGTTGTCGGGGAACGCGATTCCTACACCGGAAGCCATTCCGCGGACGTGGCCAAGCTCGCGGTGAAACTGGCCCAGAAGCTGCGACTGCCGGACGCAGTGGTGGAGCAGATCGGGGCTGCCGGCCGGGTCCACGATCTGGGGAAGATTGCTGTTCCAGACAGGATTCTCCTCAAGCGAGGGAAGCTCACCGAGGAAGAATGGGCGGTGGTCAAGCGACACCCGGTTGTCGGGGCGGAGCTCCTCCAAGGCCTGGAGATCTACGAGGGGATCGTGGACATCGTCCGACACGAGCACGAGCACTGGGACGGGGGTGGGTATCCCGACGGACTGGCGGGGGAGAGGATCCCCCTCGGCGCGCGGATCCTCGCCGTGGCCGACGTGTGGAACGCCCTCATCACGGATCGCCCCTACCGACCGGCCTACACCGAGGAGGAAGCGCGCCGGATCCTCAAGGGCATGGCGGGCAAGGAGCTCGACCCCAAGCTCGTGGACGTGTTCCTCACGATCGTGGAGTGAAAGGGATGCCCCTTCTGTGGGCGGTGGGCATCGGAATCGTGGCAGGGCTCATCCGCGGAGGGTCTCTTGCCAACCTCGGGCAGCTTCGGCTGCGTGCCCTGTGGCTCATTGGAGTTGCCCTCCTTATCCAGCTTCTCATCTTCCCGCTGGGGAGGGCGCCGTTGGTGGCGGTGGGCGCGGCGTACCTCCATCTGGTGTCGTACACGCTCCTCCTGGCGTTCATCGTGCTGAACCGGCGGTATCCCGAGATCCTCGTCATGGGGAGCGGGCTCCTGCTCAACCTGATCGTGATCGCTGCCAACGGCGGGTACATGCCGGCCTCTGCAACGGCCCTGAACCGGGCCGGGCTTCCTGAGGTGGCCACGGCGTTGGAGGAAGGCCTCCGCCAGGGGAACACGGTGTTGATGGGAGAGGGGACGCGGCTCAACTTCCTCGGGGACTTCCTCTGCCTGCCGGCAGGGGTGCCCCTTGCCTCGGCGTTCAGCATCGGCGATGTCGTACTCGGCCTGGGAGTGGCGGTTCTCCTCGCCCGGCGGATGGTCAAACGTCGGGCATGAAGCCCGACGGTACAGAACCAAAACGGCTTTGTAGCGTCGCACCTCGAGGGCGACGCCCGGCGTCAGATCCAACCGTCGAGGGGAAGGTTCGGATCCGGTGTCAGGGCCAGGGAGCCGGGGACGCCGAGTTCGGTGAACCGGTGGTGGGCGCAGGCCGCGACGATCGCCGCGTTGTCGGTGCACAGCTCCGGAGGCGGGAAGTGGACGGCGAGGCCCCACTCCCCCGCGCGCTCGGGCAGGATCTCCCTCAGCCGCTGATTGGCGGCCACGCCCCCCACGACGATGATCCGCGGGAGCGAGAGCCGCCGCGCGGCCCGGATCGCCTTCTCCGTGAGCACATCCACCACTGCCTCGAGGTAGCTTGCACACAGGTTGGGGACCGGTGTCGCCGGGTGATCCCGCCGCCAGTACACGGCCGCGGTCTTGAGGCCCGCGAAGCTCATGTCCAGCCCGGACTCGATCATCGGCCGGGGGAACGGCACCGCTGTGGGATCGCCCTCCCGAGCGAGCGCATCGATCTTCAACCCCGCCGGGTACCCGAGCCCCAGCAGCCGCCCGAACTTGTCGAGCGCCTCACCTGCCGCATCATCGCGCGTTCCGCCCACCACCTTGTACTCCCCCCACCGGGGTACGGCGGCGAGGAGGGTGTGCCCTCCAGAGACGATGAGCCCGAGGAACGGCGGTGGCACTCCTGGCTCGCTCAGCTTGTGGGCAAAGAGGTGCGCGGCGAGGTGGTTCACCCCAAGCAGGGGCACGTTCAGTGCCACGGCGATCCCCGCGGCGTGGGCCATCCCTACAAGGAGGGGCCCGACGAGGCCTGGGCCAGAGGTGACCCCAACCAGTTCGATCGCGCTCCAGCGAACCCCAGCTGTGGCGAGTGCTTCGTCGAGGAGGGAGGGGAGCTTTCGCAGGTGATCGCGCGACGCGGCTTCTGGCATCACCCCGCCGTAGCGGGCGTGGAGATCGGTCTGGGAGTAGACGAGGTTCGCCAGGACCTCACGCCCACCCCGGAGAAGGGCAACGGCCGTCTCGTCACACGAGGTCTCGATCCCGAGGACGATCATCGGGCGGAGACAGGGTACGGGTGACGCGGGACGGAAAGGCGCGGGCTCGCGCGACCCCTCCCCCCCGGCTGACCCTTCCCCCAGCGCATCATCGCGACCCCATCACCCGTCACTCTTCACGCTTCGCGGACACATTCGGGCTTGAGCACGCCCACGAACGGGAGGTTCCGGTACACCTCGGCGTAGTCCAGGCCGTACCCCACGACGAACAGGTTCTCCGGGAGGACGAACCCCACGTAGTCCACCGGAACCTCGACCTCCCGGCGGTGGGGCTTGTCGAGCAGGGTACACACGCGAAGGCTCGCCGGACCCCGCGCGGAAAGGCCCGCCAGGAGGTGCTGCAGGGTGTGACCCGTGTCGACGATGTCCTCCACGATGAGCACATCGCGGCCCCCGATTGCGCAGTCGAGGTCCTTGAGGATCCGCACCTCGCCGGGGCTCGTGCCGTTCCCGTAACTCGACACGGCCATGAAGTCGTACTCGAGGGGGAAGTCCATCGCTCGGACGAGATCCGCCATGAACGGCATCGCCCCCTTGAGGATCCCCACCACGAGCAGGGGCCGGCCGCGAGGGTCTTTGGCCGCTCCCGTTCGGTACTCCTCGGAGATCTGGCTCCCCAGTTCCCGCACCCGGCGGGCGATCGCCTCCGCCCCGATCACCACCCGTTCGATCCCGTCGGTCAACGCCCTCTCCACGGCACCTCCTGAGAAACACCCTCCCCGCCAGGACTTGACGGGGGGAGAGATCCGAGCATACACCGCGCGCTTCCCGGGTGCCACTGGCGCGGCCAGCCTAGACCGAGCGGAGGGAGACGAGGTCGAGGAGGAGGTTTCCCGCCACCTGGCGCCGGTACCCGGCGGAAGCGCGCAGGTCCGAGATCGGCTGCACGGCCGACGACAGGGCCTCTCGCAGCCCTGCCAGCGCCTCCACCGCCAGGGGCTGGCCCACGAGGGCCTGCTCGACCGCCCGCGGGCGGAGGACGGTCGGGGCGACCGACCCCAGGGCGAGCCGCGCCTCGCAGATCGTCTCTCCGTCCAGCCACAGGAGCGCGCCCAGCGAGGCCACGGCGATGAGGAGGGCCCGCCTCCGGCCCACCTTGCGGAAGTAGGCCCGGGCACCGTCGGGAGGCCAGGGCACGGTGATCGAGCGGACGAGCTCGCCGGGGCGAAGGGCGGTCTTCCCCGGGCCGAGGATGAACTCCGCGACCGGGTACGAGGTCTCACCGCCGGGTCCGATGACGTTCACGCGTGCCTCGAGAAGGTAGAGCGGGACGAGCCCGTCTCCAGCCGGGGAGGCGTTGACAAGGTTCCCTCCGAGCGTCCCCATCGCCCGCAGCGCGGGCGACCCGATCGTCTGGAGGGCCAGCCGGAGGACCGGGAGCCGCTCCGTCGCCGGATGGGCGAGAATCTGGGCGTGGGTGGCCGCGGCCCCGATCTCAACTCCGGTCTCAGTCTCCCGCACCCCCTGCAGGTCCGCGATCCCGCCGATGTCGACCAAGAACGGGGAGGCATCGGTTCCCTTGCGGACGCGGACGAACAGGTCCGTCCCTCCGGCAAGGGGGCGCCCGCCGGCGGCAACCTCGCGCAGCGCTTCGCCCAGATCGCGAGGGCGGACGATCTCCACCGGCCCCGTTCTACGCATGGAGAAGGTCCTCGACACGATCCACGTCCCGGATCACCCGGTCGTCCGGCCACGCGATAAGGTCGCAGTCCCGCAGGAGGTCTCGAGCCCCGCGGTCTCCGGCCAGTGCCCGCACCTCGGGCCGCAAGGAAGGGGGGAGGAACACCGGGAACCCCCGCCGACCCAGGTGCGCCGGGGCCACAGGGCGATCGCCGGCGCGAGCGAGGACAGCCCGGGCCGCCTCCTCCGGAACCCACGGCATGTCGCCGAGGAACACGAGCATTCCCCCGTCCCCCTCCGCCGCCGCGCAGCGGAGGGAGCTCCCCATCCCCTCACGCCAACCCTCGTTCACGAGCACCGTCCATCCGAATCGAGCCCCCGGGCGAACACCGTCGGCCGGGAAGAGCGCGCTGCGCACGGCTTCGGCCTCCGCCCCGAGCACGATCACGCGCCGATCGAGGGGCAGGCGGTTCACGAGGTCCACCACCCACAGGAGAAGGGGGCGCCCGTCCACGGGCAGGAGGAGCTTGGGCCGGCCCATCCGCGTCCCGCCACCGGCCGCGAGCACGATGCCCGTGATGGTTGACGGGGGACGGGGGACGGGGGACGGGAGGCGGTTCGTCATCGCCCGGCGAGCTCTCTCGCGGCCCGCTCGACCGCCTCCACCACCTGGGCGTAGCCCGTGCAGCGGCACAGGTTCCCCCCCAAGTAGTCGCGGATCTCGTCGCGGGTGGGGCACGGGTTCTCCTGGAGAAGGGCGTAGGCGGCCATGATCAACCCTGGTGTGCAGAACCCGCACTGAACACCGGCCGTGGCGATGAACGCCTCCTGCAGGGGATGGAGCTTTCCCGCAGTGGCGAGCCCCTCGATTGTGAGGACGTCCTTCCCCTCAACCTGGATCGCGGCGGTGAGGCACGCCAGACGCGGCTTCCCGTCCACGAGGACGGTGCACGCTCCGCACTCCCCCTCGCCGCACCCTTCCTTCGTCCCGGTGAGGCCGAGGTCCTCGCGGAGGAGGTCCAGGAGCCGCCTCCCCGCGGGGGTCTCCACCGTCAGATCGCGCCCGTTGAGCCGGAAGCGAAGGGTCATCCCAGCGCCTCCTCGACCGCAGAGAGGGTGGGGGGGATCACGGGCGGCTCGGCCACGCCCTCCAGCCCCCCGCGGGGATCCTTGAGCCCCGATCCGGTGATGAACAGAAGCACCCGTCCCCCGGTCGGGATCGTACCGTCGGCGGCCAGCCGCCGCAGGCCGGCAAGCGGGGCGGCGCCTGAGGGCTCGGCGAAGACCCCTGCTCGGCGGGCGAGCTCGCGCACCGCCGCGACGATTTCGCCATCGCTCACGGTGATGAACCCGCCCCCCGTCTCGGCCACGGTCCTCACCGCCCGGAGGGCATCCCGTGGCGTCCCAACGCAGATCGAGTCAGCGATCGTCTCGGCTCGCTCCGAGGCGGGCAGGACCGGCTCCCCAGCCTGGAACCGGGCAAAGGCCTGTGCAATCGCCGCCGCCCCCTCGGCCTGCACGCCGTACACCACCGGAACCCGGTCGGTGAACCCAACCCGCTTCAGCTCCAGGAACCCTTTGGCGATTCCGGCGACGACCGATCCGTCCCCGGCCGAGACGAGGGCGAAGTCCGGGAGGTCGCCCTTCAGCTCTTCCCACGCCTCGAACGCCGCGGTCTTGTTCCCCTCGACGACGATCGGGTTCTGGCCATCGGAGCGGTTGTACCACCCGAAGCGGTCGCACGCCTCGAGGGCCAGTGCGTAGGCCTGATCGTAGGTCCCGTCCACCTTGAACACCACCGCGCCGTAGGCGACGAGCTGGGCGAGCTTCGCCGTGGGCGCGGTTCGCGGGACGAAGATGTAGCACGGGATCCCCGCCGCCGCGGCGAACCCGGCCAGCGACGACGCGGCGTTGCCGGTCGACGCGCAGGCAAGCGCCGGCCGTCCCAGCTTCCGCGCCGCGGCCACCGTCACCGCGGTCCCACGGTCCTTGCACGATGCCGTCGGATGAAGGGTGTCATCCTTGAGCCACAGGGCCCCGACCCCGAGCTCGCGCGCGAGATCGGGGGACGTGTACAGGGGGGTCCAGCCTGCCCGCAGCCGGACCGCGTAGTCCGCGGACACAGGAAGCAGGGCCTCGTACCGCCACAGCGAGGGCCGCCGCGTCTCGGCGAACGTGCCTGGGCCCATCCGCTGGGACAGGAGGCGGTAGTCGTAGACGAGGTCGAGTGCCCCGGCCACCGGGCCGCAGCGGGGGCACACGTAGTCCACAGCCCACGGCCCGTACTCGCGGTTGCAGCCTATGCAGTGTAACCCTAGCAGGAATTCACCCACGGCACCCTCCCACCCACACCGTGCCCCCGAGGCCGGTGAGGAGGATCGCCATCTCCGCCGCCGGCCGGAGCGACTTCGGCCCTTCCAGGGCCCGCTTCAGGCGGAGCTCGCGGGGCCGGAACGCGCGGTCCAAGACGGCCACGATCTCGTCGTCCTCGTAGGTCCAGGGATCGGAGCCGGACAACCGGGCCTCGCGGCCGTCCTCGCGCCGGAGGAGGGTCGCCCCAGCGGGGTGGAACGCCCGGCCTTCGGCACGGCGGAACGCGTCCGGATCGAGGTAGAGACGTGGCTTGTCCCGGAACGGACGTCCCTGGTGGACGCAGAAGGTTCCGCAGTTCCCGCACTCGTTGCACAGGTCGACGACGTGGGCGATCTGGCGGCCTTGGGCCAGGACGAACGGATCCTCGCCCACGACGACCGGGGTCCCGCCGCGGTCCGCCACCACCGGAACCGCCCACCGCACCGGTTCCACGGTCCACGCGAAGTTGGCCCGGTTGGGGCACACCTCGACGCACTTGTCACACACGGACGAACACTGGAGGCACCGCCTCGCCTCGGCGCGCGCGGCGTCGCGGGAGAGGGGGCCCTCGACGAGGTCCCACCCGCCCCGCCGCTCAGCGGGGAGGGTCGGCGCCGCCCGCCGGCCCTCCCGCTGGGTGCGAGCGACCTGCACCGCGCGGACGTCGGCTGGGGAGAGAACGGTACCAGGAACCGGAATGGAGCGGAACGGAACCCCCAGATCACGGCAGATCGCCTCGGCGGCCCGGCGGCCATCGGCGCACGCCTCGACGATCGTCGCTGCCCCGCGGACGAGGTCACCTCCAGCGTAGACCAGATCAGCCAAAGCACGGCCGGTCGCGGGGTCCACGCGGATCCGTCCGTCGGCCGTCCGGGTGATCCGGCTCCCGGCGAGGAGCGGCGCGTCCGCCCTCTGGCCCACGGCGACGATCACCGTGTCCGCGGGGAGGTCGAACTCCGACCCCGGGACGGGGGCAAACGCCCGCCGGCCGTCTTCCCCCGGAGGCCCGAGCTCCGTCCGCACCAGGCGCAGGGCCACCACCCGGCCGCCGCGGCGAACGACCTCCACCGGCGCCACCTGCTCCAGGATCTCGTTTCCCTCGAGCAGGAGCTCCTCTAGCTCGTCCCGGTCAGCAGGCATCTCCGCCCGGGAGCGGCGGTAGGCGACCCTCACCGGGCGGCCGGCGAGGCGGGCGGCGGTCCGCGCCGCGTCCATCGCCACGTTCCCGCCCCCAACGACGACCACCCCGGGCCCGACCGCCACCTCCTCCCCGCGCCGAACCCGGCGCAGGAAGTCCACTGCCCCGTACACCCCTGGGCCGTCCTCCATCGGGATCCCCAGCCGGGCGTCGGCGGGAAGGCCGACGGCGACGAACACCGCGTCGAACCCCTGCTCGAGCAACCGCTTTGGTGCCTCGCGCACGGGCGACCGAGGGCGCAGCTCGACCCCCAGCCTCGCGATCCGTCTCACGTCGCGGTCGATGACTTCCTGGGGAATCCGGAACGCGGGGGCGAGGGCGGGCATGCCCCCCAGCTGGTCCCCGGCTTCGAATACGGTCACCCCGAGTCCGGACAGGGCGAGGAAATGGGCCGCCGACAGCCCCGCGGGCCCTCCCCCGATCACCGCCACCCGGCGGCCAGCCGGTGGGGCGGGATGAAGTTCCGGCTCGCGCCCACCGTCGAACGCTACCCGCTTCAGGGCCCGAATCGCCACCGGTTCTTCGTAGTTGTTCCGTGTGCACCGCGTTTCGCAGACGTGGGTGCAGATGTAGCCCAAGACCCCTGGGAGCGGGTTCCGGGCGAGCACCACCTGTAGTGCCTGGTCGAGATCGCCGTGCGCGATCGCCCACGCGTACGCCGGGACGTCCTGGCCGATTGGGCACGTTTCGACACACGGTGCGGCGATGCAGTCAAACGCGGTCAGGGACCGCTCCGTCTTGGGGAGCCCGTGGGGGAACGCGGCCTTGTGATAACGGGGATCAGTGGTTGCGTCGGCGGCAGCCTGGGCGAGGGCCCGCCCACGGTCTGCGGCGAGCTCCGCGAGGCTGCGGGCGCCGCGTCGTTCCATGGCCGCGCCGAGCTTTGTGAGCCAGTCCCGTAGGCGGCCGTACCCCCCTGGCTTGAGGAGGTCCGACGCCGCGGTCACGGTCTGGGCACCGCAGGCGAGAACCGTCGCCACGTTGACGGAGTCCGCGCCGCCGGCGAACGAGACGGGGAGGTCGCCCCCGAACTCCTCCTCCAGACGGTGGAACAGGGTCATCGTGATCGGGTACAGGGCCCGCCCCGACATGTACACCTCGTCCCCGGGCAGGTACCGCTTGTGGTTCGCCATGGCGAGGGTGTTCGAGAGCTTGACCCCGAACGCGAGCCCCCGCTGTCGGGCGGCCGCCCGCAGCTCGCGGAGGAGGTCCACCGCCCGGCCGTACTGGAGGTCGTGGTCGAACACCCGGTCCGGGATCTCGATCTCCCGGAACCCGAGTGCGTCGCGGAGGATCCCCACGACTTCGTCTTTCCCGAGGAGCGTGGGGTTGAGCTTGATGTACGTGTGGAGCCCCCGCTCCTCGAGGAGGTACCGCCCGATCTTCTCGATCTCATCGGGCGGGCAACCGTGCATCGTGGACAGGGTCACGCTGTCCGCGATCCGACCGGGGATCTCGACGTCGCACAGCGCGGGGAAGCGCGCCCGAAGGGACCTCTGGAGCTCGGCGATCTCGTCTGTGGCGTCGGTCAGGCGGTCCAGGAACGCCGTCATCCGCCCGCTGCGGATCCCCTCCAGGTTGTAGCCCACGCTCATGTTGAACACGGTCTCCACCGGCCCCGGGAACCCGAGGTGGCGGTGGAGGAGGTGGACGAGGACCCACGCCTTCACGTACTCGCCCGCCGACTGGTCCAACTTGAGCTCCTGGGACCACTCCACGTTGTACCCCTCGTCCTCCATGTCGATGCACGGGCGGGGGATCTCCAGCTCGTCCATGATCTGGACGGTCTTGAGCTCGATGAACCGCCCGCCGCAGAGCCAGGCGGCGACGATGTTCGGGGCGAGCTGGGTGTGGGGCCCGGCGGCGGGACCGATCGGGGTCCCGAGCGGGTGGCCGAAGAGCTCCGTTCGGTACGGGACATCGGGGGCTGGAACCCAGAACGCCTCCCGGGGGATCCCGAACGCCGCCCCGTCGCGGTCGAGCCCGCCCAGGGCCCACGAGAGGAGCGTCTCCAGCGGCAGCGGGCGCATCCTAGACCCTCCCCCACAGGGCGCGGGCCGCCTCCCGTGCCCGGGCCAGCGCCGCCTGCTCCTCGAGGCCCATCACCGCCCCGTCGCGGAGGCGGGGCACCCCGCCCACGAGCACCGTCCGCGGCCGGACCCCCTCGGAGATCGCACCGAACAGGAGGTGGGAAAGGATCGTTCCCGCGTCAAGCGGGGTCGGGGGCACGTAGTCCCACACCACGAGGTCCGCCGCGAACCCCGGAGCCATCTTCCCCATCGGCACCCCAAACGCTCGCTCGGCGAGGCGGTAGTTCTCGCGAAGGAGGCCCAGGAGCTGGGGGTCGGGGAGCGTGGTCGGGCTCCCCGAGGCGTGGTGGGCCAGCAGCCGGGCGGTGAGCGCCTCGGTGAGGAGGTCGCACCCGAACCCGTCCGTCCCCAGGGCGACCCGGATCCCCTTCCCGAGCATCGCCGGGACAGGGGCGACCCCCACCGCGTTGTTCATGTTCGAGCGGGGGTTATGGACTACCGTCCCCCCCCGCGCGGCGAGGAGGTCGAGCTCCGCCCCCGAGAGCTGGATCCCGTGGACCAGGAGCGATCCCTCCCCGAGGATCCCGAACCGGTCCAGGCGCTCCGCCGTGCGCACCCCGTGCTTGTGGAGGGCATCGACGGGGTCCTCTTTGCCCTCGGCGAGGTGGACGTGGTACCCGAGGCCCAGCTCCTCTGCCGCGGCGCGTGCCCGGCCGAGCGTCTCGTCGGACAGGGTGAACGAGGCGTGGAGCCCCATGTGGGCAGCGAAACGCCCTTCCTCCCTCTCCTCGCGAGCAAACCGGATGTTCTCCGCGATTCCCGCGTTCCGCTCTCCCGATCCCCCGCGGTCGGTGACCTCGTAGCAGAGGTCGGCCCGCAGCCCGACCTCGGCCAGGGCCCGCTTGAGCTGGGCGAGGGACCCCTCGATCGCGGTCGGCGAAGCGTGGTGGTCGAACAGGGCCGTCACCCCGGCCCGGAGGTGCCCCAGCGCCCCCACGACCCCGGAGTGGTATACGCCGTCGAGGTCGAGGGCCCGGTCGAGCTTCCACCACAATTGCTCCAGGATCTCTCGGAATGAGGAGGGATTGAACCGTTGCAGCGGGATCCCCCGGGCGAGGGACGAGTACAGGTGGGCATGGGCGTTGACGAGGCCAGGCGTGACGAGCCGGCCGCCGGCGTCGAGGACCTGCGCGCCCGGAACCTCCGGGGCCGGTCCGGGCCCGGCTCGCGCGATCCGATCCCCTTCCACCACGAGGTAACCGCTGTCCCAGTACGTACCGAACAGGTCACCGACCCGCGCGCTCGTGATCACCTGTGCCATGGCCTGAGTCTACCTCCCTCTGTCCCCCAGATTACACGAACGGGGAGACGATCTCCCCGCGCTCGACGTCCACCAGGCCACGGTCCGTGAGACGGAAGGCAGGGATCACCGGTAGAGCGAGGAGGGAGAGGGTCATGAACGCGTTCTCCAGGGTACATCCGCATCCACGGAGGCCATGGTGGAGGGCATCCATCCCCTGTGCCACCTCCTCCGCCGACCCCGTGGAGAGGAGCCCGGCGATGGGAAGGGGGATCCACACCAGCACTTCCTCCCCGCGCACGAGACACACTCCCCCGCCTCCCTGTGCCACCTGGTTCCCCGCGCGGGCCATCGCCTCCCGGTCGGTGCCCACGATGAGGAGGTTATGGCTGTCGTGGGCGACCGTGCTCGCCAGAGCGCACCCCTCGCCGAGACCCACCCCCCGCACGAATCCCCGCCCGATCCGGCCGCTCCGCTGGTGCCGCTCCACCACGGCTGCGTACGCCACATCGGGAACGAGCTCGACCATCCCCGCGCGCACGGGGAGGGCCACCGTCACGGCGCGGGTCGGGGCTTGGTTCGCGAGGACCTCGATCGCCCACACCTCGACTTCCCCAGCAGCGAGCGGGGCCCCAATGGCGAAATCGGCCGCGGCAAGGGGACGGGGGAGCCGCACCGTGTCCATCGCCCATGGGGGACAAGAGGGGGAGGGGACGGGGAAAACGACCTCTCCTGCCTCACCCACGACCTCGCCCCCCACGATCACCACGTCGACGGAGAACCGGGCGAGGTCGGGCACGAGGAGGATGTCCGCCCAACGCCCAGGTGCGATCGACCCCACATCCCGCGCCACCCCGAAGTGCTCGGCCGTGTTCACCGTGGCCATCTGGATCGCCACCACAGGGGGGATTCCCGCTCCGATCGCCAGGCGCACCACGTCGTCCATGTGGCCCTGGGAGAGGATCGTCTCCGCATGGCGATCGTCGGTGCAGAGGAGGACATGGCGGAGGTCGATCCCGGCCTCGCGCACCCCGTGGACCCCCGCGAGGAGGTCCTGCCAGGCCGTGCCCTGGCGGAGGATGGCGCGCATCCCTTGACGGACCCGCGCCACAGCATCCTCGGGCCGCGTCCCCTCGTGACAGTCGATCGGTCCCCCCGCTGCATAGGCATGGAACATCGTTCCCAGGTCGGGAGATGCGTAGTGTCCCCCCACCACCTTCCCCGCCTTCAGGGCGGCGGCGATCTTGGCGTGGACAGCTTCGTCCCCCGCGACGACTCCAGGGTAGTCCATCACCTCCCCCAGGCCGACGACATCGGGCCAATCGAGCGCCTCCGCCACCTCATGCGGGCCGAGGCGGGCTCCCGCCGTCTCCAAGCCCGGCGCCGCGGGGACGCACGACGGGACCAGACCGTAGATCCGGAGCGGGGTCCGCTCCGCCTCATCAAGGATGAGCCGCACCCCCCGCAGCCCGAGGACGTTCGCGATCTCATGAGGGTCGGCGAACACGCCCGTCGTCCCATGGGGGAGGACGGCCCGGGCGAACTCGGTCACCCCAAGCATCGAGCTCTCGATGTGGACATGAGCGTCGAGGAGGCCCGGGACGAGGTACCGGCCCTGAGCTTCGATGACCCGCGTCTGGGGGCCGATCATCGCTCCCGCGTCTGGTCCGCAGTACGCGATCCGACCGTTCGCCACGGCGATGTCCGTGTGATCGATGATCTCACCCGAGTTCACGTTCACCCAACGGCCGGCGCGGACCACAAGGTCCGCGGGGCGCCGCCCCGTGGCCACAGCCACGAGGTCCCGCGTCACTTCATGGAGAGGTCTTCTCGGGCAGTGCATGAGCAGAACAGAGGGGCGGCCACCATCAAGCAGCCGCCCCTCGAGCGCAACCCACGCCCCTTACGGCTCACCTGGCCAGGGACCCGCCACCCCGGCCGCCGCCCACTCCATGGTGATGAGGTGGTCGTAGCTCATCCACATCCCCGCCGGAACGACGAGGTTGCCCTTCCGGTCGTACACCGGACCCTCGAACGGGTCGAACGTGATCCCCGGGTCCGCGAATTGGTTGTGGCGCAAGAACACGAGGTCGTACACGGAGATCGTCCCGAACGCGGGATGGTTGATGGTGTAGTCCTTGAGGGCCCGCTCGTACACCGGGTTGACCACCATGCTCGGGGAGATCTCGCAGCAGCACCCGCAACAGCAAGCGCAACTGGTGTCGGACACGCATGCCGTCTCACAGTAGACCACGGCGGGAACGGCCGCGCACTCCACCGCGCCTTGAGCGAGCAGCCACCAGTAGTCCACGTGGGCAAGGTTCCTTGTGGTGTAGATCCCCTCGTGGATCTTGACCAGGAAGTCGTCGTAGATGACCTCCCAGTGAACGAGCTGCCCGGAGACCACGTAGTCCGGCGCGAACTCGTACATCGGCGAGTAGTGGCCGAACGAAGGCAGGCCTCGCTCCGCCGCCACCTGGACCACCGTGGGGGAGTCCTCGGTGAACGCGAACACGTCACACCCCTCGGCGATGAGGGCTTCGGTCGCCTCCTTGGCTGCCGCGGGGTTGTACCACTCGTAGATCCACCGCACGTGGACCTCAGCAGTCGGGTTGACCTCCCGCACGCCGATGGTGAACGCGCTGATGTGCCGCTTCACCTCGGGAATCGGGAACGCGCCAACGTACCCGACCTTGCCCGTCTTGGTGAGGGCCCCCGCCATGAGGCCGTTCAGGTAGTACACCTGGTAGAAGTCGGCCATGTAGGTGGCCATGTTCGGCGCACGCTTGAATCCGGACGCGTGGGCGAAGATCACGTTCGGGTACCGCTGGGCGGCGGCAAACGTCCCGTCGATGAACCCGAAGCTCGTGGTGAAGATCACGTTGCAGCCCTGCCGCACGAGTTGGTCGATGTAGGTCTCGACTTCACCCTCGGGCACGCTCTCGATATACACCGTCTCTAGCCAATCGTACTTCTCATCCACGATCCGCCGGGCCACGTCGTGGGCGTGGGTCCAGCCGTAGTCGCCGATCGGCCCCACGTAGATGAACCCGGCTTTGATCTTCTCCGCCCCCAGGCCGAGAAGCCCTACCAACGTCAACGCTGCCACAACGAGCACAAGCTTCCGCATGTTCATCCGTCACCTCCGGAGGTTGTTCCACATACCCACATACAGATCTTAGGATGCTCACCTCGTCTGGACCCGGCTCTCACCCCCCGTTCATCTCTCGCCACGCACGTACGGAACCCCCAGGGAACCCGGGGCACGTCGACGCCACCGCGCTCCCCCAAACCCGCTCACTGCCAAAACCAGTATAGCGAAAGCGTAGGGCATGAGCTTGAGGAGCTCGGGGGATACGTAGGCCTGAAGGCGGAACGACAGGTGGTACAGGGCCCCGAAGAAGAACGCGCCCCAGATCGCTTGGAGCGGATCCCACGACGCGAAGATGGTGAGCGCGATCACGATCCACCCCATCCCGGCCGTCATCCCTTCCGTCCACGATGGACGGTAGGCCACCGACAGGTACCCTCCCCCAACCCCGGCGAGGAGCCCCCCCAGGGCCACACACAGGTAGCGGACGACGGTCACGTTGATTCCCAACGAGTCAGCGGTGGCTGGGGACTCCCCCACCGAGCGGATGGCGATCCCCCACCGGGTGCGGAACAGAACCACCCACAGCACCACCGCGAGGAGGATCCCAAGGTAGGTGAGGATCGTCTGATCGACGAACAGCATCGGCCCAAGGACGGGGATCTCCGCGAGGCTGGGGACGGTGATTGTGCCCAGAGGCACTCGGAGGGGCCTTCCCTCCCACCCCCGTCCAAGGAGCCCCGCCAGCCCCAATCCGAACAAGGTGAGGGCGAGCCCAGACACGTATTGGTTGGCGCGGAGGGTCACGGTCAGAAACGCGTGCCACACGGCAGCGACCACTCCCACGGCCGCGGCGGCGAGGAGCCCCCAGCCAGGGTGACCGAGGGTCTGGGCCACAGCGAACCCGGCGTAGGCCCCGAGGATCATCATCCCCTCCACGCCCAGGTTTACTACGCCGGACCGCTCAGCGTAGATCTCGCCCAGCGTCCCCCACAGGAGGGGGACCCCGAACGCCAAGGCCCGGCTCACCGTGCTCACAAGCCAACCTAGGTCCATGCTTCCCCTCTCCTCCGCCACCGGATCCGCCAGTACATGAGGAGGTCCGAGCTGATGAGGGAAAACAGAATCAGCCCGTTGAACACCCCGGTAATTTGGAACGGAAGCCCGAGCGTGGTCTTCATGAGATCACCCGCAGCGAAGATGAGGCCGAACAGGAGCGCGGTGAGGATCGCGGCGATCGGGCTGCCACGGGCGAGCCAGGCGACGATGATCGCCGTGTACCCGTAGCCCATCGAGATGTGGGACGGGCTCCGCAAGCGCCAGTGGATCCCCGCCACCTCTCCTACCCCGGCGAGGGCGGCCAGCCCTCCGGAGATGACCATCGCCAGGGAGAGGACCACGGTGAAGCTGATCCCCGCATAGCGGGCGGCATCCGGGCTCTGCCCCACTACCCGCACCTCGTACCCCAACCGGGTTCGAGAGAGGATCAACCCCACGACAAGGGCCGCCACCACGCCCACGCCCAGCGTCGGCCAATGGACCCTCGTCCCCGCAATCAGGGGGAGGCGGGCCGCGGTCGGGAACATGTCCGTGTACGCGAACCCGCGCATCGTGGGGCCCTTCCACGGTCCATGAACGAGCCACTCCACGATGTAGGCCATGATGTAGTTCATCATCAGGGTGGAGATGACCTCGTTCACCTGGAGCTTGACCCGCAGGAGGGCCGGGATCACCGCCCAGAGGGCCCCCGCCCCAAACCCGGCGAGGAACATCAGGGGAAGGCGGAGCCCGTCGGGAACGGGGACAAACAGGGCCACCCCGCTCGCCGCCACCGCCCCCGCCAGGAGCTGGCCCTCGGCCCCGATGTTCCAGAACTGCGCCCGGAACGCCAGCGTCAGCCCCACCCCGCACAGGATGAGGGGGATCGCCCGGCGGACAATGTCCGACAGCCCGTCCACCGTCCCCAGCGTCCCGCGGCCGATCTCGGCGTACGCCCGCCACGGGCTCACCCCGTAGGCCCAGAAAACGAGGGCGGCCAGCAGAAGGGCGACCACCACCGCGAGCACCGACACCCCGAACACGACGTGGCGCGGCGGGGCGAGCCTCCGCTCCACAATGAAGGGACCGATGCGCTTCATCCCCGCACCCGCTCCTCTCCGGCCATCATCATCCCAATCTCCTCACGCTTCGCCTCTCCCGCAGAGACCACCCCCGTGATCTCGCCGCGGAACATGACCGCGATCCGGTCGGCGAGCTCCATGACCTCCTCGAGGTCCTCCGACACGAGAAGGACACCTGCCCCTGCCTCTCGTTGCCGGAGGAGGAGTTCCCGGATCTGCTCCGTCGCCCCCACATCGAGACCGTAGGTCGGATGGGCAGCGAGGACGAGGGCCGGCTGGCCGGACAACTCCCGCGCCAGGATCAGCTTCTGGATGTTCCCCCCCGAGAGGAGCTTGGCTGGCGTCTTGGGGTTGGAGGTCACGATCCCGTGCTCCTCGATCGCCGTCTGGGCAAACCTCCGCACAGAGGCCGGGTGGAGGAGGCCCGCCCGGCAGAACGGGGGGCGATGGTGGCGCTTCAGGATCAGGTTCTCCTCCACGGAGAGTCCAGGGACGATCCCCATTCGAATCCGCTCCTCGGGAACGTGGGCCACGCCGATGTCGGACAGGAGGCGCGGGGAGCGGTTGGTCACATCGTCCCCGAGGATGCAGACCCTCCCCCGCTCGATCCGGCGGAGGCCCGCCAGCGCCTCCACCAACTCCCGTTGCCCGTTCCCCGCGACCCCAGCGATCCCGAAGATCTCCCCCCGACACACGCTGAAGCTCACGCCCCGCACGGCGGGGAGCCCCCGATCGTTGCGAACGTGGATCCCCTCCACGTTCAGGGCCGCGTCGCCGGGGGTACAGGCCCTTTTGGTGAGGCGGAACACGACCTCCCGGCCCACCATCATCCGAGCCAGCATGGGTTTGTCCGCTCCCGCGGCGGCGACCGTGCCCACGACACGGCCGCGACGCATGACCGTGATCCGGTCCGCCACCTCAAGCACTTCGGTCAGCTTGTGGGAGATGAAGATGACCCCGTGTCCTTCCTCCCGCATCCGGGATAGAACTTTGAACAGCTCGCCTGTCTCCTGCGGGGTGAGGACGCTCGTGGGCTCATCGAGGATCAGGACTTCCGCCCCGCGGAGAAGGGCCTTCAGGATCTCTACCCTCTGCTGCTCCCCCGCGGAGAGCTCCCACACTCGCCGGTCTGGATCGACGGGCAGGCCGTAGCGTTCCGACAACTCGCGCAGACGGCGCCCGACCCCCCTCGCCGGAGCCCAGAACGGGGTCCCCTTCAACCCCAAGGCCGCGTTCTCCGCCACGGTGTGGGGAAGGACGAGCTTGAAGTGCTGGTGGACCATCCCGATACCGAGGGCGATCGCTTCGCGCGGGGAACGGATCGTCACCCGTCGCCCGCGAACCAGGACGAAGCCGGAGTCGGGGCGATACAGGCCGTAGAGGACGTTCACGAGCGTGGTCTTCCCCGCCCCGTTCTCACCCAGCAGGGCGTGGACCTCGCCAGGCCGGACGTCGAACGTCACGCGGTCGTTGGCGACAACCCCAGGGAAAGACTTGGTGACCTCCTCGAGCCGGACGAGAGGCGGGGAGTCCGGCCTCCTATCTGGACGGCCGGTACCGGCGTCAGCCCTCATGGTGGGGCAGTATAACGGCCCCCCGGTCCGATGGTCAAGTTGTCTGACAGGTTGCACCGTCGCTATACTCCGGGCAATGAGCGGGGTGCACGCGAGAGGTGTTCGCCGGTTCCATTTCGCCCGGGACGTGGAGGAGGCCCTGTCCCTCCTCGCGGCCTACGAGGGTCGGGGGGCGCTCCTCGCAGGCGGGGTCGACCTCCTCCGCTCCCTCCGGGTGGACATCGAAGGCCTGATTGATATCACACGGATCGGGCTCTCCTACACGAAGGAGGCTCGTGGCGGGCTGGCGATCGGGGGCACCACGACCCTCACCTCGATCCTGGAAAGCAGGGCAGCTCGGGAGTACGGCGGGGGGATCCTCGCCGACCTCCTCCATCGGGTGGCGGTCCCCCCGCTGCGGAACATGGCCACGCTCGGCGGGGCGCTCGTGTCCGCCCATCCATGGGCCGACATCCCCACGGCCCTCGTCGCCCTCGGGGCGGAGGTGCGCTGGCAGGGAGAGAAGGAGGGGAGGGTGCCGGTGGAGGAGCTGTACCAGGGACCGTTCCGCGGCCTGTTCCGGCAAGCGGTGGCCATCGAGGTCCTGCTCCCCCCGTGGGACGGGGCGTTCGCCTACGAGAAGGTCGGCCGGACCGGGTACGATATCGCCCTCCTCAACGCGTGTTGCGGAGTGGGAGTCGAGGGTGGAAGGATCGCCTGGGCGCGGGTGGCCGTCGGGGCGAGGCCGGATCGAGGAGAAAGGCTCCCGTGGGCCGAGGAGGCGCTCATCGGGCAGAGGCCCAGCCAGACGTTGTGGCAGGAAGTCCAAGATCTCGTTGCGAAGCGGATCGAGGTCGGGGACGACCGTCGGGCGAGTGGGGCGTGGCGGCGGGAGGTGGCGGGGGTGCTCGTCGAGCGGGCCCTCGCCCGCGCCTCCGGGAGGGCCGGGATGTGAAGCTGTTGTTTGAGCTCAACGGAGTACCCCAGTACCTCGACGTCGAGCCGGGAGAGCGCCTCCTTCGCCTCCTCCGTCGGTTGGGGATGAAGTCCGTCAAGGAGGGGTGCGGAACCGGCGACTGCGGGGCGTGTACCGTTCTCGTGGACGGCCGCGCCGTGCGCTCCTGCCTCATGGTCGCCCCCCAGGTCCAGGGGCGACGGGTTCTGACCCTCGAGGGCTTGGGCTCCGTCGACGACCCCCATCCTCTGCAGCAGGCGTTCCTCGACGCCGGGGCTGTGCAGTGCGGGTTCTGCACGCCGGGGATGATCCTCGTCGCGTACGAGCTCCTCCAGGGCAACGACGACCCCTCGCCGGAGGACGTCCGGAAGGCGATCGCGGGAAACCTCTGCCGGTGCACGGGGTACGTCAAGATCGCGGATGCGGTCCTCCTTGCCGCTCGGTGGAAACAGGAGGGAAAGTGGCGGTAGAGACGCGGCACCGTGGCGCGGTGGGACAGAGCGTGACGAAGGTCGATGGCCCGTCCCTCGTCGCGGGGAAGCCCGTGTTCACCCTCGACCACGACGTTCCCGGAGCGCTGGTGGGGAAGATCCTCCCCTCCCCTCACGCCCACGCCGCGATCGTCTCGATCGACACCGCCGAGGCCGAGGCCGTTCCCGGGGTCCGAGCGATCCTCCACCACGGGAACGTCCCCCGCGTCCCCTACACCACCGCCGGCCAGGGGTGGCCCGAGCCGTCCCCCTACGACACGGTCCTGTTCGACCGCAAAGTGAGGTTCGTCGGCGACCGGGTGGCGGCGGTGGCCGCGGAGACCGAAGAAGCCGCCGAAGAGGCGCTGAGGAAGATCCGCGTGGAGTACAAGGTTCTTCCCGCCGTTCTCTCCCCCGAGGAGGCCCTCGCCGACGGCGCTCCGGTGATCCATGATGAGCCTGACGCTGAGGGGATCTACGACGCCAAGCACAACATCGTTGCCGCAGTCGACATCCCCGTGGGCGACGTTGCGAGCGCTCTGGCCGAGGCTCACGTCACGGCCGAAGCCACGTGCGAGATCCCGTACTCCCAGCACGCGGCGATCGAGCCCCACGGCGTGATCGCCTACTTCGACGAGGCGGGCCGGCTCGTGCTCCGCACCTCGACCCAGGTCCCGTTCCACGTGCGCCGGATCGTGGCCCGCGTGGTGGGTCTAGATCCAGCACGCATTCGCGTGATCAAGCCACGCATCGGAGGGGGCTTCGGCTCCAAGCAGGAGATCCTCCTCGAGCCCGTGGCGGCGCTCCTCGCCCTGCGCACCGGGCGGCCGGTGCGGATGGCCTACTCGCGGGAGGAGGTGTTCATCGCCTCTCGGACGCGGCACCCGATGAGGGTCGCAGTGAAGCTGGGGGCGGGCAAGGACGGTGTGCTTCAGGCCATCGACATGGAGGTCCTCTCGAACACCGGGGCCTACGGAGCCCACGCCCTGACCGTGCTGTCCAACGTGGGTTCGAAGACCCTGCCCCTCTACAACAAGGCGCCGCACCTTCGGTTCCGCGGGAAGGCGGTGTACACGAACCTCCCCGTCGCCGGGGCGTACCGCGGGTACGGCGCGACCCAGGGGTACTTCGCCCTCGAGGTGGCGATGGACCGGCTTGCCGAGGCCTTGGGCATGGATCCGATTGAGCTTCGCAAGCGGAACCACATCCGGGTCGGCGAGACGTCCCCCATCTTCGAGAAGATCGGCGAGGGACGGGAGGGCACTGCCCAGGTTGTCCGGTCCTGCGCCCTCGCTGACTGCCTGCGGATCGGGGCCGAGCGCATCGGGTGGAAGGAGAACCGGGGCCGCCGCCGCGAGGACGGGCCCTGGGTTCACGGCCTAGGGATGGCGTGCGCGATGCAGGGCTCAGGGATCACGGGCGTCGACATGGCCGCAGCGACCCTCGTCATGCAGGACGACGGGAGCTTCCGCCTCCTCGTCGGGGCAACGGACCTCGGGACGGGATCGGACACGATCCTTGCCCAGATCGCCGCGCAGGAGCTCGGGGTCCCGGTGGACCGCGTGCTCGTCTACTCCTCGGACACGGACTTCACCCCGTTCGACACGGGCGCCTACGCGTCGAGCACCACCTACGTGTCCGGCAACGCTGTCCTCCGGGCAGCGCAGAGCGTGCACCGCCAGATCCTCGACGTGGCCGCGGCGGCCCTCGGCGAGAGGCCAGAGGTCCTCGAGCTGGCGGAGGGAGCGGTGGCAAGCCGGAAGACGGGCCGCCGGCTCACCCTGGGTGAGATCGGCCACCGGGCGACCTACGTTGTGGATCAGCGCCAGATCGCGGCCACCGCATCGTTCACCTGCCCGGAGTCGCCTCCCCCGTTCGCAGCCTTCTTCTGCGAGGTCGCCGTGGATCGCGAGACGGGCGTCGTGAGGGTGGAGCGGTTCGTGGTCGCCGCGGACTGCGGGGTGGCGATCCACCCCAAGGCGGCCGAGGGCCAGCTCGAGGGGGCGATCCTCCAGGGGATCGGCCATGCCCTGTGCGAGGAGATGCTGTTCGCCCCGAGCGGGCGCTGCGTGAACGCCGGGTTCTTCGACTACAAGCTTCCGTCGTCCCTAGACACGCCCCGGATCGAGGCGATCCTCGTCCCAAGCGAGGAACCGACGGGTCCGTGGGGGGCGAAGTCGATCTCCGAGATCGGGATCAACGGTCCGCTTCCTGCGATCTCGAACGCCATCTACGACGCGGTGGGGGTCCGTCTTACCCGAGCTCCGTTCACCCCGGAGCGGGTCCTCCTCGCCCTGCGCGCTGCAGGAAAGTGAGCTTGCGCTCGCGACCGGCAGAGGTCCGGCCCCCTCTCCCCTGATCTCGCGCAGGCCCGTTACCGCGTGAGCTTCGTCGCCGCCGTGTCCGGCCACGCGCCGTGGGACACGCCCCCCACGCGGGGAAGCCCACCGCGTACGTCCTCGCTCGGGGCGGGCGAGTTCCTGGTTCCCGTTCCTTCGCGGGCAGCCCCTGCAGTGTGAGTCCTTTCGTGACGAGAGCTTCCCTTTATCCTGGACTTGATTTTGGCTTCGTGCCGGCGATGGGCATCCGTACTTGGTAGGGTGGGAGGGCGAGCCGCTACCGTCGCAGGTACGCCCGGCGGCGGGCGAACCGAGCTGCCCCAGCCCCCGTGGCCTGCGCCTCACCAGCCCTCACCGGTCCGCCATAGTCGAATCCCGGAAGTCTACGCGACTCGATCGGCTTGCCCACCGCCTTCTCCACCCAGCTCCGCAGGAGACGGTCCGAGGGGGCGGACAGGCTGAACGCCTGCCCGCTCTTCGAGATCCGCCCCGTGCGCCCCACGCGGTGGGTGTAGGCATCGACGCTGTCCGGCATGTCGAAGTTGATAACGTGGGTGATGTCCTCGACGTCGATCCCCCGCGCCGCGACGTCCGTGGCGACGAGCACCGCGTACTTCCCTGAGCGGAACCCGTCGAGCGCCTCCTGCCGGTCCCGCTGGGACATGTCGCCCTCGATCGCCGCGGCGGCGAACCCCGCCCGGCTGAGGAACGAGGCCAGGCTCTGCGTCCGGCTCCTGGTGCGCGTGAACACGAGCACCCGCCCCGTGGCCGGCCCCTGGAGGAGGGCGACGAGGAGGTCGCGCTTGCGCCCTTCGGTGATCGGGTAGAACGCGTGGGACACCGTCTTCGCCGGTGCGGCAGCGTCCACCTCGACCGTGGCCGGATCGCGGAGGATGCTCCCCGCCAACCGCCGGATCTCGGGGGGCATCGTCGCCGAGAAGAACAGGGTCTGGCGGTTCTGGGGGAGGAGCCCCAGGATGCGCCGGATGTCGGGGAGGAACCCCATATCGCACATTCGGTCCGCCTCGTCGAGGACGAGGACCTCCACGCGCGACAGATCGATCGCCCGGTCCCCGTGGAGGTCGAGGAGCCGTCCCGGGCAGGCGATGACCACTTCCGCCCCGCGGCGGAGCGCCGCGGCTTGGGGCCGCTTCTTCACGCCACCGTAGGCGGCGATGCTGCGGATGCCGAGTTCCTTTCCGAGCGCGCCCACCACCTGATGGATCTGCTCGGCGAGCTCGCGCGTCGGGGCGAGGATGAGGGCCCGCACGTGACCCCTCTCCCCTTCGGCGAGGCGCTGGAGGATGGGGAGCACGAACGCGGCGGTCTTCCCGGTGCCGGTCTGGGCAACGCCGATCAGGTCGCGGCCTTCGAGCACAACAGGGATTGCCTTCTCTTGGATCGGGGTGGGGTGAACGTAGCCGACTGCCTGGATCCCGGACTCGATCCGGGGGTGAAACGAGAACTCCTGGAACTTCACTGAAAGCCTCCTTGGCCTTCGTGAGCCAAGTCGCACTCTCAGCTCAGCGTCGTTGTTGGCACCCCCGCGATTGGGGGATGCGATGCGTTGTTAGGTCTTCTAGAAGGGCAGTATACGCGAGGGTTCCCTCCCCGGCCAGGCGGTGTTCACGGAGGTCGGACGGAATCCCCCGCACCGAACGCTGGACGAGACAGGCAACCTGCTCTCCAGCGCGGGAGAGCGCGTGGGTGGCGGCGGAGAAGTCCGGGTTCTACTCCCCCCGGGCCGGCTCGACAGGGAAGCCTTCGCGGACGGCGGCCCGGCGGAGGCGCTTGTCGAGGCACACGAACGGGAGTGAGCGAGGGTGGCCTTCGCTTGCCACCCGTGCCGCGGCCAACTGAAGGGCGTCCGCGGCCTGCAGGTCGTGCGTGCGCAGGAGCCGGATTGCCGTCTCCCGCACCGTGTCCGTTGGCTGCACTTCGTGCCAACTCGCCCGCAGCACCGCCAGCCGCTCCATAGCGGTGCTGACGCCATCGGGATCCAGGTTCCCCTTCCGCTCCAACCGGCAGAGGGCAGAGGCGCACTCGACCTCGCTTCCCCACCACACGAGGAGGGAACGATCGCCGGAGAGGAGCTTGCTCAGCGCCTTCGTGCTCTCCTCCCGAACGAGGAGCGGGAGGAGAGCTGAGCTGTCCCAGTACTTCAACGCCCCTCCTCGCGCTCCCGCACCAGGGCCTCCACCGCGCTGGCCTCGGGCTCGGGAAGCTCGCCCCGGAGAAAGCCCGCGGGCAGGGGAGCGAGCTGCCGCCGGATCACCCCATCTCGCTCCAGGCGCTCCAGCGCACCGTCCGACTCCCCCTCGACCGGCACCACCGGAACGAGCCGGGCCACCGGCCGGCCGCGATCCGTGATCAGCACGGACTCACCGCGGCGCACGCGGTCGAGGAGCTCACTCAGCCGCGCCTTGGCTACCGAAACGGATGCCCGCAGCATGTGACCATTATAGTCACATGCTTGGCCAGGGCGAGGGCCCGCCGCGGGAGGGTGGGTCTACGGGGACGGCGCGCAGGCCTCAGCGGCGAGGCGGGCGAGGCGGTCGGCGCGCTCGTTCTCCGCGTGTCCGGCGTGTCCGGCGAGCCAGTGGAAGCGAACCCTGTGGAGCCCGACCAGCTCGTCGAGTTCCCGCCACAGGTCCTCGTTGGCCACGGGGAGGAGGCGCTTCCCCTCCTGACGCTTCCAGCCGTTCGCCTTCCAACGGGGGAGCCATTCCGTGATCCCGCGCTTGAGGTAGGCAGAGTCGGTGAACAGGTCCACCTCCGCCGGCTCGCGCAGCGCCCGGAGGGCCTCGATCGCCGCCCGGAGCTCCATCCGGTTGTTCGTCGTCCTCCGCTCGCCACCGGAGATCTCCTTGCGGTGAGGGCCGGATAAGAGCACCGCCCCCCACCCGCCGGGCCCGGGGTTCCCGATGCACGCACCGTCCGTGTAGACCCGCACCTTCTTCACAGGGCAGAGGTATAGCCGGTGGCGCGTCCGCTGTCGAGGCTCTGGGCGCATGGCGGGACCCCTGTTATAATGGAGCTGTGACCAAACTGGCGTTGAGAGTCAAAGGGTCAATCATATGCCCCGGGCGCTGACTCAGGCGGAGCGGGAAGCGATCCGAGCTCGACTGCTCCGAGCCGGGCGGGAGCTCTTCGCCCGCTACGGGCTCAGGAAGACCACGGTGGAAGAACTGGCCCATGCGGCAGGCATCGCCAAAGGTACGTTCTACCTCTTCTTCGCGTCCAAGGAGGCCCTCTACGCCGAGCTCCTCCTTCAGGAGCTTCCGGACTTGGTCCAGCGCCTCCTGGAGCGGTCGTTCCATGCCATCGACGACACCAACGAAGCCCTGGTGCGGTTCCAGAGAGAGCTCGTGGCCTTGATCGAGGAGGATGGCCTAGTAAGGGCGGTGGCTATGGATCCTCAGGAGTTCACCTCCCTCCTCGCGGGCCACCTCGATGTCCACGAGGTCCAGGCCATGGCGATGAACGCCCTGGCCCCCCTGTTCGCGCAGATCCAGGAAGCGCAGCGGCGGAAGGAGATCGTGGACGGGGACGTGCTGGAGATCCTTGGCGTGTTAGGCATGATCAAAGCGCTCCCGTTCAGCAAGAAGCGGATTGACCCCCAGCTCTATCCCAGACTTGTCACCCGGATGAGCCAAGTGATTGCTGACGGGCTCACCTGCCCGGCGAGGAGGAAAGGATGAACGCAGCCTTCCGCATTGCATGGCGGAACCTGCGGCGGCACCCCCAGCGGACGGTCCTCATGACAGCGATCGTCGCGTTCGGGAGCCTTGTGATCCTCGTCCTGTTCGGGATCGTCGATGGCTTCGTTGGCTCGATGACCGCCGCCCGGGTCGCGGAGGACCAGGGGAGCTTCCAGATACGGACAATCGCGTACGGCGCCGATCCCGGCCTGGAGAACGCCCTCTCCCCCGAGCAGGTCTCGCGGGCGGAGGCAGCCCTCGAGGGGATGCGGCTCGCGGGGATCGCGCCGCGCCTCGAAGTCGGGGCGATGCTGCGCAGCGCCTACGGGACGGACGGAGTGGCCCTGCGGGGGATCGATCCCCTCGCTGAGCGGTCGGTGACGCGGCTTCCGGAGATGGTCGTCGCTGGACGGTATCTGACGGGAAGCGGGGAGATCCTCCTCTCCGCCGCGCTCGCGGCGGAGCTCGATGTGCGCGTCGGGGAACGGGTCGTCGTCGTGGTGAGCGGGAGCGCGGGGATGAGGTCGCGGGCGTTCGTGGCCGTCGGCCTGTTCTCCCCGACGGTGGTGGAGATGGAGCGGGTGGCAACCGCTTCGATCAAAGATGTGCGGGAGCTGACGGGGACTCGGGGGGCGACGGCGCTCGCGGTGGGGCTCCCCCACGGGGCGTCGCCCGAGCGGGCGGTCGCGGAGGCACGACGCCGCCTCGCTGCTCACCTCGATCTCGTGGTCGCCGACTACTTCACCCTCAACCCCCTGGCCCGGGTGATGATCTCCGGCTCGACGATCAAACTGATCCCGTTCGTGATCATGATCAGCCTTCTTGCCGGGTTCGGCGTGGCCAACACCACGTTCTACTCCGTGATCGAGCGGACGCGGGAGTTCGGGATGATGACCGCGGTCGGGATGAGCCGGAAGATGCTCGCTGGGATCGTCCTCCTCGAGTCCACGTTCGTCGGGGTGATGGGGTTCGCGATCGGCGGGGGAATCGGATACGGGGGGCTCCTGTACCTTGGGAAGAACGGCCTCGACTTCTCGTCGTTCGTGCGCGATGTGAGCGGAGCATTGGGGATGCCGACGGTGATCTACGCCGCCGCCTCGGGGTGGTACTGGATGGCGGCGTTCAGCGTGGTCGTGTTCACGGCGCTCGTCGCCGCGTGGTACCCCGCGCGGCGGGCGCACCGGCTGGAGCCGGTGACCGCGATCCGCGAGGGATAAGGAGAAGGCGATGGGCCGAGTGCGAGCGTTCCTTGGGATGCTCCTCATCGCGGCGGGCACGGGCTGGGTATCCGCCGCGGACGAACCCCTCGATGCCGCCACGATCCTGGAACGGGTGCGCGCGAGCTGGCGAGGCGGGAGCTTCCACGCCCGGGTCGAGCTCGAGATCACGGTCTCGGGAACGCCCAGCCACTACCTCATGGAGGTGTGGACGCTCGGCGAGGACCGGGCCCTCGTCCGCATCCTCGAGCCGGAAGCCGATGCGGGATCGGGCTACCTGCAACTCGGAGATGACCTGTGGTACTACAGCCCAGCGGTGGGGATCGCCATCGCACTCCCCGCGATGGGGCTTGCGCAGGCGCTGTTCGGGGCGGGGCCCTCGCTGGGGGACCTCGCCCAGGGCCCGTTCTCCCGCGACCACGACGTCCAGGCGGAAGCGATCACCGACCCGAACGGCGAGCTTGCTGGGTACGTGCTCACCCTCATCCCGGGGCCGGAGGCGCCGGTCGTGTACGGAAAGCTCGAGGTCACAGTGACGGCGGACTACGTTCTCTCCAAGATCGTGTACTACGACCAACGGGGCGCCGTGCTCCGCACCGCGACGTTTGAGGAGACGGTCCGCGTCGGGGAAATCCTCTTCCCCACGAAAGTCGCCGTGGTGGAGGCGAACGGTGATCGGGCCGTCCAACGGATCCTCGATCCGGAGTTCGACATCGCGCTCGACCCGTCTTTCTTCACGGTGGAGCGGCTGGAGGCGGGCGAGTGAAGGTCGCACTGCGGTACCTGGTGCGGAACCGGCGGCGGACCCTCCTTACCCTGCTTGCGGTCCTGATCCCGGTGTACTTCCTCGTGTTCATGTTTGGGTTCGCCAACGCGAACCTGCGGGACATGTTCGAGACCGCGACGCGGTTCGACACGGGCCACGCCCAGATCCGCGCCGTGCCCACGAAGGCGACCGGGGCAGCGATCCCGTTGATGCGCGATCCGTCCGACGCGCTGGCAGCGCTTGCGGAGGTTAAGGGGATCGAGTGGCGGACGGTGCGGCTCGATCTCCCCGCCCTGGCGAGCGTGGGGGACCGGTCGCGGGCGGTCCACGTGCAGGGAGTCGTGCCCGAGGAGATTGGGCCGGTCAGCGCGCTGGCCGATCGGATCATCGCCGGATCTTCCCTCACCGCGGGGGAAGGCGGGGTTCTCGTTGGCGAGGAACTCGCCCACCTCCTCGGGGTGGAGGTGGGAGACGAGGTCGTCCTCCTCGGTGCGCACCCGGAGACGGCGCTCGGTGCGATCCGGGAGCCGGTGATCGGGGTGTACCGGGCCCCGGAGGCGACGCTCGGCCGCACGGTGGTCTACGCGGATCTGGCGACAGCGCGGCAGCTTGCGCGGAGCGAGGTCGCCGCCACGGCGATCGTGATCCGCGTGGCCGGCGTGGCGAGCCCACGGGACCAAACCACGCTCAACCGCGTGGTTCGGGAGTTGCGGGCCGCGCTTCCCGCCGGATACGAGGTGAAGGATTGGACGGAGCTTGTCCCGATGGTGGCGACGTACATGGGGATCCTGACCCCGGCCCTCGCGATCGTGGCCGGGATCTTCTTCGCCCTCGGCGGACTCGTGGTCTTGAACACGATCTACCTCTCCGTGCTCGAACGCACGCGCGAGCTGGGGCTCATCCTCTCGCTCGGCGCGTCGCGGGGGCGGGTGGTGAAGATGATCCTCGCCGAGGCGGGAGTCCTCGCGGTCGTGGGCGCCCTGGGTGGGGCCCTGACCGGGGTCGCCCTGATCCTGGTGGTGGAGGCGTTCGGCGGGATCCCCCTGTGGGGCGCGGCGGCGGAGTTCATGCGGGAGATGGGGATGTCGTCCGTGCTCCACTTGAGCGCAGATCCGGGGCAGGTCGCGCTTGCGGCGGGAGCGATGGCGGCGGTGGCCGTGCTCGCCGCATGGTGGCCGGCACGCAGAGCGTCGAGGCTCGAGCCGATGGAGGCCATGCGATATGTCGACTAGCGCCGTGATGCGGACCGAGGATCTCTGGAAGATCTACCGGACGGGGACAGCGGAGACGCCGGCCCTGCGCGGCGTGGATCTGGAGATCGAGGAGCGGGAGTTCACCGCGACCGCCGGGCCATCGGGTTCGGGCAAGTCCACCCTCCTGCACCTCCTCGGCGGGCTCGATCGGCCGACGGGCGGCGAGATCTACCTCGATGGCCAACCGATGTCCGACCTCTCCAAGGACAAGCTGGCCCAGCTGCGGCTGACGCGGATCGGATTCGTGTTCCAGGCCTACAACCTGCTCCCAGTGCTCACGGTGCTGGAGAACACCGCGTTCGTCCTGGAACTGCAGGGCGTCCCGTATCGAGAGAGGCTCCGACGGGCCCGAGCGATCCTCGCCGAGCTGGGGGTGGAGAAGTACGCGGACCAGTTCCCGAACCGTCTCTCCGGCGGCGAGCAGCAGCGGGTGGCTGTAGCCCGAGCTGTCGTCTCCGATCCGGCGATCGTCCTCGCCGACGAACCGACGGCGAACCTCGACACGAAGACGAGCCTCGACCTCATCGACCTCATGCGGCGGATGAACGAGGAGCACAACACCACGTTTCTCTTCGCCACCCACGACATGCGGCTCCTCGATCGGGTCGACCGGGTGATCTACCTCGAGGACGGACGCATCGCCCGCGACGAGCGGGTACGATAGAGAAAATCGTTCGCGGTTCAGGGTGGAGACCCCCGCGCCCGACCAAGGAGAGAGCGATGAGACGATTCGCTTCGTTTGCGTTGGCATCCGCGCTGATGCTTACTCTATCGGCACCCGGACTGGGCCAAGGGCCCCCGTTCGACCTCACGGGGACATGGGCCGTGATGCAGGTGACCTCGGACATCGTGGTCTACCCGTTCGTGGGAGAGAAGATGCGCACCACGACCCTCATCCTGCATGTAGAGATGAGGCAGAACGGGACCGAAGTCGAGGTGTCTGAGTCCCACTGTCTTGTGGACACGGACGACGGGACGAGCATGGTCGTCACGGAGATCCCCGAGGCGTTCCTCCGTTCGCTGGGCATCGTCGAACGGACAGCAACCCTCAAGGCCACGGGGGACGGGTGGCAGTTCGTCGAACCCTGGCCGACCCAAGTTCACGGGGCGCGGCTCGCGGACCCCCTGAACGACCCCCTCCCCACCACGCCTGACGATCCCCGCGTGTTCGATCAGGATGGGGACGGCAAGCCAGGGATCACCGTGCGTGTAGCCGTGCTGGGTCTCATCTCGGGAGAGGTGTACGCCGTGCAGCGCCTGTCGAAGCTTCTCGAGGGGCAGGTGGTGACCCCTGATCTCATCCGCGGGCTCATCACGTGGACGAACGAGCAGGTGACAATCGGGGCGAGCAACCCGTTCCTCAACACGAGCGGGGAGGCGCGGGTCGACCCAGTGCGCGAACGGAGCTACTTCGTGGCGATCCGGATTCCAGCGGGAACCTCCTGCGACGATCTCAAGGAGAACTGGCGCGCCCTGTTCGGGCGGTAGCGCCGGTCAGCGCCCCACATGGATTCCGCGCCCCTTCCACGCGCCCTTCTTGCGAAGGTGCCAGGCGAGCGACCGGAGAGCGATTCCCGTCACGAGGAGAACCGTCACCGGGTACAGGGGGACCTGAACGAGGGGTAGCCGGAACCGCACTGCAGCAAGCGCCCATGTAAGTAGCGACAACCCGACCGTCACCGCCGCGGGCGCCAGGATTTCCTCGGCCAGGGCGCTGTTCGCCAGGCGCAGACCAAGGACAACGAGCGGCTGCCAGGCCAACCACAGGAGCCACGTCCACACGAACAGGAACAGGGGGACGTTATACCGGAACACGGGGAACAAGTTCTTGGCCAGGCCGCGCGCCGTCTCCTTCCACCCCCGGTACATCCGCGTTGTCACTCGGCCTGATCCATCGAGGAACGCCCAGCCCAGGCCCGCCCGCTGCACGCTGCGGGCGAGGGCGAGGTCGTCCAGGACCTCCGCCCGCACCGCGGCGTGGCCGCCGATCGCCGCGTACACCTCCCGGCGGAAGAGCATGAACTGCCCGACCGCGGTCGCCGTCCGTCGGGGGAGGACGAACGGGACGAACGTGTGGATTACCCACGATAGGATTGGGATCACAAGGATCTCGCCCAGACTCCCCACCGCCTGCCGGGGGAGGACGCTCAAGGCGCCGGCGCGATTCCTCTGCAGCGCCGCCACGGCGTCCCGCAACGTAGACGGGTGGTGTACCGTATCGGCGTCCGTGAACAGGAGGAGCTTGTTCCGGGCAGCTTGGGCGAGCTGGTGACAGGCCCAGTGCTTGCCGAGCCAGCCTGGAGGCACGGGTGCGCCGCGGATCACCCTCAGACGGCCTTGGGATCGCGCCTCGATGTCCTGGAGCAGCCGGCCTGTCCCATCGTGAGAGTCATCGTCGAGCACGACCACCTCAAACTCCGGGTAGGCCTGGCGGAGGAGCGACTCCACGCAGGCTTCGATGTTCCGCTCCTCATCGCGGGCGGGGACGAGAATCGAGACCGTAGGGTACTCAGGAAGAGCCGGGTGCCGGCCGAGCCGGCGCATCGCGACGAGGTTTGTGAGGGCGATCGTGGCCAACACCGCCATGAACACGACCAGGCTCCACTCGTGGGAGACGAGGAAGCTCACGTGGACCTCTTTCTGGGGCGCCACCGCGGCGGTGAGCGAAGGTCGTGGCGATGGGTCCAGACGAGGAGAACGAGGTTCGCCCCCAGCGTGGCGAGAAGCCACGGCTCCGCCCCCCGCAGGACAAGAAAGAGAGCCACGACGGGGAACGAGAGGACCACCGTCCACGCATCCACCGCCTGCACGGTCCGGAGGAGGGCAAACAACAGGCCGAGGACGGTCGGGACTTCCCAGTACGTGAGGGCGGACCACACTCCGAAGGTCGATGCGACCGCCTTCCCTCCCCGGAAGCCGAGCCACGGCGAGAACGCGTGGCCGAGGAGGGGAGCGATGGCCACGGGAAGAAGCCCCCATCCCCACAGGTCCCCAAGCGTCCGGGCAAGCGCTACGGGCAGAGCGGCCTTCGTCACGTCGAGGACGAGGGAGAAGAGGCCGATCCGCCACCCACCGGCTCGCCAGGCGTTTGCCGCACCAGGGTTCCCGTCGCCGTGACGGCGGATATCATCCCGAGCCCCAATCCTTCCCAGCCAGACCGAGAACGGGAGCGATCCCAGTGCGAAGCCGAGGAGGGAGAAGAGGAAGAACTTCACGCCCACCCCGACGAGAGAGGTCACCGCGAGCAGCCATCCACGGGCGAAGTCTACACGAGGAGGCGCCGGGGGAGACAAACCCTTGTCCCTTGGCCACGCGCGGGCTATGCTCGTTCCGCAACTAGGGCGTAGCCAAGCGGTAAGGCAGCGGCCTTTGGAGCCGCCATTCGGAGGTTCGAATCCTCCCGCCCTAGCAGACTTCAGAAGGACCTTCCCATCGGCACTTCAGGAGACGGGGTCTCAGAGGATTCAGACTTCCCGCGGGACACCTGACACGGATTACCCGCTCACCGTCTGGTCTCTCCGTGGCCGCACCCAGGTCAGGTGTTGTGGACCCTCTGCCCCAGCGGCTGGTATGTCCAGGAGTGGGGACCCGTGTTCGGGGAAAAGCCACAGGTGGATCTTGTGCAGACGATGCTGGACGGAGCCGGCACCTGCGTCTTCGCCGTCCATATCGCCGACGGCTTCCCCTAAGCTCCGCCGTCGAGGTACTTGACCCAAGCTGTGCAGCTGGCGCCCTCCTTTCCGAAAACAGAGGCGTAGAGGTCCTCGGCTTCCGGATTCGACACTCCCCCTCCCCCGACGGTCGCGACGAGCGCTCCCATGTCCCGGATCCGCCTCATCCCTTCGAGCAGGAGCGCCTTCGCCAGCCCACGCTTGCGGTGCTCAGGAACACACCCCACCGGCTCGAAGTAACCCGAGCGCGTAACGTCGTCGTACCACAGCGTGGCGAAAGCCACGATCTCTCCCGACGGGGCCTCAGCCACCAAATCGAGGTCGCGGCGGTACAGAGGTGCCCGCTGCACGTTCGCGTACCAGCCGCCTGGCTCAAAGTTCTCGCTCGGCTCATCGGCATGGAACGCCCTCCAACCGGCCCGACTCCGCCGCCTCAAGTCCTCGTGATCGGCGTGCATCGGGCGGAGGATATAGCCCCGGGGCACGGACGGAGCAGGCAAGGGCTCCGCCAGGTCCCGACTGTGCTGGATCTCCTGCCAGTCGGGCAGACGCGTGTAGCCGCGGCGTTCCAGCAACCCTGTCCGAAGCCCATCCGTGTCACGGGCGTAGACGGCAATCCCTCGACGGCCCGACGACGGACTCAGGGCAGACAGGTGGCTCTCGGCCACGGACAGCATCTCGCCCTCAAGGTCCTCGCTCCTCCGCCGCGGATCCACCTGTAGGAACGCCTGTCCCAGACCCTCACGGTTCAGGACAGCGACGGGCTGGCCGGACTGCAATTCCCACAGGAAGACGCCCGTCTCCAGGGTTCCGTGGCCGAGGTTCATGATCCCGTACCAACGCCACCAGTCGAGGCGAGCGACCTGCCAGGAGTGCTCCATTCGGTTGTTCAGCAGGTATACCTCCCTCAGGAACTGCCGGATCGCCCAGTAGTCCTCCTCATCGCGGTACGGCCTTGCCGAGAGCCTCATTCTTCCCTCCAGTTCGGATCCTCCGATGCTAAGTGTCCATCAAGTGCAGGACCTAAATCGAGCATCAGGGGACTGCAAGTGGAGGGCCGGCATCGCCCGGGCCGGGATCTCGTCCCGCAGGCGGAACGTCTGCCCGCCCTTGCCCCGCAGGACGGTGGCTCGGACCCGCCCCAGGGACAAGAGAAGCTCCGTGAGCGACCCCTGCCAGCCCAGCGTGTCGAGCCCCGTGCGCAGAAGCTGCCGCAAGACGAACGCCAGGAAACAGACCATCACGTGCCCCCGGATCCGACGCTCCGTCCAGTGGTAGATCGGCCGGAGCTCAAGCGGCGTCTTCAGGACCCGGAACGCCTCCTCGACCTGCCACAGGCCCTTGTAGGCGCGCGCGACCTCGCTCGGGGGAAGCGCGGTGTTCGTCCGGAGGACCCACTTCCCATCGTAGCGGGCATC
>JACIWK010000015.1 GCA_014360985.1 Candidatus Bipolaricaulota bacterium
GAGCTGCGCAAGGCCCTCCTCTGGTTCATCGGCACGTTCGCGGACTGGGACCTCGCCTCCCACGAGACGTATTTGCGGGTGGGGCGGGACCTCGTGCGCGCCGCGTACCCGGACGCACCGCCGCTCGTGGTCGACCCGTTCGCGGGCGGGGGTTCGATCCCGCTCGAAGCGCTGCGGCTGGGCTGTGAGGCGTTTGCCAGCGATCTGAATCCGGTCGCCTGCCTGATCCTCAAGGTCATGCTGGAAGATATCCCGAGGGAAGCTCACCGCAGAGGCGCAGAGAGCGCGGAGAGCTTGGCGGATGAGTTGCGGCGCGTGGGAAAGGAAATCAAAGAGAAGGCCGAGAACGAGTTGGCCGAGTTCTATCCGAAGGACCCCGATGGCGCCACGCCGATCGCCTACCTCTGGGCGCGCACGGTGAAGTGCGAATCCCCGAACTGCGGGGCGGAGATCCCCCTCGTGCGCTCTTTCTGGCTCTGCAAGAAACCGAATCGAAAGCTTGCTCTGCGTCCTCTGTGTCTCGGCGGTGAGGTATCCTTCGAGATTTTCGAGCCGAAGAGCGACCGGGAGGTGCCCGCGGGGACGGTAACTCGGGCCAGGGCAACGTGTCTCTGCTGCGGCGCGGTGCTGCCACCTGAGCGGGTGCGGGCGCAACTCGCGGTCCAGCGCGGCGGCGCGGATGTCGTCTTCGACGCGGCGGGGCGGCGCACCGGTGGGGCGCGGCTGCTTGCGGTGGTGACACTTCGGCCCGGCGAGCCGGGGCGGCACTACCGGCTGCCGACGGAACGCGATTACGAGGCGGTGCGCAAGGCGCAGGAGCGGCTTCAGGCAATCCTCGATGCATGGGAGCGCGGCGGCAGGCAGGGCCTTTGCCCGGTGCCAGATGAGCCGCTGCCGCCGATCGGCACCCTAGGCTTCCGCGTGCAGCGCTACGGCATGCTCCAGTGGGGCGACCTGTTCACGGCGCGGCAGAAGGTAGCGCTGGTGACGCTGGCGGGGCTGGTGCGCGAGCTGCCGAGCGGCGAGGACGGGGACGCCATGCGCGTAGCGATGGCGGCCGCCGTTTCCAAGCAGGCGGAGCGCCTGTCCTCACTCGTGTCTTGGATATCCATCACACAAGCCCCTCGTGGCACCTTCGCGAGACAGGCACTACCCATTGTGTGGGACTTCTTGGAGATGGTCCCAATCGTTCAGGAGGAAGAATTCCCGCAACTTGTGGAATCAATGACTAGTGTCGTCGAACTCCTCGGCTCGACACAGCCACGGCCCGGCCAGGCGCAGCCCGCCGACGCCACCGCACACCCCCTCCCCGACGAGACCGCCCACGTCTGGTTCACCGACCCGCCGTACTACGACGCGGTGCCCTATGCCGACCTCTCGGACTTCTTCTTTGTCTGGCTGAAGCGCGCGCTGCCCGGCCATCCGCTCCTACGCGACCCGTTCGACCCAGCGAATCCGTTGACGCCCAAGACCCGCGAGGCGGTCCAGAACGAGCGCTCCGAGACCGAGGACGGCCGACCGAAGGACCGGGCTTTCTACGAGGAGACGATGGCACGGGCCTTCGCCGAGGGGCGCCGCATCCTTCGCGAGGACGGCATAGCCTCAGTCGTTTTCGCCCACAAGACCACCGAAGGGTGGGAGGCGCTCCTCTCCGGCATGATCCGCGGCGGCTGGACGATCACCGGTTCCTGGCCCATCGCCACTGAGCGACCGGGTCGGCTGCGCTCGCAAGAGTCCGCCGCCCTCGCCACGAGCGTCCACCTCGTCTGCCGCCCGCGGCCCGAGGATGCCCCGGTCGGCGACTGGGCCGAAGTCCTGCGGGAATTGCCCCAGCGCGTCGGCGACTGGATGGAGCGGCTGCAGGGCGAAGGCGTCCGGGGTGCCGATCTCGTCTTCGCCTGCATCGGTCCGGCCCTCGAGATCTTCAGCCGCTACAGAAAGGTCGAGACCGCCGAGGGGCGCGAGGTCACCCTGGCCGAGTACCTCGAAAAGGTCTGGGAGGTCGTGGGTCGGATCGCGCTCGAGAACGTCCTCGGCACGGATGAAGCCCGGGCCCGGAACGGCGCGATCGGGGCGCTGGAGGAGGACGCCCGCCTCACCGCCCTCTTCCTGTGGACGCTCCAGAGCACAAGCCTTGAGACGAATGCCACCGCCGGCGAGGACGAGGAAGGGGAGGAGGAGACCGACGAGGAGGACGAAGGCAGGGCCCCCGCCGCGACGTCGGGGAAGGGCTACGCGCTCGTGTTCGACATTGTGCGCCGGTTCGCCCAGCCACTGGGGATCGGTCTTCCCAAGTGGGACAAGCGGATCATCCGCACGGAGAAGGGCGTGGTCTACCTGCTCCCGGTCCGGGATCGGGCCACCCAGCTCTTCGGCCGCGCGGGGGCGGACGCCCTCGCCGCGCGGATCGAGGACGCGGTTCGCCGCGGGGACCCGCAGCTCCCCCTGTTCGCCGAGGAGCCCGAGGAACCGACCCCGCGCCGGACTCGGCGGCGCCGGGAGGTCGCCGCGGGAGCTGGGGAACCGGCCGCCGAGCAAGAGCGGACGACGCTCGACCGGGTGCACATGGCGATGCTCCTCCAGGCCGCCGGGCGGTCGCAGGCCCTCCGGTCCCTGCTCAAGGCGGAGGTCGAGCGCGGGCCGGAGTTCCTCCGTTTGGCGAACGCCTTGTCGGCTCTGTATCCTAAGGACAGCGAGGAGAAGCGGCTCTTGGACGCGATGCTCCTCGCCGTGCCGCGGTGAAAGGGCTCACCATAGAGACACAGAGGCCACGGGGATGGAACTGAACGCGATAACGGAGCAGATTATCGAGGCAGCGATCGAGGTGCACGTAGATGGAAGCTAGGCCTACTGATCAACTTCAACGTCGCAGTCCTCAAAGACGGGATTCGTCGGAGGATACTGTGAACCCCGTCGTTCTCGGCGTTCTCTGTGCCTCTGTGGTGAGGAGGGACTGACGGATGGAACCCTGGTACAAGGTCGTCACGCCGCGGAAGGAGGTCCGCGAGGGCCGGTCGTTCAACCCGGACGAGTTCGCCATTCACCTCGAACAGGTCGTGGCCGGCCGCGCCCCCGCCGACTACCAGGACCCGCACCAGTTCTTCGATCGCACCTGCTTCACCCGCGCCCTCACTGATCACATCGGAATGGTCCTCCGCCGCCTCGCGGGGAAGACGGAGAACACCGCACCGGTGATGACCCTCGTCACCCAGTTCGGTGGAGGGAAGACCCACACCCTGACCGCGCTCTATCACCTGGCCGTCGCCGGGCCCGGGGCGGCCGGGTTCCCAGGGGTGGGGGATCTCCTGCGCAGGGCAGGGATCGAGGAGGTACCGCAGGCTCGGGTAGCGGTGTTCGTGGGGAACGCGTGGGACCCGCGAGAGGGGCGGGAGACGCCTTGGATCGACCTCGCTCGCCAACTCGCGGGCGACCGCGGGGTCGCCCTTCTCGGCAAGGCCGCCCACTCGACGCCGCCCGGGACGGAGGCCCTCGGTGAGGTCTTCACGGCGGCCGAAGGCCCTGTGCTCGTGCTCTTGGATGAGGTCCTGAACTTCCTCAACCGGCACCGCCCGCTCGCCGAACCTTTCCACGCCTTCCTCCAAAACCTCACGGGCGCGATCACGGGCACGACCCACGGGGTGGCGATGATCAGCCTCCCGCGGAGCCAGGTCGAGATGACGGACTGGGACCACACCTGGCAGGAGAGGATCACGAAGGTGGTGAAACGGGTCGCCAAGGACCTCATCGCCAACGACGAGGCGGAAATCGCGGAGGTCGTGCGACGGCGGCTGTTCGAGGACCTCGGCGGCGAGCGCACGCGGGCCAACGTCGCCCGCGCGTACGCGGAGTGGTGCTTCGAACGCCGAGCCCAACTTCCCCCGGAGTGGACGGCGGCGGACACCGCGGTCTCGGAGAAGAAGGCTCGCGAACGCCTTCAGGAACGGTTCGAGGCGTGCTACCCGTTCCACCCGGCAACGCTGTCGGTATTCCAGCGGAAGTGGCAGGCACTGCCGCAGTACCAGCAGACGCGGGGGACGCTGGCCATGCTCGCCCAGTGGGTGGCCCGGGCGTACCGGGAGGGGTTCACCCGCGCCCGGCCCGAGCCCCTCCTCACGCTGGGGTCTGCCCCGCTCGACGACCCGGGGTTCCGGAGTACGGTCCTTGGCCAAATCGGGGAAGCCCGGCTCATGACCGCGATCGAGGTGGACATCGCCGGAGAGCACGCCCACGCGCGGGTCCTCGACGCGGACACCAAGGGGCCGCTCAAGGACATCCACCGCCGCGTGGGAACGGCAATCTTCTTCGAGTCCTCGGGCGGCCAGGTGGACAGGCTGGCCCACCTCCCCGAACTCCGGTTTGCCCTCGGTGGCCCGGGCCTGGACACGACGTCGGTGGACACGGCAGCGGCGACCCTCGAGTCGAAGGCGTTCTTCGTCCAGCGGGTAGGGAGCGACGGCTACCGCGTGTACCACAAGGCGAAGATCGACAAGGCAGTGAGCGACCGCCGCGCGTCGCTCGACGAGGAGTCGGAGGTCAAACCCGCGATGCGTAAGCTCGTGGAGGCCGAGTTCCGGCGCGGGGCCACCGTCTCCGTCTGCCCCCTGGTTCGAGAGGGGGCCGACGTCCCCGACACCCCGAAGCTGACCCTGGTCGTGCTTGACCCCGAGCTGGAGTGGACTGACTCCGCGGCCCTCCGGGAGCAGATCGCGGACTGGACTCGCCAGCGCGGGGGGGCGCCTCGCCTCTACCCTGCGTCGCTCGTGTGGTGCCTCAAGAAGCCCGGACGGGACCTGCGGGAGAAGGTCGAGCTCTGGCTTGCCTGGAGGAGGGTGGAGCAGGAGGTGGCCAACGGGACCCTGGGGGCCGATCTCGAACGGGCGGAACGCGCCGAGGTCCAGGTGAAGGTCAAGCTCGCCGAGGAGGCCGCCCGGGACGAGGTGTGGGCCGGATACCGGTACGTGGTGATCGCCGATGCCCGCGAGGCAGGCGGTCTGAAGACACTCGACCTCGGGGCAGGTCACGCCAGCGGCGCGGAGTCGCTCTCCGGTCGGGTGCTCGCTGCCCTCAGGTCGGAAGGTCGGCTGAGCGAGTCCGTGGGCGCATCGTACATCGAACGCAACTGGCCCCCGGCGCTGAAGGAGTCCGGGGAGTGGCCCCTCGCCAGCCTGCGGCAGAGCTTCCTCAATGGCTCGCTCACGCGCCTCGTCGACCCCGACGCCCTCCTCCGACAGAAGGTCGCGGAGTTCGTGGCGCGCGGGGAGTTCGGGCTCGCCGCCGGGAGGAACCCTGATGGAACGTTCGCCCGCGTCTGGTTTGAAGAGATGCTCCCCCCGGACGAGGTCGCCTTCGACTCGGATGTGTTCCTTCTCCTCCGCACTCGGGCGGAGGATCTGAAACGCCCCCGGCCGACTCCTCCTCAGGAGCACGTCCTGGGGCCACCCGATGAGACGGGCCGGCCTTCCGCGCCCACCGAGGTCCCTGACACGGGGACAACCCCACCCAGCGGCCCGAGGACGCTGCGGCTGCGCGGCTCGGTGCCGCCGGAGGTGTGGAACCGCCTCGGAACGAGGATCCTCCCCAAGCTCCGCGCAGGTTCGGACCTCCAGGTGGGGATCGAGATGTCTGTGACGGTGAGATCCGAAGAAGTCGAGAACGTGATCTCGGATCTCCGCCAGATCCTCGCCGACCTTGGGCTGTCGGATCAGATCGAGATCGGCACGCAGTAGAGGGTCGAGCCATGCGCGGAGCCCCTTCGGACATAGGCATCGTGAGCAGTGGTCTTCCGAAGTGCACTCCGGACCGTTGATTGGCTGGCGAAGGCGAAACGAGATCACAGAACCCGGTTGGCCGAGCACTCTCTCGTGCCCAGGAGTGTGCGTCCGTGCTGCATCCGGGGGGCGCGCTGGCCAACGTACGGGGGGAAGCACAGGGCCCACGCGTGACAGACGGAGAGGGCGCGCCGGGGTGGGCCGCCGAGAAGCGGGTTGCCCTTCCTTGCATTTGTGGAGCGCGGCTCCTTGATTGCAGGGATGCTCTACCATCGCTGTTCTGATTCGGATGGTGCCAAGGGGCAAGCGGAGCAGACCACGGGGCAGAGCTCGACCGGGCATGCCAAAGCGGGATCCTGTTTCCATACACCGGAAGGTGGCTCCTACACGCAGCTTCGACCCCAAAGACCGGCCAGCGACCAAGGACTCATCCCCTCCACCTCGCCCGGTTGGCTCGTCGCGCGGGCCCAGGGGTGTCTGCTCGGGCAGCTCGCCGGGGATGCCCTGGGGAGCCTCGTGGAGTTCCTGGGGCCCGAGCAGATCCGCAGGCGCTACCCGAGCGGCGTGCGCGACCTGGCCGACGGCGGCACGTGGAACACCCTCGCCGGTCAGCCCACGGACGACTCGGAGATGGCCCTGGCGCTGGCCCGAACCCTACTCCGGGTGGGGACGTACGACCCCGCCGAAGCGCGCCGGGCGTACGTGGCGTGGCTCCGCTCCGGGCCGTTCGACTACGGCACCACGGTCCGCGCTGGTCTCCTGGGAGCACCGAACCCGGCGAGCCAGGCCAACGGGGCCCTGATGCGGGTGAGCCCGCTCGGGATCTTCGGTGCGAACCACGATCCGTGGCAGGTGGCGGAATGGGCCCGCCAGGACGCGGCGCTCACCCACCCTCATCTGGTCTGCCTCCAGATGAACGCCCTGTTCGCAATGGCCATCGCCCATGCCGTCCGGACGGGCTGCTCCCCTGCCGAGCTCCACGCCCAGGTGGAGAGGTGGGCAGGGGAGATGAACGTTGTAGAGAGCGTTCGGGACGCGCTGGCCGGCGCCGCGGTCGCCCCGCCAGCGGACTACACCCGCCAGCAAGGGTGGGTCCTGATCGCGTTTCGCAACGCGTTCTGGCAGCTCCGGCACGCCGCGGGCCTCGAGGAGGGGGTTGTGGACACGGTGATGCGGGGAGGGGACACGGACACGAACGCCTGCATCGCCGGGGCCCTCCTGGGGGCGGTGCACGGTCGCGGGGCGGTGCCCGACCGGTGGGCGCGGGCGATCCTGAGCTGTCGACCGGAGGAGGGCCGGCCAGGGGTGCACCGGCCCCGGCCCCCCGCCTACTGGCCCGTTGACGCCCTCGACCTCGCCGCGCGGCTGGTTGTGCGGCATCCCGACAAGCCCGCGCCTGAGGGTTCCCCTCGCCCAGCCTAGGAGCCGGTAGGAGGGTGTTCGTGACGCGGGCCTCGCGCGTGCGAGAGACGAATGGGCCATGCGCCGGAAGCGGAGCGCAGAATCCCTCCTCACCCTGCCCCCGGGGGGAAGAGCGGGAGGTTGGTTTCGGCCCGCCCGTGCACGCTATCAGCAGAGGATGGAGTCTTCGTTGCGGACTTGCCAGCGCTGCTGGGCTGCCTCTTCCAGGGCAGAACCCGCTGAGGCCTTGGTGAGCATCAACCACACAATCGCCGACCTTCCCGTGAGCCTCCGCAGGCACGGCGAGCACCCCCGTTGGGGGAGGGAGATCGTGGAGGCGGGGACGATCACGCTACCCGGTCGCTCGGCCCTGACCGGAAGGCTGGGCCCACAGGCCGATGCCCCGTCTCTCTTGGATCGCAGGGCAGAGAGGGGAGCGGCACGCCGGAGCTCCACGGCCGAGCCAGCCTCCACCGGGGCGCTCCTGTCTGCGGTCAGGTGGGGGGATGATCGCCGTCATGGTGGCGCCGCCGGGGGCGGGGTATCTTAGGTGGACCATGCGTCAGGAAATCCGGTTCGCCGGGTTCGGTGGTCAAGGGATCATCTCCGCCGGGAGGATCGCCGGTCAGGGTGCGGTCATCTTCGATGGGAAGCACGCTGTGCTCACCCAGTCCTACGGCCCGGAGGCCCGCGGTGGCGCCTGCGCGGCCGAGGTCGTGGTGTCGGACACCTCGGTGGACTACCCCGTGGTGGGCACTCCCGACGTGGCGGTCATCATGTCCCAGGAGGCCTACGCTACCTACGGCCGCGACATCCAGCCCGGGGGCACGCTCATCCTCGACGAGGACCTTGTGGAGCACGAGCCGCGCACGGACGTCCGACTCATCCTCGTCCCCGCCACGCGCATCGCCGAAGGCCTGGGACGGAAGATCGTGGCGAACGTGGTCATCCTGGGGGCGCTTGCGGCTGCCGTGCCGACGGTGTCGAAGGATGCGCTCCTCAAGGCTGTTCTCTCCTCGGTCCCCCCCCACACGCGGGACCTCAACGAGCGGGCGTTCGAGGCCGGCTACGCCCACGTGAAGGAGCACGCCCATGGCTAGTCCCGCCCCGTCGGCTCCCTCCCGCAGCGCCGGTCCGCGGATCGGGGTGTTCGTCTGCCACTGCGGGAAGAACATCGCGACCACGGTCGATGTTCCGCGGGTCGTGGAGGCCCTCGCCTCCCACCCCGGCGTCGTCTACGCCGCCCGTCACGAGTACATGTGCTCGGACCCCGGTCAGGACGTGATCAAGAAGGCGATTCAGGAGCACCGGCTCACCGGGGTCGTCGTCGCCGCGTGCTCGCCCTCGATGCACGAGACCACGTTCCGCACCGCCGCCGAAGAGGCGGGGCTCAACCCCTACCTCCTCGAGATCGCCAACATCCGCGAGTGGTGCTCGTGGGTCCACGACGGACCGGAGACCACGGACAAGGCGATCCGCATCACCCGGGCAATGGTGGAAAAGGTGAAGGGGAACCACCCGCTGGAGCCGGTGGAGGTGGACCATGCCACCCAATGCCTCGTCGTCGGTGGCGGGATCAGTGGGATCCAAGCCGCGCTCGACATCGCCAACGCCGGGTACGAGGTCCTCCTCGTCGAGCGCTCGCCATCGATCGGTGGGCGGATGGCGCAGCTGTCGGAGACGTTCCCCACCCTCGACTGCTCGCAGTGCATCCTCACCCCGAAGATGGTCGAGGTCTCCCGCCATCCGCGGATCCGGCTGCTGACCTACTCCGAGGTCGAGTCGGTCACGGGGTACCTCGGGAACTACCACGTGGTGATCCGCAAGAAACCGACGTACGTGGATCCCGACAAATGCAACCTGTGCGGCGAGTGCGCCAAGGTCTGTCCGATCCGCGTCCCCAACGAGTTCGACCGCGGGCTCTCCCAGCGGGCGGCGATCTACGTCCCGTTCCCGCAGGCGGTGCCCTCCTCGTACACCCTCGACGAGGAGAGCTGCCTGGGGCTGAACCCGCTCCGCTGCAGCGAGTGCGCGAAGGTCTGTGAGCCAAAGGCAATCGACTACGACATGCCCGAGGAGATGATCGAGGAGGACGTGGGAGCGATCGTCGTCGCCACGGGCTACGACCTCTACGGCAAAGAGAGGATGGCCGAGTACGGCCACGGCACGGTCCCGGACGTGATCGACGGCCTGGAGTTCGAGCGGATCTTGTCCGCGGGCGGACCGACGAAGGGCGAGGTGCGCCGCCCGTCGGACGGGAAGGTCCCGAAGGAGGTCGTGTTCATCCAGTGCTCCGGATCGCGCGACCCCGAGCTCCACAAGTCGTACTGCTCGAAGATCTGCTGCATGTACACCGCCAAGCACGCCCTCCTGTACCGCCACAACGTGCACGATGGCACGGCGTACGTGTTCTACATCGACATCCGCGCGGGAGGAAAAGAATACGAGGAGTTCGTCGTGCGGGCGATGGAGGACGAACGGATCCTCTACCTGCGCGGCAAGGTCGCCAAGGTGTTCCGGGACGGGGACAAGGTCGTGGTGTGGGGCGTGGACACGCTCACCGGGAAGCGGATCGAGGTCGCGGCGGACCTCGTCGTCCTCGCCCAGGCAATGGTTCCCTCGGCGGGAACGGAGGAGCTGGCCCGCAAGCTCCATATCGCGTGCGGCGGGGAGGGGTTCCTCAAGGAGGCCCACCCCAAGCTCCGCCCGCTGGAGGCCCTTACCGCAGGGATCTTCCTCGCCGGCGCGGCCCACGGCCCGAAGGACATCCCCGAGGCGGTCGCCCAGGGCTCCGGTGCGGCGGCGAAGGCGATCGCAATCCTCGCCGCGCCCACGCTGACCCACTCTCCGGAGGTGGCGGAGGTGGACGAGGACCTCTGCTCGGGGTGCGTGGTGTGCGTCCCGCAGTGTCCGTACAGCGCGATCACCCCCGGCGACGTGGCCCACGTGAACGAGCTCCTCTGCGAAGGGTGCGGGACGTGCGTGGCTGCGTGCCCGTCGGGGGCGATGCGGATGAAAAACCAGACCGATGCCCAGGTGAAACGGATGATCCAGGTCGCGCTGGGTGCGGAGCCCGTGGAGGTGGGCCGTGCCTGAGACACCGTTCGAACCCAAGATCGTCGCGTTCCTGTGCCGGTGGTGTGCGGGGGCAGGGGCCGATCTCGCCGGGACGAGCCGGATCGCCTACCCCGCGAACGCGGTCCCGATCCGTGTCAACTGCTCGGGGCGCGTGGAACCGGAGTGGGTGATGGAGGCGTTCCGATCGGGAGCGGACGGGGTGTTCATCGGCGGCTGCCACCCCGGGGACTGCCACTACGTGTCCGGGAACTACAAGACCCGCCGCCGGATCTACCTCCTGAAGAAGCTCCTCGCGGAGATGGGGATCGAGCCAGAACGGGTGCGACTGGAGTGGGTGTCGGCGACCGAGGGGGCGAAGTACGCCCGCGTGATGAAGGAGTTTGTCGCGGAGCTAAAGCGGTTGGGCCCGCTTCACTTGGAACGTGAGGAGAAGACAATGCCCGCCAGTCCGGTTCTCCCCAGGGTGGGATCCTAGCGATGCCCCCGAGGCCGAGAATCGCCGTGTATTGGACGGGGGGCTGCGGCGGATGCGACGTGTCGTTCCTCGAACTCGGGCCGGCGCTCCTCGACGTTCTCGCGCAGATCGAAATCGCGTTCTGGCCTGCGCTGGTGGACACGAAGCGTTCCGACGTCGAGGCGCTTGCCCCGCGGTCCATCGCGGCCACGCTCGTCAACGGCACGCTGCGCACGGAGGAGAACGTGGAGATGGTGCACCTCCTCCGGGAGAAGTCCGAGCTCGTGGTCGCGTTCGGGGCCTGTGCCTACCAAGGCGGCGTGCCGGGGCTCGCCAACCTCGCCACGCGCGACGAGATCCTCCGCCGGATGAGCGGAAACGGGTTCCGTCCGTCCCCGCCGCCGGGAGGGGAGGCCGAAGATGCGCCTCCGGGCCTGCTCCCTCAGGCGAAGTCGCTCGCGGATGAGATCACCGTCGACTACGTCGTCCCCGGGTGCCCACCCATGCCGCCGCTCATCGGCCTCCTGTTGGGCGCCCTCCTCTCGGGCGACCTGCCCGCCCCAGGCCACGTGTTCGCCCACGACAAGGCCCTGTGCGAGGAGTGCCCGCGCACGCGCGAGGAGCGGAAGCTCACGAAGGTGGTTCGTCCCCACGAGCTCGTTCCCGACCCGAACGTGTGCCTCCTCGACCAAGGGATGATCTGCCTGGGCCCGGTGACGCGGGGCGGGTGCGGGGCGGCGTGCCCCAAGGCGGGGATGCCGTGCACGGGGTGCGTCGGGCCGACCCCGAACGCGGGCGATCCCGGGCTGGCGATGATCTCGGCGCTGGGGTCCCTCGCCCGGGCGGGGGAGGAGGGACCGGGGGCGTTTGCGGCGGAGGACAGACTCCTCGACGCCCTCGTCGACCCCCTGGGCACGTTCTACAAGTACTCCCTGCCCGCCTACGTCCGGACGGGGAAGAGGAGCGACCGGTGAAAAAGCTCGTCATCGACCCCATCACGCGGCTCGAGGGACACGGGAAGATCCTCCTCTACCTCGACGACGGGGGCGGCCTGAAGGGCGCGGTGCTCCAGGTCCCCGAGTTGCGGGGGTTCGAGACGTTCTGCCGCGGTCGGCGGGCGGAGGAGATGCCCCAGATCACGGAGCGGATCTGCGGGGTGTGCCCGGAGGCCCACCATCTGGCGTCGGCGCGGGCCCTCGATGCGGCGTATGGGGCCCAGGTTCCGCCCACGGCGTGGATCCAGCGGGAGCTCTTCTACAACTGCTACATCTTCGCCGATCACCTCTTGCACCTCGTGTTCCTCGGCGGGCCCGACCTGCTGCTCCCCGCCGACACGCCGAAGGCAAGCCGGAACGTCCTGGGCGTCCTCCAGGCCTACCCGGAGCTCGGCCGGGAGGTCGTGACGGTGCGGGCGCGTGCGCAGCGGGTGCTCGAGATCATCGGCGGCCGCGCGATCCACCCCGTGTTCGCCCTCCCCGGCGGCGTGGCCCGACCCCTCACCGCGGACGAGGGAGGGGAGATCGCCGGCCACGCGGAGGCGATGGTCGCGCTCGCCAAAACGTTCGTGACCTTCTTCCACGAGGAGGTCCTCCCCGACCCAGGGTACCAGGACCTGCTCGCGTCGCCCCACGCCCAGCTTCCCACGCACTACATGGGTCTCGTGGACGGGAACACCGCGCCCCACTTCTGCCGGGGCGAGGTGCGGGCCGTGTCTTCCGAAGGGCAGGAGCTGTTCCGCCTCGACGGAGCGGGGGCGCTGGGGAAGATCGCCGAGCGGGTCGAACCGTGGACCTACGTGAAGTTCCCGTACCTGAAGGACCTCGGGTGGACCGGGTTCGCGGCCGGGCCAGCCTCCGGGGTGTACCGGGTGGGGCCTCTGGCGCGCCTGAACGTCGCCGAGCGGATGGCGACGCCGCTCGCCCAAGAGGAGTACGAGCGGTTCCTCGACTTCTTCGGGGAGAAGCCGGTCCACGCCACGTTCGCCTACCACTGGGCGCGGCTCGTGGAGATGGTCCAGGCGGCGGAGGCCGCAGCGGCCCTCGCGGCGGAGAAGGGCCTCACCGGAACCGAGGTCCGCGGGAAGCTCGGGACGCCGGGAGAGGGGGTGGGCGTGGTGGAGGCGGCACGGGGAACCCTGTTCCACCGCTACGCCCTCGACGCGCAGGGCCTCGTGACCGACCTCGACCTCATCGTTGCCACGACCCACAACGCAGCGGGGATCGGGCTCTCCGTGAAGCAGATGGCGGAGGACGTGGTGCGGGCGGGAACCCTCGACGAAGGGCTCCTCAACCGGATCGAGATGGCGTTCCGCGCCTACGACCCGTGCCTGGCGTGCGCGACGCATTTTCTGCCGGGCGAGATGCCGCTTGTGGTGGAGATCTACAATGAGGAGGGGATCCTTGAGCGCCGGATCTGCCGCTAGGGCCTTGGTTGTGGCGCTGGGGAACCCGGACCGGGCCGACGACGGGGTGGGGCCGGTGGTGGTCCAAGCGCTGTCGGCTCCACCTGGGGTCGAGGTGTGGGAGGCGATCCGCGGGGGGTTGCCCCTCGCCCAAGCCCTCGTCGGGTTCGAGCGGGCGCTGGTCGTGGATGCCTGCCCCGCGCTGCCGGTGGGCGAGGTGGCCCTGTTCCCGCTGTTCACGGACGACGGACCGCGCACGGATCACGGCTCTTGGCTTCACGGGATGGGCCTTGCCCAGGGGTTGGCGGCGCTGCGGGCGGCCGGGCTTGCCGTTCCTGAGACGTGGGCCCTCGCGATCGGCGTGGAGCCTGAGCTCCCGTTTCGGCGGGGGCTCTCGCCGGAGGTAGCCCGGGCCGTGCCCGTGGCGGTGGCGGAGGTGAACCGATGGCTAGCGAACTAGACCTGTCCCGAGATCGGCTCGACGCGCCGTTCGCCCGCCGGGTGGAGGAGCTGTCGGGTGAGAACCCGTACGCCTGCTACCAGTGCGGGAAGTGCTCCGCGGGGTGCCCGTTTGCGGACTACATGGACGCGCTCCCGAACCAGGTCCTGCGCCTCGTCCAGCTCGGCGACGAGTCGGCGCTCGCGCTCTCCGCCCCCTGGGTGTGCGCGTCGTGCCTGGCGTGCGCTGTGCGGTGCCCGAAAGGGGTGGACATCGCGAAGACGATGGAGGCGCTGCGCATCCTGGCCCTGCGCAAGGGGATCTCGCCGGCGCCGGCCGGGATCGACCGGCCCTACCCCCAGATCGCCCTCGTCGGGGCCTATAGGAAACTCACACCATGAAACGCCTTGCCTACTTCCCCGGTTGTGCGATGAAGGACCAGGCGCGCCCCGACGAGGCGGGCACGCTCCACGCGCTCGCCCTCCTCGGGTACGAGATCGCGGAGATCCCACGCTGGAACTGCTGCGGCACGGTGTACTCCCTCGCCCAGGACGACCTCATGCGCCACGTGGGGCCGGTGCGGAACCTCCTCCGCGTCCAGGGGATGGGCGAGAAGCGGGTCCTCGCCCTGTGCGCGATGTGCTACGGAACGCTTGCGCGGTCGGCCCGGTTCGTCCAGGAGCCGGAGCGGCTGGCGCGGATCAACGCGTTCCTGGACACGGAGGAAGATTTCCGGGGCGGGATCGGGGTCGTCCACCTCCTCACCCTCCTCCGGGACGAGGTGGGCTACGAGAAGCTGCCCTCACACGTCAAGCAAAGCCTGAATGGGCTCAAGGTCGCTACGTACTACGGATGCATGCTGCTGCGGCCGCGGGAGTTCGCGGTGGACGATCCGGACAGGCCCGAGGTCATGGAGCGGGTCCTGGAGGCCCTTGGCGCGGTACCTGTACCCTTCCCGGAGCGGACGGAGTGCTGCGGAGCGTACCTCACGGTGGGGAGGAAGGACATCGTCGAGGAGCGGGTGGGGAGAATCCTCCGCTCGGCGCGGGGCGGCGGTGCGGATCTCGTGGTGACGACGTGCCCGTTGTGCCAGTTCAACCTCACCGAGCGCCGCCCACCCGAGGCACCGCCTCTCCCCGTGCTCTACCTCGGGCAGGTCCTGGGATGGGCCTTCGGGGCGGATGAACCAACGATCGCTGCTCTGCTCGTCGGTCAACCGACGCCCGGCGAGCCGGTTTCCTCGGGGGGTGCAAGATGAACGAAGTGACGGTGTTCATCATGGGCAAGGGGTACCGCGTCCCAGCGGGCCTCACGATCATGAAGGCGATGGAGTACGCCGGGTACCGGCTTACCCGCGGCTGCGGGTGCCGGGGCGGGTACTGCGGGGCGTGCGCCACGGTGTACCGGCTGAAGGGGGACTACAGGCTGTACGCGGATCTTGCCTGTCAGACCCCGGTCCAGGATGGGATGTACATCGCCCAGCTCCCGTTCACACCCGCCGAGCGTCCGCCGTACGCCCTGCAAGACCTGGCCCCGGAGGGGCAAACGCTCCTCGCCCTGTTCCCCGAGCTCGCCCGCTGTGTCGCCTGCAACACCTGCACCAAGGCCTGCCCGCAGAAGCTGGAGGTGATGGATGCAGTTCAAGCGGCGCTGCGCGGGGACATCCGCCAGGTCGCGGAGCTCACGTTCGACTGTGTATCGTGCGGGCTGTGCACGATGCGCTGCCCGGCCGAGATCTCCCACCACCACGTGTGGCAGCTCGCGCGGCGCCTGAACGGCGCCTACCTCACCCCCCGGGCAAAACACGTTCAGGAACGCGTACAAGAGATCGCAGCCCGCAAGTTCGCCGTCGAACTCGACGCCTTCATGTCCATGGACAGGGACGTCCTGGTCGCGGCGTACAAGGCCCGCGAGATCGAGGCCTAAGGAGGGAACCGTGGGCACGTACCCGAAGGAGATGCAGGAGTCCATTGAGCGCGTCGAGGCCACGCGGCCGGCGCGGCTGGCCGCGAAACCGGGCCGGCTCACCCTCGCCGAGCAGGAGACCCTCCTCAAGGGGTTCCACCCCGACTACCGCCCGGAGGGGAAGCGCAAGCTCCGCGTGGGGGCGTCGTGGGGGGATCCTGTTCCCCACGAGCTCGCCGACCTCCTCGAGGCGTACCCCCTCCTCGACCCGAGCGCGGTCGACGTGACCAAACCTGACCAAGACGTGGACGTGCTCGTGATCGGCGGCGGGGGAGCGGGGACGGTGGCAGCGATCTGGGCCCACCTGTCCGGCGTTCCCGCAGAGCGGATCCTCATCGCCACCAAGCTCCGCCACGGCGACTCGAACTCGATCATGGCCCAGGGGGGGATCCAGGCCGCGGACAAACCCCACGACTCTCCGGCGATCCACTACCTCGACGTGTTGGGCGGCGGGCACTTCACGAACGACCCCACGCTCGTGCGGGCGCTAGTGGAGGATGCGCCGGAGATCATCCGCTGGCACGAGGACCTCGGGGTGATGTACGACAAGGCCCCCGACGGGACGATGTCCACCATCCACGGCGGCGGCACGTCCCGCAAGCGCATGCACTCCGCCAAGGACTACACCGGCCTCGAGATCCTGCGCGTGCTCAGGGACGAGGCGCGGAGCCGCGGAATCCCGGTGCTGGAGTTCTCCCCGGCGGTGGAGCTCCTCACCGACAACCAGGGCCAGGTCGTGGGGGCTGTCCTGTGGAACCTCGAGACGGGCGAGTACACGGTGGTGCGGGCCAAGGCAACGGTCCTCGCCACGGGCGGCTGGGGCCGACTCCACATCCAGGGGTTCCCGACCACGAACCACTATGGGGCGACGGCGGACGGCCTCGTCCTCGCCTACCGGGCGGGGGCGAAGCTCCGGGACCTCGATGCCGTCCAGTACCACCCTACCGGTGCCGCGTACCCGGACCAGCTCGTGGGGCTCCTCATCACGGAGAAGGTGCGGGGGATGGACGCCCAGCCCCTGAACCGGCGCGGGGAGCTGTTCGTGCATCCGCTGGAGCCGCGCGACGTCGAGTCGGCGGCGTTCATCCGCGAGTGCGCCTCCCCGGAGAAAGGCGGGCGCGGGCTGGGGGTCACCACCCCCACGGGGATGGTTGGAGTGTGGCTCGACACGCCGATGGTGGACATGATTCACGGGAAGGGGACGTTCCAACGGGCGCTGTCTTCCATCCACCGGATGTACGTACGGTTCGACATCGACCCGACGAAGGAGCCGATCCTCGTCTACCCCACGCTCCACTACCAGAACGGGGGGGTCGTGATCGACGAGCACGGCTGGACAGGGATCGCGGGGCTGTACGCCGCGGGCGAGGTCGAGGGTGGCGTCCACGGCAAGAACCGGCTGATGGGAAACTCGCTCCTCGACTACAACGTGTTCGGCCGCCGCGCCGGGATCGCCGCCGCGGGCTGGGCGAAGAACGCCGCCCCCGGCTCCCCCACCCTCTCTCATGTCGAACGGTACGTAGGGGAACTGAAATCGGCGGGCGTGCCGCCAACGCGAAAGGCACCGCTGCTCCTCCCCGAGTACCGGGGGGAGAGAGCCCTTGCCCGGATGGTGGACCTCCTATGACGGACGAGGCGAAGCGGTGGAAGGTCCCGAAAGGACACGTGTACGTCCTCGATGACATCTGCAAGGGATGCGGGTTCTGCATCGAGTACTGCCCGCGGAAGGTCCTCGCCCGTGCTGAGCAGTTCAACGCCAAGGGGTACCATCCGCCGGAGGTGGTGGACCCCGACGCGTGCGCGATGTGCGGGTTCTGCGAGCTCGTGTGCCCCGACTTCGCCATCTGGACCGAGAAGGAGGAGATGGTCAAGGAGGAAACGAAGGATGCCGCCTAAGGCGACCCTGTCCGGGATCCACTTCATGAACGGCGACGAGGCGATCGCGGAGGGCGCGATCGCCGCCGGGTGTCGGTTCTTCGCGGCTTACCCCATCACGCCGCAGTCCGAGATCGCGGAGCGCCTGGCGTGGCGGCTGCCCCGCGTGGGAGGGACCTTCATCCAGATGGAGGACGAGATCGCGGCGATGGCGGCCGTGGTCGGCGGGGCGTGGGGGGGACAGAAGGCGATGACCGCCACCTCCGGCCCTGGGTTCGCGCTGATGATGGAGAACCTCGGCCTGGCGATCATGACCGAGACCCCGTGCGTGGTGGTGGACGTCCAGCGGGGAGCCCCCTCCACGGGGCTCCCCACCGCGGTCGGACAGGGAGACATGATGCAGGCACGGTGGGGCTCCCACGGACACTACGAGATCATCGCCCTCGTCCCGTCGTCCCCCCAGGAGGCGTTCGACCTCACCGTGCGCGCGTTCGCCCTGTCCGAGCGGTTCCGGGTGCCGGTGCTCGTGATGACGGACGAGGTGGTGGGCCACATGTACGAGCGGGTGGAGATCCCGGACGAGGTGCCGGTGGCGCCGCGGCGGCGGCCCCGGGTCCCTCCCGAGGAATTCATCCCCTACCAGCCCGATCCCGACCTCGTCCCCCCGATGGCGTGCGCGGGCGAGGGGTACCGGGTCCACGTCACCGGCCTCACCCACGACGAGCGGGGTTACCCCGACATGTCCGATGGGGCCCACGACCGGCTCGTGCGGCGCCTCGCGGAGAAGGTCCTCCGCTGCCGGCACGAGATCACGTTCTACGAGGAAGTGGGCCTCGACGATGCCGAGATCGCGATCGTGTCCTACGGGATCTCGGCCCGCGTCGCCCACGGGGCCATCGCGCGGGCACGGGAGGCGGGGATCAAGGCCGGGATGTTCCGCCTCATCACCGCCTGGCCGTTCCCCGACGAGCGGGTGCGGGCCCTCGCCGACCAGGTGAAGGGGATCGTGGTCGTGGAGTTGAACCTGGGGCAGATGAGCCGCGAGGTAGAGCGGGCGATCCAGGGCAAGGTCCCCCTCGTGGGCGTGTTCCACGCCGGAGGACGGATCCACACTCCCGACGAGGTCCTCGCCGGGATCGAGGAGGCAGCGCGATGCAAGTGAAGGCGAAGCCCATTCCCGAGATCGTGCCCGGGGCCCGGCACCCGATGGAGAAGTACCTCCGCACGGACCGCATCCCCCACATCTGGTGCTCCGGGTGCGGGCTGGGCACGGTCCTCGGAAACTTCCTCTACGCCCTCGACGAGCTGGGGTGGGACCCCGACGAGGTCGCCGTTGTGTCGGGGATCGGCTGCACCGGGCGCATCGCCGGCTACCTCAAGCTGGACACGTACCACACGACCCATGGCCGGGCGATCCCGTTCGCCACGGGACTCAAGCTCGCCAACCCCACACTCCACGTGGCCGTGATCTCCGGCGACGGCGATCTGTTTGCCATTGGGGGAAACCACCTCATCCACGCCGCGCGGAGGAACGTAGACCTGACCGTGGTGTGCGTGAACAACTTCAACTACGGAATGACGGGCGGCCAGGTCGGGCCCACGACCCCGCTCGAGGGACGCACGACGACGACCCCGTTCGGCAACTTCGAACACCCGTTCAACCTCGTCCACCTCGCCGCCTCGGCCGGGGCGAGCTACGTCGCCCGGTGGACGACCCTCGATGGCCGCCGCCTCCAGAAGGGGCTCGTGGAGGCGATGGCCCACACGGGGTTCACGTTCGTGGAGGTCATCTCCCCCTGCCCGACGAACTACGGCCGTCGGAACAAGCTTGGGGAGGGCCTGGACGAGCTGCGCTACTATGCGGAGCACGCCGTGATCCGCCACGGGGCGGACCCCAAGGAGGCGGAGATCGTCCCCGGCAAGCGTTTCATCGTGGGCAAGTTCGTCGAGGTGGACAAGCCGACCTACCACGAGATGTACGCGGCGAAGGTCGCGGAGATGGGAGGGAAGAAGTGAATCTTGCACAGGAGTTAGGGAAGGCCATCGGCAAGGCGGCGACGATCCTTCCGCCCGACGCGGTGCGGGCGCTCGAGGCGGCTCGGGAGAGGGAGGTGGGGCCAGCCCGGGTCCAGCTAGAGGCGATCCTGGAGAACGTGAAGATCGCTCGGGAGGGCAAGGTCCCGATCTGCCAGGACACGGGAACGATCACGTTCTTCGTCAAACTCGGAACGAAGTTCCCCCATCTTCCCGACCTCGTGCGGGCGCTTCCGGAGGCAGCGCGGGTGGCGACGAAGGACGTTCCCCTCCGGCCGAACACGGTCCACCCGTTCACGGGAAAGAACCCCGGGGACAACACGGGCCGCTACGTTCCGGCTGTGACGTGGGAGATGGTGGACGGGGACGGGGCCGAGGTCCATGTCCTCCCCAAGGGCGGGGGGTCGGAGAACTGCTGCGCCCTGAGGATGCTTCCCCCCGGGGGAGGGCTGAAGGGGGTCAAGGAGGCGGTGGTGGAGCACGTCGTCGCCTGCGGCGGCCTCCCCTGCCCGCCGACGATCATCGGGGTTGGGGTCGGCGGGGGGGCGGACCTCGCCCTGAAGCTGGGGAAGATGGCTTTGCTGCGGCCCCTCGGGCAGCGTCACCCCGAGCCGGAGGTGGCGGCGCTCGAGGCCGAGCTCGAGGAGCTCATCAATGCATCCGGCGTCGGGCCGATGGGCCTGGGGGGAAAGACGACGGTCCTGGCCGTCCACGCCGAGTACGCCCATCGCCACCCGGCGTCGCTGCCGGTGGGGATCGTCGTCCAGTGCTGGGCCCACCGCCGCGCTACCGTGCGCATCCGGGCCGATGGCCGAATGGAGGTGGTGTGATGGAGCGCGTGCTCACGACGCCGATCTCGGAGACGGATGCCCGCGCCCTCAAGGCGGGGGACGTGATCCACGTCTCGGGAACGATGTTCACCGCCCGGGACGAGGCCCACAGGATGATGCTCGAACACGGAAGCCCGCTTCCGGTGGAGGGGCTGGCCTTGTTCCACTGTGGCCCGGTGGCCCAGAAGAAAGGATCGGATTGGGAGATCCTCGCCGCTGGCCCCACGACCTCGGCCCGGATGGAGCTGTTCGAGGCCGACTTCCTCCGCAGGTTCAAGACCCGTGTCATCGTGGGTAAGGGCGGGATGGGCGACAAGACCCTTGCCGCCCTGGGCGAGGTCGGGGCGGTGTACACCCACTTCACCGGCGGGGCGGGGGCCCTCGCGGCAAAGGCCGTGAAGCGGGTCACCGCCGTCCACTGGCTCGAGGAACTGGGGATGCCGGAGGCGATCTGGGTGATGGAGGTCGAGAAGTTCGGGCCCCTCGTCGTGGCGATGGACTCCCACGGCCGGTCCCTCTACAAAGACCTTTCGGTCACGGTGGACAAGAACATGGAAGCGATCCGGGCCCGGATCAAAGGAGGCAAGTGATGCCCGAGAAGCCCAACGTCGAGGAACTCCTCGCCAAGGCGAAGGAGCCGGGGCGCAAGGCGCCCGCCTGGCACGCCCACTACCGGGGCAAGGTCGGACTGGGCGTGAAGTGCGCCATCACCGGCTACGACGACTTCGCGATCTGGTACACGCCGGGCGTGGCCCAGCCGTGCCGCGAGATCGCCGAGAAGCCGGAGAAGGTGTTTGAGTACACGAACAAGGGGAACATGGTCGCCGTCGTGTCCGACGGCACGCGCGTCCTGGGCCTGGGCGACATCGGCCCCCACGCCGCGCTCCCTGTGATGGAGGGGAAAGGGCTGCTCTTCAAGTACCTCGGGGGCGTGGACGCGTTCCCGGTCACCCTCGCCACGAAGGACCCCGACGAGATTATCCAAGCCGTAAAGTGGATCGCGCCCGCGTTCGGCGGGATCAACCTCGAGGACTTCGCGTCCCCGAAGTGCTTCTACATCCTCGATCGGCTGCGGGAAGAACTCGACATCCCGGTGTGGCACGACGACCAGCAGGGGACAGCGGCGATCACCCTCGCCGGCGTCCTCAACGCCCTCAAGGTGGTGGGGAAGGACCCGAAGCGGGCCACCTACGCCGTGATCGGCTCCGGGGCGGCGAACATCGCGTTCGTGCGCGTCGCCCTCACCTACGGGATCCCGGCCGGCAACATCCTGATGGTTGACTCGAAGGGGATCCTGAACCCTCAGCGCGCTGACCTAGAGAAGGAGAAAGACCACAACCCCTACAAGTGGGACTACGCCAACCGGACGAACGCCGAGCGCCGGGCGGGCGGGATCGCCGAGTCCCTCGTGGGGACCGACGTGTGCGTGGCGGCCTCCAAACCCGGCCCGGGCACGATCAAACCGGAATGGATCAAGCGCATGGCCAAGGACGCGGTTGTCCTCGCCTGCGCCAACCCCGTGCCCGAGATCTGGCCGTGGGAGGCGAAGGAGGCCGGGGCGCGGATCATCGGCACCGGCCGCTCCGATTTCCCGAACCAGATCAACAACTCAATCGGATTTCCGGCGATCTTCCGCGGGACCCTCGACGTGTTCGCGAAGACGATCACCGACGAGATGGCGATCGCGGCGGCGGAGGCGATCGCCAGGACCGCCGAGGACAAGGGCCTCCGCGACGACTACATCGTCCCCTCGATGATGGACCTCGACGTGTTCGTGAACGAGGCGGTGGCAGTGGGGCTGAAGGCGATCGAGCAGGGCGTCGCACGGCGGGTACTTTCCGCGGCCGATCTGCGGCGGCAGGCCGAAACGATGATCAAGCGGGCGCGGGCCGAGGTGGAGATCCTCCAGAAGCAGGGGCACATCGCGCCCCCCCCAAAGGTGTAGGGCTCGACAGAGACCCGCTCTTCCCAGGGCCGACCCCGCGTCGGCCCTGTTCCTTTCAGCCTGGGCGTATGTCCGGTCTCGCCGCTCACCTTCTCCCCCCTCGGGCATGAGGGCGTCATCACGCCAGACCCACCGCATCCTCTCCCAGCGATACAATCGGAGGGCAGTAGCCATGAGGACGACGCTTTACTACTTCACCGGGACGGGAAACTCGCTTGCCTGCGCGCGGGCGATCGCCAAAGGGCTCGGCGACACGGACCTCGTGCCCATCGCCTCGCTCCGCAACGAGGAGCACATTCGCGTTCCGAGCGAACGGATGGGAATCGCCTGTCCGGTGTACTTCTACAGCCTTCCCGTCCTGGTCCGGGAGTTCATCCCCCGCCTCGACCTGTCCGCGGTGAAGTACGCGTTCCTCGTCGCCACGATGGGGGGCCTTCCCGGCCTCGCCGTTGAGCACGGTGAGGAGCTGTTCAAGAAGGCTGGAGGAGAACTCCACGCTGGATTCGCGGTGCGGATGTTCGCGAACTACGTCGCCGAGTACAACATGCGCGGGGAGCGTTCCGTCCGCGCGATGCAGAGGCGCATGGAGCGGCGAGTGGCGGAGATCGTGCGGATCGTGCAGGCAGGCGAGCGCCACCTCGAGACGGGGGGCCCGTTCGACCGCCTGCTGGGCAGGGCGATGTTCAACCTGCTCGGCCGAAAGTTCGTCCAGGAAGCCCGAACCCGGGACCAGCGGTTCACCGTGGACCCGTCGTGTGTCCACTGCGGGACGTGCGCCTACGTGTGCCCCGTGGAGAACATCCGGATGGTGGACAAGTCGCCGAGGTGGCTCGGCCACTGCGAGCAATGCTTCGCCTGCATCCACTTCTGCCCCGCGGCGGCGATCCAGGTCGAGGGGAAGCGGACCCGGGTGCGGGGCCGCTACCACCACCCCGACGTCCGCGCCGACGACATCGCCGGGCAACGGCGGGCCGGCTGACGGGCACCTCCTCGCACATCAGCGGTTTCCCGGTTACCTCGCTTGGAGAAGCACGCGGGGCCCTGGTCGTCCCGACAAGGCCAGCCCGTGTCCCCCACGACGCTGGTTCCCCCAGCTTCAGCTGCCTGTCAGGATCTCCCCAACCTCATGCCGCAGCCGAGGCAACTTCGTCTCGATGATGTCCCACACCATCCGGGGGTCAACCTCGGCGTAGCCGTGGATCAGGATGTTCCGGAACCCGATGATCCGCCTGCATTCCGTGATTTGCTCCGCAAGCGCGGGGTCCAAGCGCGCCAACTGGGCCAAAGCCTCCCCGATGATCTCGAACTGCCGTTCCACGGCTGACCGCAGCATGGCGTCGTGCTCGAAATCAGCAAGGCTCCTCGCCGTCACGAACCTGGCGATGGAGTCAGCCGCGTGGCTGATGTCGTGAAGGTACTTCTTGGCCTCAACCCGCATAGACGGGGGCCTTCGTTTTCTCCACGGCCTCCCGGAAGTAGGGATTCGTGATGGCCGAGGCCACCACGAGGTCCACCCGCTTCTTGAACAGGTCTTCCAAAGCTTCCTTGAGACCGAAGAACCGATCCGCGTACCCGGGGCCGATTGGCGGGGCGAACTCGACCACGAAGTCGAGGTCCCCCAGCTCAGGAAGAGCGCGGTGCGCAACACCAGAGCCGAAGAGATCCAGCCGGCGCACGCCGAACCGGCGACAGATGGTCTCTACCTCTGAACGGTGCTGCTCGAGTTCCCGGATCATCGCTTCTCCCCCTCAGATCCTCGCCGCAAAAGGGATCTGCGCACAGATGGTAGCGACATGATCCTGACCCCACAACGTCCCGTCCCCGACCGCGGCCAGGCTCGCGCCGTTCCGGGAGACAACGCCTCTGCCAGTCGGACACATGTACGATGCCGCTTACCTGCATTCACTCCTGCCCCGTGGCGGCGATCCAGGTCGAGGGGAAGCGGACCCGGGTGCGGGGCCGCTACCACCACCCCGACGTCCGCGCCGACGACATCGCCGGGCAACGGCGGGCCGGCTGACGACCATCGACCAAGCGCCCCGCGAACCCGCAGCGACGAGAACCTCCGTCTTTTCCACGGCCTCCCGGAAGCAGGGATTCGTGTCGCTGAGGCCACCACGAGGTCCACCGGTTTCTTGAACAACGCCCCAATCGGCGAGGCGAACTCGACTCCAGCCGGCGCGTGCCGAACCGGCGACAGATGGTCTCTACCTCCGAACGGTGTTGCTCGAGTTCCCGGATCATCGGTTGTCCTCCCCCAACCCTCGTTCCGAAGCTCGAGTCGCTACGGGGAGGGCAGATCTGCGTCCCGGAACGAAACCACTTCAAGCACTCGGACCCTGCCCCATCCGGGGGTAGAGCCACAGGACGCCATCTGGGTCGAGAACCAGGGGAAGGCGGCCACGCGCGATGGTGGGCGAGGAGGGGGCGGTGCGTTGTGCGGACCGCGTGTCGTCACGCTGTTTCCCAAGCGGCGAGCGTTCTGCCGGCGTGCTGCGACGGACGAACCGACTACAGCTCTCGGATGTCGAGGTAGAGGGGTGGAACAGGTAGGCGGCCCGCCAAGGGAAGGGCAACAGTCTGGTAGCTCAGGGTCTCCTTGAGAAGGATGCGGGGCAACTGCACGAGCGGGTCCCCGTGACTCCGAAACACGGCCAGTAGGTCTGCACCATTCGCATGAGCACGGCACAGGAGATCGGCGAGGATTCGCTTGAGCTGGCGGCGCCCATCCCGCCCGTCGACGAGCACGTCGAACACGTGCCAGAGGGCGAGGGTCTGCCCGGGAATGGGGAGGCGCGGCAGCGGGAGCAGTCGGGACAGGGGGTTGATCCCTTCCGCGAGCACGCGGAACAGTCGGGGCACGGCCAGCACCCGCTGTCGATGCACGTGTGAGCAGTCCCAGACACTCGCCTGGGCATAGCCTCGGCGTGTCTGACTGCTGAACACTCCGCGCAGGTATCCCAGCTCCTCCCCGCGTGCGTAGACCTCTGCCACATCAGGGGGACGGAGGTCACGCCGTCCCACGGCTTCACCCAGACGCGCGACGGCATCGTTCCAGTTTGGGACTGGGTTGAGCCGGACGCGACCGGGCCGCGTGGGAAGGAGAAGCACGGTGAACCCGCCTACCACCTGTCCCCCGCCCTTGGCGAACACCCTCATCGCCTCTTCGTTGTCTCCCTTCACGTGGCCGTAGACGAACCGCGCTCCAGCGGCTGCGGCCTCTTCCCGAACGGCTTGCCACAGCTCCCACAGGCCCCGCTTCATGCTCCGCCGGTAGGAGGGATCGGAGCGGAGATCGTAGAAGTAGGCAACCGGAACGAGCTCTCCCCCAACATACGCTTCCCGGACCGCATAGGCCATCACCCCTACTGGGTGCGCCCCCTCCTGTGCGAGCAGCACGCGCGCCCGCGGAAAGAGGTCCGAGCGGTAGAAGAACGTCGTCCGCTCAGAGGAGATGCGCGCGTCGTGTCCCTGGGGGCTTGCCTTCTCTAACCGCCGGAGCTCACCCTCGTCCGCCGGGTCGGCCTCGCGGATTGTGGCCATCGCAAGAAGAGTATAGGCCGCTCACGGCGGATCTCCACGCACGCCATCGCGCCGGTGGCCCCGCAGAGAGCACGGGATCCCCGCGGTAGGAACCGTGGCCCGTACGCCGAACGGGCCCGTACGGACAACCAACCACGGACCTGCGGATGTCCGCACGGGCGGTTAGCGGTGTCGCCCTCGTTCTCGGCGCGGGCGGGCGAAGGCCTCCTCGTGTCGGCGACGAACCCTCTCTACGAGGTCCTCCACGGTCCCCTCGGTCGGGGAGAACGCGGACAGGGGCATGGGTTCGCTGAACCGAATCCGCGGGACCCGTTCTGGGGCCACGTCGGGGCGACCAAACCCGCGCTGGGCGTTCTCAAGAAGCCGACGCACCAATCGATCCGAAGTCCCTTCCTCGAGGTACCCAACGAGCAACACGGGCCTCTCCCCTGGTTCGTCCGCCAACCCCCGCACAATGCGACCGATCCCGGGGTACCACCGCTTCGCGGAGCGGCTCCAGCCCCCGGGCGCGATGAGAAGGGCGCCCCCGCCCCGCACGTGGGCCGCTGCGGCCTCCAGCGCGGTCCGGTTCCGTTGCCGGGCCGTCGGGCGCGGGGGAACGGGGCGGAGCCGGGTGGCCCAGTACGCCACGACCAATCGCCCAAGCCCCCCCTGCCAAAGCTGCTTCCACCATTGGTTGACCGGAAGCTCGACCGAGATCGCGTACTGCCCGAACGCAGGCAGGAACTTCTCGAGAAAGCTCGCCGCCACGATCCGGTAGTCGGGGCGCGCGACGTGGGCGCTCACGAGGAACGGCGTGAGAAGCGTGGGGTGATTTCCATAGAGGATCACGGGCTCCGAGGCCAGAGCGGCGCTGGTTGCAGGAGGAACCTCGGATGCCCAACGTCCGACCCCTTCATCGAGGAGCCATCGCGACGCGCGGGCCAGACCCTCTCCTGCCATCCGCCGGTCGAGCTCGTACGAGACGTCGAGGAGGGCCTGGAGGGGGTACAGACGGTTCCAAAACCGGAGCCAGAATCCCAGGCCAGGCTCGGCCACCGCCTTGTACCACAGGTCGCGAATCGAGCCGACGTCCCCGTCGGCGTAGGCCACGCGCAGCTGACGGATGAGGTCCGCCCACCGGCGCCTGAACCCGCGCTTCCTACGCGTTTCGTCCACCCGTGCTCACCCCGGCCGATCCCCCAAGGATACCCCGCTGCGCAGCGGGCCTGGGGGTGCGCGGCCCCAGGGCCGGCCGTGCAGGGGGTCACACCGCTCGGCCCGGACGGGAGGGTCAGGACCGACGCCAGAACGGGCGCAACCGGAGGGCCCCCGCCCGACACACGCCCGTGCAGGTCCCGCACAGCAGGCACTCCGTGGCGTCGACCGCCCCCCCGTGCATCGCCCCCACGGGACAGGCCCGGGTGCAGAGACCGCAGTCCCGACACCCCTCGCCCGCCTCGACGCGGAACAGGCTGAACCGCGACAGGATCGAGAGGAGTGCTCCGTACGGGCAGAGGACGCGGCAGAACGGGCGAAACAGGACGGCGGACAGGACCGCAAACAACGCGGAGAACGCGATCGTGGCCGGGGTCCCCCCCCACGCGAACAGGGGCTTGAACGGGGAGAACCCGTCGAAGATGACCGTGTGGACCACGAGCACCCGTGCCACGAGGTACACGAGCACGACGTAGCGAACCCAGCTCAAGGCCCTCCACACCCGGTCCGGGACCTTCAGGGCCCACTTCCGGACGTGGATCAGTTCCTGGAGCGCCCCAAACGGGCACACGTACCCGCAGTAGAGACGGCCCATGAGGAGAGCGCCGACCACGGGGACAAAGAACATAAGGAGGTAGGCAGTCCCCGCCTTGAGAAACACGTTCTGCACCGCAGCGGTGGGGCAGAGGAACCCGCCCATGAAGAACCCGAGCACGGCCACCGCAACGACGAGGTAGACCCGGCGCAGCCACGGTCGTCCGAGGAACGCGAGAACCCCCGCCCCGATCATGAACGCCCCGAGAAGGGCCAGCTTCACCTCCTGGCGGTGGATGAAGAACCGTGGCCCAGCCTCGGTCTGGGGCTGCCCGTAGTCCCGTGCCTCCGCCGGCGGACCGAACGCGGGCTCGTCGCCGAACCCCCCGAACGACTGGGCCACCCCCCCGCCTGCCGCGACGAACAAGGCAAGTGCGATCAGAACACTGGTCCGCACGCGAACCCCTACCCCTCAGCGCTGAGCAGGGCGTCGTACCGCCAGAAGAGCCCCTCGCCCACGATGAGAAGGGGGAAAGGCTTCCCATCCCGCATCACGTAGAACAAGCGAACGGGGAGGGTTCGGCCCACCAGGGCGGGGGGAACGCTTGGCAGGGCGAGGCTGACCCCACCTACGGAGAGCACGTCGCCGCTCACGCTGGCGTCCCCAACCACCGAGGCCAGGGTGTACCCCACGGGGGGATCAAAGGGGTACGTTCCAGTCCAGGCCTGAGACCACGCGCCATCTGGGGTCGGAGCCGTGACCCGAATCGGGAGGACCCCTTCCTCATAGCCCTCCTTCGTACACGTCTTGGAGATCTTCAGGAACCCGTCGCCCACTTCGGCCAACGAAAGAATCACCCACTTCTCGATCACGTTCGGCTGGACTTCGTTCCACGGGGTCTCCGCCAAGATCTGCACGCCCGCGGTGGTGATGTCGTACGCGTACGGGCTGGGGAGCGTGCAGTTGGCATGCGTCTTGTACACGCGAATCCCCACCTCGCCCCATGTCCCGACCGGCGCCGTGATGGACCTGTAGCTGAACACGAAGTCACACCCCAACGAAACCAGTCCCACCGCCCCTGCCAACGCGATGGCGATTGCCCACGTTCTCACGCTCATCGTCACACACTCCTGGTGCGCCAGGCCTCTACAATCGCGGCCCCGCGCGAGGGGAGACTGTGCCCGGGGGTGGTGGAAGCTCCGTGTCTCGATTGTGAAGGAATCACGGAGAACCCCTCCCTTGACGAGGCCCACCCCTCCATTGTGAGCTCGCAGCGCAAGCCTTACCCTACGCGCATGGATCGGACCGAACTGCCTGCCGCGTTCCCGCTCCTGTTCCTCGCGTCCTTCGTGGGGATCTGGATCTTCGTGACATGGATCGCGTCCCGGGCGAGCGGGTGGCACCGCCTTGCGCAACGGTTCGGGAGCCCTGGGCCGTTCGCCTTGGTCGGGGAGCGAGTACGGTTCGCCTCGGCCCAGATCGGGTGGGGAAACTACAGCGGGGCCATCGAGCTACGCGCCAGCACGTCCGGGTTCTACGTGGCCCCGATCTGGGCGTTCCGGCCGTTCCACCCGCCGCTGTTCGTCCCATGGAGTGAGATCGTGGTCCACCCTGCGCGGGGTCCGGGCGCAGCTCCGTGGCTAACCTTCCGCTCGGTTCCCGGTGCACGGATTCGGTTCTCCAGGCGCGCGTTCACGCTCCTCCGCCCCTACCTCTGAGAGAGGCGCCCGCGGGCAAGCTCGGCCGCGCTTCGCCCGGCGAGGCGCCCGGTGGAGAACGCCGCCTGGAGGTTGTAGCCCCCCGTGTCGCCGTCCACGTCAAGAAATTCGCCCGCGAAGAACAGCCCTGGAACGAGCCGGCTCTGCAGCATCTTTGGATCCACTTCGGCAAGACGGACCCCACCTGCGGTGACCATCGCCTCGTTCCAGCTTCCCACGGAGCGGACGGGGAACGGGTGCCCCCCCTCGGCCCCTGCGGCGAGGCTCGCCGCCAGCGTGTGGCGGACGTCCCGGCGAAGCTCCGCTGCCTTCGTCCCCCCGTCGAGCCCCACCGAGGAGACCAGGGCCCGGGCGAGGCATGCCACCATCCCCATTCCCTGGAGAAGGTTCGTCACCGTTCGCTTGCCGTGGGCGGCGATCTCCGCCCCAAGGCGCGCTTCGGTCGCGGCGAGATCCCCCGCCCCGGCAAGAAGCCCGACGCGGACCACGTCACCGGGAAGGACGTGGCGCGACAGGTCCAGGACCGCCGGCCCGGAGAGACCGCGGTGGGTGAACAGGATCTCCCCGTGTCCGCTTGCGACCTTCTTCAGGTTCCGGACGAGCGACAGGGCAGTGGATAGGGAGACCCCCGCGCAGGGGGCGAACGGCGCGAATGCCCTCCGCTCGATCCGCAACGGGACGAGCGCTGGGCGGGGCGGAACCACTGAGTGGCCCAGCGATGCCGCGAGCCGGTAGCCGTCGCCGGTGGCGCCCAACGTGGGGTACGACCGCCCCCCCGTTGCCAGGACGAGCGTCGTGCCCTCGAGAACTGGATCTCCCTCTGGCGAACCGAAGACGACGAACCTGGAACGCTCGACCCCCACGGACCGGATCCGAACCCCCGTTCTCAGCTCCACCCTTCGCCGCCGGGCTGTGGCGAGAAGGAAGGCGAGCACGTCCCCTGCCCGTCGGGAACAGGGGAAGACGCGGCCGGCGGGGTCCCCGGCCAGGGGGACGCCCCGCTGGGCGAACCAGTGGACGAGATCGGTGTTGGAGAACCCGTAGAGGGCGGGCCGGAGAAACCGCCCCGCGTCACCCGGCCGGTCGCCGCCGCCGTAGTGGGCGAGGAAGTCCGCGACCTCTCCCTCGTGGGTGAGGTTGCACGCCCCTCCGCCGGAGGCGAGGAGCTTCCGGCCAGGGCTCGGCAGGTGTTCGAGGACGATCGACCGCACCCCCTCTTCCGCAGCGGCGATCGCCGCGAACAAGCCCGCCGGACCCCCCCCCAGGACGACCACGTCCCACACCATGGGGGCCAGTATAGGCCGCCCCGCGGTTGCGGAGCGAGTGGGGATGGGGTAGGACCAGCTCATGGACCGCGCCACGATCGCTCGACTGCCGAAGTTCGACCTCCACTGCCACCTCGACGGCTCGCTCCGCCCAGGGACGGTGCGCGAACTGTGGGATGACTTGCCAGAGAGACGAAGGCCGCACATTGCGGATGAGGTGGGGAAGGCTGTCCTCCCCCCGATGCCGTGCACGCTCGAGACGTACCTCGAAGCGTTCCGGATCACGGTCGCCCTCCTCCAGACCCCCGACGCCCTCGAACGGGCGGCGTTCGAGCTGTGCCAGGACGCGGCAAACGAGAACGTAGTCTACATCGAAGTCCGGTTTGCCCCCCTTCTCCACCTGCGCCGGGGGATGAGCCCGAGCCGGGTCGTCGAGGCAGCCCTCGCCGGGATGCGCCGGGCCGAGGCCGAGCTCCCTATCCGCACCGGGCTCATCCTGTGCGCGATGCGCAACGAGCCCCCGGAACGCTCAGAGAAGGTAGCCCGTCTCGCCGCGCGGTACGGAGATCAGGGGGTGGTGGGGTTCGACCTCGCCGGGCCCGAGGAGGGGTTTCCCCTCTCCCCACACGTCCAGGCGATCCGCCTTGCCCAGGAGGCGGGGGTCCATGTGACCCTCCACGCTGGGGAGGGGTGCTGCCCGGAGCACATCGCTGAGGCCCTCGACCTCGGGGCAGAGCGGATCGGGCACGGCGTCTACCTGTTCCAGGACCCCGCAACCGAGGCACGGGTGCGGGAGGCGGGAATCCCGCTCGAGGTCTGCCCAACGAGCAACCTCCAGATCTCGGGGATCATGCGCTCGCTCGCCGACCACCCCCTCAAGCGCTACCTCGACGGGGGAATCCGGGTGACGGTGAACACCGACAACCGGCTCATGTCCCGGACCTCATCCACCGACGAGCTGTGGCAGGTCGTCGAGGCGTTCGGCCTGGGCCCGGACGAGGTGCGGGCGATCCTCCTCGCGAGCGCCGAGGCGTCGTTCGCCCCGCCGCGGATCAAGGACGAGGTCCGTGCCCAGGTGTTGGCCTCCCTGTAGCCGGTCCGGCTCAGACCGAGCGAGGATCGCCACCTCATCCCGCCAGCTCCCCTCAACGCCAGCGTGAGGCAAGACGCGAGTCGCGCCAGGCCCCTGAGCACCCACCGTCTCGAACACGGGGTACATGTGCCCCCCTCCACCGGCTCGTTCGGCACGGTGGTCAACACCAGGCGCTGGAGGAGACTTCCAACCTACGAGGATCAGGACCCTCTTATGTTCGCCTTCACGCCCACGGGAGAACCGTGACAGGTCGCACGAGGTGGGTCACGGGCTTCGATCCGTAGGCGGCACGGGGGGGAGAATCCGCAGGAGGGCAAGCACCCCACCCAGGTGGACGGGGTCGGTGTCCCGGCCCAACGCTGCGTGAAGGTAGGCAAACGCTCGCAACAGGTGATCGGCCCCGATGTCCAGCCGACGAGCGCGGAGCGCCTGCCGGGCATCGTCCCGGGCCATGGCAAGGAGGAGGAGCACCCTCTTGGCCACCGACGACAGCCGGTCGCGGACTTCGGGGGGGACGTCCGCCTTGGCGATGAACTCGGTGAGCGACCGCGCCTCGGGGAGAAGTCCTGTGAACCGCTCCTCCGGCCCGAGACGGGCGTCAAAGCCGTCCGCACCCGGTCCGACGAGATAGTTCAGGAGCTGCCCCGCGTACAGCCGCTGGTCGAGCTGGGTTGGAGCCAGAACCCCCATCGTCGCCAGGTGGAGGGAGAGAAGCAACCGGTCCCCCATGGTCCGCAGAGTGAGCACGATCCGGGCCACATCAGGATGGACCTGCGGGATGGAGGGATCGGGTTGGGCTCCAACAGCTCCCCCAGCGATCAGGGCCACGGAGGCCACTCCCACCAGCGCGTTCTTCACGAACATCGTCCCCCCTTCCACAGCCACCAGTCTAGAACGTCCACGGTCAACAGGCCACCAACGGAGGGTCAACCCCCCTCCCGCCGCGGCGGCTCGAACCGGTACCCGAACCCGGGAACGGTGACGATCATCCCCTCTGCCCCCGGTTGGACTCCCCGCAGCTTCTTCCGCAGGAGGTAGATGTGCTGCTTCACGTCCTTTGCGTTTGCGTACCGCGAGGCAGGCCACACTGCTCCCAGGATCTCCCGGTCAGAGAACACCCGCCCTGGCTCGCTCACGAGGAGCGCGAGAAGTGAGAACAGCTTCGGAGACAGGGAGAGGGGCACCCCGTTGAGGGCGGCGGCCTTCCGGCTCCCGTCCACGACCAGACCGGGAGCCGCAGCAGGGCTGGGCATCCCCTTCCCTTGGCCGTCGTCAACGCGCGCCAGGCGTCTCCTGCCCGCTAGGAAGAGGGCCCCCAGGACAAGAAGGTTGAGCCCGAACCCAGCTCCCACCGCAAGCAGAGTCCCGGCGCGTGCCCCGGACGCGATCTCCTGGGTGTCGAGCCCCAGCCTGACGTAGCCCGGCCCTCCCTCCAACAGGGGAACCGCGACGTCGAGAACGCTGTGCCTCGCCCCGGGAGACCGGACGTACCGCGCCAGCGGGATGCGCGGTATGCTGTCCAGCACGAGAAGAGGCTCGTCGGGCAGGCCCTCCCGCTGCGCATCCACGCAGACGACCCCGCGGGAGACGGCCTGCACGTAGCGGACACTCCCCAGGAACATCAGTTGAGCGGCACGGTAGATCGCCTCCGTGTCCCCCGTGGCCAACCATGCCTCCGTGGCGTCGGCGAACGCCACGGCAAACGCGATCCCGTGGGTGCGGAACGAGGCCTCGAGCGCCCGCCGGTGGATCACGCTCGCCGTCACCACTCCGGCCAGGGTGAGGATGACCACCCCCACCGCAACCCCCAGCCGCCATCCACGCAAGGCCACCTGCATCAGGCGAAGGTTACCCACAGCGACCTCGCGTTGACCGTGTGTTGACCGCGCCGCGGTAGCCCCGCGATCGGCCGCCGCCTACCCTGGCTGCGGTTCCCGATGCCCAAGCATCGGACGGCCAGTTCACAAGGAGGTTCACCATGGGTAGAAAGCAGCTGTTCGTCTTCGGGTTGATCGGAGCGCTCCTCACCTCTACGCTGGGAGCGGTCGCTGCACCAGTCCCACCGGTGGCCCGGCCGGAGTTCGCGCCAGCGCCGTTCGCGAGGGTCCTCGCCACCACGGTCCAGGACATCGCAGAGGGGGTCGTGGCCCTGCACAAGGCACTCCCCCTCATCGCGCCGCGTCTCGATCCGATCGAGGCCATCCTCCAGGGGCTGCGGGAGGCGATCCGGGATCGGGAGGACATCGACCCTAAGGACATTCACGTGGAGCTCCTGAAGCTCGACCTCCATCTGCACTGGCTCCTGTTCGACCTAGAACAGGGAGCCCGGGAGCTGGCCGAGTTCCGGGACTCGGTGAATCAGTTCGTGGACCAGTTCACAGAGCGGATGGATCCGCGAACCGCCCGACAGTTCCGCGAGTTCGCCCAGGCGCTGCTCGCTCTGATCCACGACAAGGTGGGCGAGCGGAGGCCGGGACGCGCCGACCCTGCCGAGGTAGCGCGCATCGTGGCGGGGTTGAGGGGGGCGGTGAACCGTCTCGACCTCCTTCTTCTTCGGTCCCTTGAGGGGCCGCCCCCAGAGAAGTAGGTCCCATTCGGAAACGGAGGTTCATGGCGCCCGGCGGGAGGCCCCGCCGGGCGCGTTCCACTTCGGTACGATCGACCCGTGACCCTCACCACCCGGAGGCTGACGCTCGTGGCGTGCCCGGTTGAGGCCGCCCAGGCCATCCTCGACATCCCTCCTCAAGGCGGACGGATCCTCGGTGCGGCCGTCCCCTCGGGCTGGCCGTCCCCCGAGCTCGAGGAGGCGCTCCCCCTGTACCTGCAGGAGCTCCTCCACGATCCCCGGGCCCTCGGGTGGGGGGTGTGGATCGCCCGCCATCGCGAGGAAAACGCGATCGTGGGACACGCCGGGTTCAAGGGGAGGCCGGACCGCGACGGCACGGTGGAGATCGGGTACGGGATCGCCCCTCCCCACCGAGGACGCGGGTACGCGACCGAGGCGGTCAAGGCCCTGTGCCGGTGGTCGCTTACGCACCCCGCGGTGCGGCGGGTCGTCGCCGAGTGCGCGCCGGACAACGCGGCCTCGATCCTCGTCCTTGGGAAGACCGGGTTCCGCCCTACCGGTGTGAGCGGGGGCCTCCTCCGCTGGGAACAGACCCGCGTAGAATCGACGGGCTATGGGCAGGCAGCGTAGCCCGATCCGGGTAGTCCTGTTCGACTGGGGCGGGACGCTGATGCGGGACATCCCCGGTTTCGACGGCCCGATGGCCGACTGGCCGCGGGTGGAGGCGGTCCCGGGCGCAGAAGAGGCGCTGCGCGCCCTCCACGGCCGCTACCTGATCGCCGTGGCCACGAACGCTGCCTTGTCCAACGAACGCCTCGTGCGAGCGGCCCTCGCCCGGGTGGGCCTTGCTGCGTACGTGTCCGTGGTCGTCACCGCACGCGATCTGGGGTTGAGCAAGCCCGACCTGGCGTTCTTCCACGCCGTGCTGGAGCGCGTGGGATGCTCCGCCGCTGAGGCTGTGATGGTCGGGGACGGGTACGGCGCCGACATCGTCGGGGCCAAGAGCGCGGGACTGCGGGCGGTGTGGTTCAACCCCGACGGGGCACGGTGTCCGCTCGTCCACCCGGTCCACGACGCGGAGATCCAGATGCTGGGCGAACTTCCCTGCACCCTAGGGCAATCCCTGCTCCCGGATGTCACGATGTGCCTCCAGCTCCTTCACGAACATGGCGTCCCGGAGAACATCGTTCGCCACTCCGCTGCCGTGGCGGCTGTGGCCCACTGGTTGGCGCTCCGGCTTCGCGAGAGCGGGGTCGAGGTCGATCCCCTCCTTGCCCACCGAGGCGGGCTCCTCCACGATCTGGACAAGCTGTCCTCCGAGAAGCCAACCGACCACGGGGTGCAGGCGGGGCGGATCCTGCGCAACCTGGGCTGGGCGGCGCTCGCCCGGATCGCCGAGCGCCACGTCCTGGGGACGCCGCCGGAGACGTGGGAGGAGAAGCTCGTCCACTACGCGGACAAGATCGTGGAGGGGGACCGGGTGGTCGGGCTCATCCCGCGGTTGGCAGCGCTCTCCCGTCGCTATCCCCCCGAGAGAGAAAGGATCGCCGCCGCCCTGCCTCCCCTGCGCTCCCTGGAGGAGGAGATCGCCGCCGCGCTCCGTACCTCCCCGGACGAGCTCCGCGCCGAGCTCGGCAGGCTCGATGTCGCGCTGCCCCCGTTTGTCGTCCCTCCCGACCCAGCCTATGATCGGTAATGGAGGGGATGAGCAATGAGGGACAAGCTGGCGCGGAATGGGAGACGGGCAGGGCTGGTCCTGCTTGTGCTGGGGGGCGGGCTCCTGGTCGGGGGATGCGGGCTGTTCGACTTCTTGCCCACGCTGCCTCCGGATCGGGCCCCGACCGGGGTCACCGCCTCGCTCGCCGAGCACGAGGACTGGATCCAGGTCACGTGGCTCCAGGTGGAGGGGGCGACGAGCTACCGCGTCCTCCGTGCCTCCTCCGAGGACGGCGAGTACCAGACCATCGGCGACGCCTTATCCTTCCCCTACACCGACACCGTGGGAATGGAGAACCGGGGACGGCTCTACTGGTACAAGGTGCGGGCGTGCAACGACGCCGGGTGCGGTCCGGCCTCGGCCGCCGCCCCGGGGTACGCCGGGTATCCCCCCGCGCCGGCGAACGTCGCCGCCACGAGCACGTACCCGGACAAGATCGTGGTCACGTGGGATCCCGTGCCCGGAGCTACCTACTACCAGGTGCACCGGGATCGCAACCCCGATGTCGGGTTCCCCATCGTCCCTGGAGGCGACTACGTGACGGGAACATCGTTCGAGGACACCACGGCCGCTGTAGGGCTCCGCTACTGGTACCGGGTCCGGGTGTGCCGGGAGGTCCCGGGGGCCACGCGGTGCAGCGAGCTCTCCGCCCCGGCCGAGGGGTGCCGCTCCCCCTGTCCCCTCCCAGCAGCGGAGATCGAGGAGATCTAGCCGAGGCAAGTCGCAGAACGGTGCAGGGCTCCCTGTCCTGGGATGTGCCGGGCCTGCAGCACGAGCACCCCGGCGATCACGAGTGCTCCGCCCACGAGCTGCCCAGGGAGCATCCCCTCCCCGAGGGCGAGCCACGCCCAGGCCGAGGCCAGGACGGGCTCCAGGGTCGCCACGATCGCCGCCCGACTTGCTTCCAGCCGCCGCAGGGCCAGGAGGTACAACCCATAGGCGAGGATCGATGGGCCCACGGCGAGAGCCACGATGAGGAGCCAGCCGTGGAGTGGCAGAGCGGGAAACGTAGCGCCCTTCCCCGCCCACAGGGCCACGAGGAACCCCCCGCCGAACAGGAACCCGTAGAACATCACCGTCCACGGATCGACCCGGACGATGAGCCGCTTCCCCAGTAGGTTATAGGCGGCAAGGCACAGGGCGTTCCCGAGGGCGTAGCCCAGGCCGAGGAGGTTGGCCTGGAGCGCCCCGGGTTCGTAGCCCCCGGCCACGAGGAACACCCCCCCGGCGGTGAGCCCCAGGGCGAGGAGCTTCCGGCGATCGAGCCGCTCCCCGAGGAGGGGCCAGGCGAGGAGGGCCACCAGGGCCGGGTGGCTGTAGGCGACCACGATCGCCGTGGCGACGGTCGTGTGCCCGAGGGCGAGGAAGAAGAGCGCGAAGTTCGCCCCCACCGCGACGACCCCGTAGAGGGCGAGCCCGGGGAGCCTCTCTCGCGGGGCGCGGAGGAGCCTCGGTCGAACCAGCCCCAGGCCCGCCCCCAGGATCCCCAGCGCGAACAGGACCCGAAACGTGACGACGAACAGGGGGTCCGCCCCCAGGCCGTAGAGCGTTTTCCCGATCACCCCGAGGGTGGACCAAAGCAGCACCGCCGCGAGGACGAGGGTCACGGAAGGGGGTACGCGAGGACGAGCACGTGGCGGAAGTAGGGGAGGGGCACGAGCCCGTGCCGGGCGAAGGCCTCGACGCGGGACTCGTCCGGCACCATCGCCGACAGGTACTCCATCCCCTTCGCGCGGGCCCAGGCGTGGGCGAAGGAGAGGAGGGCGTCCTGGGCCGCGTCGTCTCCGTCGAGGAAACCGATCGCCGCGAAGGACGCCGGAGCGTAAGGGTCGGGCTGGAGGACGAGAAGCCCTCGGACCGGGTCTCCCCAGGCGAACACCGCCCCTCCGGCCACGAGATGGCCGAACCGCTCCGGGGTGAACGCGGGGAACCGCCACCCCCAGGCGAGAAAGCCGCGCGCCGCGCGGTACGTGGGCGACGCTTGGACGAACGCCCAGGCCGCCTCGATGTCGCAAACGGGGGTCACCCCTGGGGGCGTCGGCTCGTCCCGCACCGGGCCCTCGACGTAGGTGAACCGGGCGACTTCCCTGAACCCTTGTTTGCCTGCGATGTGGAGGCTTTCGACGTTCACCTCGGCCGTGGCGAACCGGATCGAGCGGGGCTTGAGAGCCAGCGCGGACTCGAGCTGATGCTGGGCGATCGCCTTGGCTACGCCCTTTCCGCGGTGGGCAGGATCGACCCGTAGCCCCTCCAGCCATACCTCGCCGGGAGCGAACATCGTGAGCTTCCCGAGGCCTGCCACCACGCCGTCGAGCTCGGCCACGGCGAGGCCCCCCTCGGCGAGCCACCCGTCGAGGACGAGGGGAATGTAGTCCTCACCCTCCCAGATCTGGGCCGAGATGGCGAGAATCCTCTCCCGGTCCTCAATTCGTGCCGACCGCAGCGCGATCGCCAGAGCGCCCCTCCAGGTGGCGGCGGATCTCCTCGATGTGGAACGCCTCGTGCCACAGCGCCCGGCGGAGGATCTTCCGGAGCGTCCACCCCTCGGTGAACGTTCCCGACCACGTCGTCTCGGGCACCTCCACCACCTTCGTCGCGTCCGTGGCGAACAGCTCGCGCAGGACGGGCTCGGCCGCGGACCGGACTGCGGACAGCAGGGCGAAGACGTCGTCCGGTTCCTCCGCAGGAAGAGGTGCCTGGGCGGGGATCCGCGTGAGGTACCAGTACTCCGCCCCAGCGATGTGGCGGAGGACGCGGCGGACGCTCGGGGCACGAAGATCGTGGATGTCCGGTCCGTCTTCCCCGGCGTCCAACCCCGCTGGGGGAAGGCCCTCCACGAGGGAAAGGAGGGTCTGCCGGTGGCGGGCCATCCAGCGCAGGTCGCGCTCGAACTCCTCGTCGGCTGGGGCAAGACCGTCCCAGGCGAACAGGGCCCGCGTGTCCCCTCGCCTCACCGGACAGCGTGGGTCGCGAACCTCCTCCAGAACAGCGATCCCGCGCTCGGTGCGCGGGACGGGCTCGAACCCGGAGAGCCAGCCCAGGTGGCGCTCGATCCGCGGGGGGAGGAGTTCCAACGCCTCTCCGGGCGATCCCCCGCGCGAGAAGCACCCCGGGAGATCGAGGACCCAGGCGTAGGTCCATCCCCCCTCGCCGATCTCCAACCCGACCGAGTACACGGGATTACGCCCCTTTCGCGATCAGACCGGTGACGATGTCCATCTCCACCGCGTCCCCGACCTCGACCCCGTCCGGGATCGCCACCTTGACGCACAGTCCCAGCACGCCTGGGCCGAAGTCAGCAACCAGCCCCCCCTCCACAGCGGGGCCACCGAGGTTCCCTCAAGCCAATAGCAAGCCTGTACCAGACTAGGGGGCGTCGCTCTTCCACGGGTAGCGGAAACCAGACCACAAGGTCTCATCCGGGCCATACAGGAAGACCTCGTCGCCGTCGTTGTCCCACACGGTACGGCCGAACCAGTTCAGGACAACATCCGAGATTCCACAACCTTGAACCCTGTTCCGGTCTTTCTCAGGGATGCCCGATCCATTCCGAACGAGCAGAACCTTGCCAGGCAGAAGCTGACAACTTGGCCCGAGGAGCGCGCTGAACTCAAGCCGGTTGAGGGGTCGCTCTCCCTTTTGCCACTTCTCGTAGGCATCCTTGTCCATAAGAACCCATCTCTGACCGAAGTCGATCGCGACGAGACCTCTGTTTACGATGTAGACAACCTCCACGTCGCCCCAGAACTTGACCGCTGCCACTACCACATCCCGTTCGGGGTAGAAATCCGGCAGCTGCCAGAGGCCTCGTCTCTCACGAGCGGCCTCAACCTGGGCCGCAAGAAGCTGGTCAGCGTAACGGATAGGGAAGGCACCAGGAACCAATTCCCTGTCTATGATTCCGGGGAGATAGACGGTAGCTAGCCCTTCAGAGATGAGCATTTCCTGAACGAGCCGGGACCGGGCTTCGTCAAGAAACACGTATGCCAGCACGCGACCACGGTCAACCCAGCGGTATCCCCCATCTACAACCTCCACCTCGAGCCACACGTGACTCCCGTCCACCAATACCTCGTTCCGATCCTTGGCCTGAGGGCCCAGCTCATCCTTGAGCTCGGGCGCGCTGACTGCCATGTATCGCACGTCGAGATTCGGCCCATCTGGAAGGCGGACACTAATAGAGTCTCCGTCTTTGACAGCCGTAACCCAGCAAGGCCCGATCACTGCTGAGGGAGATTGGACCCCCGCGGGGAAAACGGAAACCGCAAGAATGGTAAGCCCACAAAGAAGACCGAGGATTCGCATCCTTTCCCCCCCTTTCAGAAACGGGTGCAGAATCATAGTGAGCTTAGCTGTCACAGGCAACCGGTCAGTCGTGCCACTGCAATAGACCCATCTCTCACGGCTCGAACAAGGGCTGAAGAAACCATGTGGGAGGAGCAACGCGGCTACGCCTTCACCACGGTGCTGAAACGCCGACCAGATGCTTGAGATCGTCGGTTGCACCCGAGGGCCTCAGTGCATGGTCTGCATGTCGAGGAGCCCGCGGCGGTGGGCGACGACCTCCCGCGTCTGGCCCCGCGCCTCGCGGCGCTTGACCCGGAACACGCGGGTGAGGTCCTGCGTTTCGATGGAGAGTTCCCGACTTGCCACGATCCCTCCTGAGACCAGCCCCATAAAGAGGGGCACGGATTTGCAGTGTACCTGCTCCGATCTGGTCGTTCTGGCCCTGGCGAGATTCCCCCTCGCTCAGGCTACACTTGGGGCTGGAGGAAACGGAAATGCGCAGGTTCATCTTTCGCGCCCACGACGGCGAGATCGAAGAGGAGGGGCGGAAGCTCCTCGCCGCGCTTGACGTTGAAGATGTGGACGTCATCCGCGACGAGACGGTGGCCGAGGCGTGGCTCGATGATCTCGAGGCCCGCCGCACGATCTACGGCCTGCAGGAGATCCGCGACTACCTGGAGCGGCTCGTCAAGGGCTGAGTCCCCGCTCGCTCGTGGCAAAGGTCGCCGAGGACCGTAGCGTCGCAGCCCGTCTGCGACGGCCTTCCCGGCAGCGACGGACCCTGTGTCCGCCCGTGGGGTTCGCGAACCGACGAACCGACCCCCCGTCAACCGACCCACCGCGGCAATGCCATCGGGCATGAAGCCCGCGGCGCCCTTCCGCCCGCAGACCACGGTGCTCGCCGCAAGGATCGGCAGTGCTCGCCATGACCGAGGCTGCGTGACGCTGGGGCAGTGCATTCGCTCCAGCGTCTGCCCGATCGGGCCTGCACGGACGGGGCGGGCTATACTCGGCTCGGGCGCGGCTTCGCCGCGCAACGGCTGCTCGCGCGCGCGGTGCCTGGCCCAGTCGCCAAACGCGAGACCACAGATATGAAGGGGGGAGACGATGAACGGTGTGACGGGGAAGATCCTGGTGGCGGACCTCTCGCAGGGGAAGACGGCGGCGGAGACGCTGCCCGATCAGGCGTACCGCCTGTTCCTGGGCGGGTTCGGGTTGGGCGCCCACCTCGCCTGGACCCGGATCCCGAAGGGGGCCGACCCCCTTGGGGCCCAGAACGCGGTGGCGATGGTTCCCGGCCTCCTCACCGGAGACGGGATCTCCACCGCGTCGAAAACCACGTTCACCTTCCGCTCCCCCCTCACGGGAACCCTCGCCCGATCCGTGGCCGGGGCGTGGGCAGGGATCGCGCTCCGCAAGGCGGGATGGGACGCCCTCCTTCTCCGCGGGGCGAGCAAGAGCCCCGTCGTCCTGATCGTCGAGGACGGCCAGGCCCGGTTCGAGGACGCGTCCGACCTGTGGGGGCTCGACACCCGCGCCACGGCCCACGCCCTCCGCGAGCGGTTCGGCGAAGGCTACCGCACCGCGCTGATCGGCCCGGCGGGGGAGGCCCTCTCCCGCATCTCCACGATCGAGTGCGACGGCCGCCAGGCCGGCCGCGGCGGTGGGGGCGCCGTGTTCGGGGCCAAGAAGCTCAAGGCGATCCTCGTCAAGGGAACCGGACCTGTTCCCGTGCACGACCGGGAGCACCTGAAGAAGCTCGTCGCCCACTGGCAGACGATCATCCGCGACCACCCGGTGACGAAGGCCGACATGGCCTACGGAAGCGGGGAGTTCCTCGACTGGATGAA